>JAFXVB010000023.1 GCA_017534945.1 Alphaproteobacteria bacterium | reverse complement strand
TATGGTGGATCTATAAAAGCAATATCCGCACAAACATGTTCGGCTAATTTATTTGCATCTTCTCTGTATATCTTTATTTTTTTGTTTTTTGTATCTATTGGTGATATCAAATCAAATTCAAAAGGCCGGGCCGATCCCGATTTTTTTATAAAAGCATCATAATGGCCCACTGTGTTTGCCGTATGATCCGCAGAATATAATAACGACGCTAATAATATATCATGTTCTTTTGCATTTATTTTTTTGTTCAAATATAGATTTTCTATATCTTGTCTAATATAACCTATTTTCACCGCATCATTATATGAAAAGAATTTATTTCCAAACATATCAGATACATAATTCGACTTTTGTAGTTGCGTCGCTGGTATATTTAAATATGTTTCTTTTATCTTCTGTAACTTTTTTTGATTATACACCCCCTTTCCGAAGAAAGCCTTATATATTACTTCATTAGAAAACAAGAAATCGTTAATTATGATATTGTCATACAGATCGAGCAAACATGCCGATACGCAGCCTGTACCCGCAAAAACATCAAACAAAGACACACACCTTGGACATTCTGCAACAATCAAATCACGTATCCATGGCATTAGCTTGCATTTGTTACCTATATACCGCCTATTTTCTATACCGAACATAATTCCTTTCCTTAGGAAAAACTTAGCCCAAAACAAGGGTTAATGTCAAGTAGAACAAATAATAAACCGGTCTTGCGACCAACAGCAATCACCTTTTGTGCATTCACATTGATAATTTGCACGTCTTAGCGCCTTATCTTTTGTTTCTTGAGAAAAGGGTTCTGGGCTATTGTGTCCTGTATCACCATAAGAACTGGTATTAACGTGACATTTATGGCATAATACTTTCGCATTATCCAGTCCGTTACCACCGTTAACATTTTTGTGATGGACTTCCAAGTCCCATGTTCTTAAACATCTTGACATATTAAACTCCTTATTTTAGTCAAGTTACCATGCACCCAAAAAAACAAAATATTTGCCAATAGCATAAAATTTTGCTATAATAAGGAGTGAGTTAGGTGCCCCTTATTATATTTGGGTAACCGTTTTTGGGGATGTTGTTAGAGCAATATCCCCAGGATGTTTTATCAACATTTTGTGTCTCAATTCATCCACAACCACAATATACAGTATTTTATCATGTTTTTCATTAACCTTTTTGAGCAAAAAAGCCGCTTTTTTGCTTGCATTTTTAAAACGCCTGTTTTCTGCGATATTCAGAGCGTAAAAACAAGGTATTTTATGTGTTTTTATCCCCTTTTTTGTTATATTTATTAAGCGAATTGTTAGAAAAACATTAAAATTAGTCAAAAAGGAACCGTTCTGCATTGCGTTTTTGCGATTCGTTAAACAGTTTGACAAGTCCGTCTGGACATCGTGCTGCCTCACCAGTAACAGAACATTTAAACGCATCACTAATTACCACTGGAATTCCTTTCATCATAACTTTTAATAAGTTTGTCCTGGCCTCTTCCGCCATAGTTTCGGCCGTCAATGTTAATATTAACTTTGATGAAATTGGCAAAAATATTTGCGAATGAGGCAATTCAAAACCGCTTGTTTTACCGTTATCTTCCATAAATGCCAAATGATTGTTTAATACTGTCGGGTTATCAGACGTGATAAAATTCTGCGTACCAGTTGCTTTGAACAATGTCCATTCCATCGATGCTATAGCATCACGGATAACGTCATCGTGTTCAACATGATACAAAAAATTATAACTCATAACCCTGGCAACATTATCATCTATACCAATATCCTCACAATTTAAAGTTTTCTTTATGTTTCCTTCTTGATCTACCAAATCTAATAAAGGTATGTTATTTGATTGCAGAAAACTTTTCACATGATTTACATATTTTCTGGTTCTATAAAACTGACACAAAATGAAATCTTCTAAAATTTGAAAATGCTCATCCTTAAACCATCCTATAGATTCTGTTTTTACAATTTTATCAATAATTGGAGCAACTTTGTCTTCTAACCCAGCATATTGTTTCTCTAATGAGACCTTGCCCTTATCTGTATCTAACTCATAAAAATATTTTTCTTGTGCCACATTCATAATGTTTGCAGGATATGTTCTATTTTCAATGATGTCTGTAACATTTATTGTATGACCATCCGCACAAAAGTGTTTCAACAAAAACCTTGGCACATAATGTTGTCTCTTTGTGTCCACCATATCATTATTTCCCGTTTAAGCGAACGTACCCGAAAATAAGATGTAAAGTCAAGAGAACAAATATTTTTACATTATAAAATTTGAACCGTATTACTCCATATTGCAAAAAGGTGGGTTTGGGTGTATAATCATAAGTGATTAACAGATACTATAGGAGTAAACTATGTCTATGTGGATGCTGCGATCTTTAGGCGGCGATTTATTACCGGAATTTATAGGGAAAAATATTGTTGCTCTTGGTTGGGGGTTGATAGGTGATCTACATGGTAAAAGTCGAGAAAATATAAAACAAGCTTTATCAAAAGAATACCCAAACAAATACAAATCTATCCCCGTCTGGGCAAGTATGCTCGATAATTTTGCTAACAAAATGAAAATTGGAGATCTCGTTATAACGTATGATTCTTCATTACGCGTGTATCATATAGCAGAAATCACAAGCGATTATTCTTTTATTAAAAAAGAGGAAAGACCTAATATCCGGAAAGTAAAATGGAATAAAAAGACTGTTTCTAGAGATCTTCTGTCTATAACTGCTAAAAATTATTTGGGGGCATCTCAAACCTTGTTTAGTGTAACAAAAGAAATAGAATCAGAATTCAGAAATATACTTGAAGGTAAAAAGATTCAAGAAAAAACAGAAGATGAAAAAGAACAAGAAACAGAACAACAAACAGGTAATCTTTTAGAAAACTCTGTTGAATTATTAAAAGATAAAATTCTTTCTTTAGCACCTGATGATATGGAAGAATTGGCGAAAGAAATATTAAATGCAATGGGGTATATTGCTAGACGAACTCAAAAAGGTTCTGACAGAGGCACAGATGTCTTTGCTTCTAAGGACGGCCTCGGATTGGAAGAACCCCGTATTTTTGTGGAGGTCAAGCATAGAGAGGGCCAAATGGGTACACAAAAAATACGAAGTTTTATGGGCGGACGTAGAAAAGGAGATAAATGTCTGTATATCAGCACAGGCGGTTTTACAAAAGAAGCTAAATATGAAGCAGATCGTTCTGAAATACCTCTAACATTGATAGATTTAAATATGTTAGCAGAGTTAGTTACCCTGCACTATGATAACTTTAGAGCAGAAGGTAAACTTTTATTACCTCTTAGAAAAGTGTACCTGCCGGCATAATACTTGGATAGGTTATAAATTGCAATGGAATTTTTAACTGCTGTTATCTTTGTTGCTGTATGTGTATTTATTAACCGTTTCAAACGTAAATTGCGCAGAGATTATTATAGAAACGACTATTTACAATCCGAAGCCTGGCAACGAAAACGTTATCTTGTATTAAAACGAGACCATTGGCGCTGCGTTTATTGTGGTTCACGCGCAACCCAAGTTCACCATCTAAAATACGCAAAAAACATCGGTCGCGAACCGATTGGCTGGCTTGTTTCTATTTGTGATAAATGTCATAAAGCTAGACATAAATAATAATTTTTATATTCCTAATTCGCTTAATAAAATATCTAGTGATTTTATTGTGACACGCTTATTCTGTAAAATCTCTAAACTGATATTGTTGGCTAAAAAACGCTTAAAAATTACTTCATTTTTCTTACGTCCAAATTCTTGTTTTTTTCCATTATGATATTTTAACAATGTATTATTTTTAGGCTCCTCTTCTAATAATTTTTGTATCTCCGCGTTATGTTTTGCAATTTTTTCATCATATAAAGCGATAAGTTCCGCGTCTTCCTGCTTAAGAACAACTTTGTTAAGCAATACATCTAATTTACCTTTTAATACATTTGTAGATTTACCCTCAAGTTCCGATTCTGGCACATCAAGAATAGTTAATATAAGCCCCTCTATTGATTGCGGGTTTGATACAGCCAATACAGGGTTTTTGTTCTTACTATTAAGACCCTGCAATTCTTTGTACGAAGTACTAGACAAAATTTCATTTTCTGTCCCCCAACGTGCTGATAAAATTTTAAAAGTTTCAGATTCTATTTTACGTTGTTCTATACCTTCAAAATCTTCATCAAAAAAAGCCACCACTCTGAGTCCCAAATCAGAACGCTTGAAAGCCATATTGAGTACATGTGTAGCACTTTCGCCATAACAGGGTTGCAAATTTACCCTCAAAGGGCTAAATTGTGATATGTATTCCACAAAATAGCCCTCCCGATATCCCTCATGTACGACGACTATAGAATTACGCTTTTTCCTATTCATAACCCTACACATCCTTTATCTTTGGGCGACCATCATATTCTCCCGCCAAATACTTTATGAAATAGTTTTCATCGTTTCTAACGCCTTGTATATCATCCAATCTTGTTAATTCCGTCTCACCTTTAGTATTCTTTTCTGCTATAAAGATTTGTGTTTTTGTTAAATCTTGTAAAAACCATGGATTATGTGTTGTAAATAAAATCTGCGCATTATTCGGATTTTTATTTTTATCCAAAAACCTGCTTATGATTCTATTGGTGATATCGGGGTGTAAACTTTGCTCCAATTCATCAGATATCAATAATCCACCATTTTTGAAAATTTCGTATAAATGTATAAACAGCTCTATATAATGTAATGTGCCGCTAGACTCCTCCAAAATGAGCAAAGGATGATTTGAATTAGCTATCTTGTGATGAGCTATTATAGTCGAATACTCCTTTTCACCAAGCGCATTAGCATTAGCATTTTTTAGTTTGTCCAAAGACAACCCCGTTATCCCAGTATATATGTTTTTCAATTCTTCTATTAGTTCTTCCAACAACAAACCATCCTGTTCGAGTCTTCTTGTTAATGCATTTAATCTCACCAGAGGATTTGGATAACCAACATAAAACTCTGGACTAACGTTTGTTAAAAAGCTTTTTAATATTTTCAATTCGTTTTTATTAAAATAATTCAATTCGAGCATCAAAGATAACAAAGACATATCGTTTTGTAGTCTTTCTAAATCTTGTTCATTTATATCAATCGTTGTCTGAATAGGCTTATAAGCTTCTCTTTTAAAAACTATGTTATACCGTTTTGTGTCTTCATTTAATACAGAAAATGTTTCCTTCAGAACAACATTATTAAGAATTGATATCTCGTATTTATATTGTGTGTCATCGTCTATAAATTCAGTTGAAAACTCTATTGGTTGACCCTTACAACAAAAATGTGTATCAAAAAGGCTCGCATCTCTAAAACTGGGAATTGAATACGACCTACACATGTAACGCAAGAACAATACTATTCCCTTGAGAATGTTGCTTTTACCACTAGCATTAGGACCAACAATACAAGCTATGTTATTTATGGCCTTGCCATTCACTTCTGAATAAGCACTTATTTTCTGGCTATCAGATATAGCGAAATCCACCACAATTTCTTGACCTATTGAACGATAATTTTTGATTTTAAAGTTTAAAAACATGATATTTCACTCCATTTTTAACGAAGTTTTGTTGATTTTGACATTAAATTTATAAAAAGTCAATAAAAAAACGAACCTTTCAGAAAGGTTCGTATTCTTACTTCTTCTCTGTAAAGGTAATACATCAAAACGATTTTTCAAGTATCACTAATAATTATTTTTATTATGCCAATAACAAGACAAACATGAAACCTGCAATATGTTTACGAATAAAAAACAACACATATGCTACTTTACATACTATTGTTATATGACATTTTATACAAATTATCTTCGGTTATTTTTATGCATTTTGGCGTAGAAAAAATACTATTTTTGCAATAAAATTACTGTTAAAACGTCAGGCAAACACAAAAAGAAATTTTCTATACACAAGATACATTTAAATCTAGTTCAATCGGGCTTTGTAAGGCCTTTTTGCGCTCTAAAAAAACAGCTACACCCCAGATATATTTTGGTACAACTTTAGCACACTTTTGGGTGTATTTTTTGTTAATTTTTTGCAAAAGCACAACTCTGCAACACCGCAGCATCTGTGGCACACAGGCCGTTAGGTTTACACTCAAGTGCATAAAAATAAATATTCATTAAGGGGTCGCTGTTAATCCGTATGTCGCTTTGTCAGATAAATTATACATACAAAAACTGCGGATTTCCGGGAAAATTTGATAAAATGTTGATCATTTATAAAAGCATAAAAATGGCCATTTTTACAAAAAACACCCCTAAATATACGGACCAGTCCGTATATCACAATAAAAAAACTCTTAAAATCCGCAGGAAACAGGCAACTGCGGTCCGTATGTCTGCTAAAAATTTTCTCTATTTATGGTGGAATACCAACATAAAAACAAAAATCTACATATTAGCTACACAAAGCACATTACACAACATATACAATAAAAAAACACGCCTCATAGGGCGTGTCATTCAAAAAACGAACCAACGCTATATCACAGCAACATTTAAACTTTCATTTGCCGGACGATTAAGCGGTATAATTTTTGCCAGTTCTTTATCGCTTATATTACGAGAGGCCAACACCATATCGTAATGCATTTGAATACGCAGAAAGTATCCTTGGGATAAACCAAAGTAACGAGTAAGGCGCAAATCTATCGTAGCAGAAATACCACGTATTCCATGCACGATACCATGAATATAGTTTGCCGGGCCATCAATCGCACGTGCCAGAGCATTCATGGACAACCCCAACGGTTCCATAAACTCTTCACGCAAAATTGTTGAGTGTTTATATTCTTTTAAAAATGAATGCGCAGTCCCCTGAAGAGAAAAAGCGACTAAATTATTTTGATCAATTTTTACCCTTATGAATAATAAATTATTATGCGATAATTCCTTAAGAATAATAAAAACATTGACTTTCTATATCATCTGTATAAACATGCATCAGAGGTGTATAAATGGGTTCGGCTGATTTGAAAGAAAAATTGTGTATTCTTGTGGATAAAATTGTTTACACCCAAGCCACATTAACACGAAAATGGCATAAAAACATTGATTTTTTAGTTGATAATGCTGATTTAGTTATCCAAAATGTTATCAATAATCATTTTATGAATTTTAAATTATGGCACATTGAAGATGTAACACGAAATCTAGATATTTCTGATAAGCACATTGCTGATTGTAAGCGAGAAATTGATTTTCTTAATAAACAACGAACAGAATTTTACGAACAAATTGATGACAACTTTATATTATTATTAAAAGATTTTATTGTTAATGATTCGTCTATACCATTTAATACGGAATCTATTGGTAGTATAATTGATAGGTTGTCAATATTATCTTTAAAAATATACCATATGAACGCAGAGAAAAAACGAAGAACATTAGCCAAATCCAAAGACAACGATTATAAAATGATTGTTGATAGATTAAATAAACTGAATCAACAACAAAAGGATTTGGTTTCTGCGTTTAAAAATTTGATTACAGAATACATTAATGGTACCAAAAGACCGATTGTTTACAAACAACTAAAGATGTATAACGACAAGAACCTTAACCCTGAACTTTATAACCAAAATTCTAATATGTGATTATGTTTTTTGCATAATCATCAAAAGATATTGTTTTACCGTCTTGAAGTCTTTCATCGCATTCTTGTTCTGTTTCTGGGTTAAGGTAAAGAGCTTTGACTAATAAACAATAAGCCTTATAAAACCATTTTCTGATATTTTCATCAGGATGTTTAAAACCAATGATTTCACAACAATAACAAACATGCATATAAAAATGTACAGGATATTTATTACGACTTTTGGCAAAATTAGCTAATACATCTAGAGATATGTCCCCTCGCATAAAATTTGTATTATTGTCGGCAGCATTATTTAATACGGTGCACCGAATTTTCCTGATTATTGTTTTTGATATATCATCGTTATATATACCGTCACACCCACGTAATCCGGATAAGAGCATACTTTGTTGTTTCATGCTTATATTATCATTAAACACCCATTTTTGAATCACACATACCATTTGTTTTCCTTTTTTTATAATATTTTAATTTGTATGTTAGCCCTAATATCTTTCTTAATTTGAACAATATGATATTGTCAAATAACGAAAACTTAAAAGAACAAAAATTATATATTTTATCAATTTTTTGACTATTAACCTTTTGAATTAGGCATATGACATCTGAAACTTTATGAAAATCTTTATTATTTGCCGATGATAACACTATTGGCAATTGATATGGATTTGGACTAATAAACGACAGCGGCGATTCTGCGGCAAGCGATTGCAAAGATAGGGGATCCCAAAAACCAGATTTAAAAACAACAATATTTTTTATATTACATTTTGTTGCAATATGCGTCAGTGCGGTATCTGGAGTTATTATTAAATCAATATGGTTTGAACGTAGTTTATTGATTAAGTCATAAAACCCTTTGTCTTTTAGTCTTTTTAAATTTAACTTTTTTGAAATTTTTATACTGTATATTTTTGTGCTAACATCATAACCAAATGGTATAAAAATGTCGACATATGGAAAATCTGTTTTTAATTGTTTTACAAGATAAAACATTTCTTGTTCTGAGAAACTTTTTTGTATTGATGACGAGAAAGGATTTATATAAATCCTTTTTATGTTTTCAATTTTGATAGTTTTTTTATATATATGCAGTTTCGTTTTTATGAACGATGAAATACTTCTGTTCATATATGCAAATATATTACCACGTGTAAGCAATATGTCTGGTTTATTTTTTATTGCAAAATATTGAACTGTATCCTCATTTTTTACAAAAAAACTATTTCTACTATTTAATATATAAACCCCATTTTTAGCTTGTTTTACAGCAAATTCATGAACCCATGCATCATCTATATCCAATAAATCAGAAAAAATATATATACCGTTATCTGATACTTTATCCCAATCATTTAAATCCATTGTTTTATAAAAACCAGAAAGTTTTTGCGCATGTTGGGACAACACGATACTTTGTTTTATATTTAATTCTTTTGCAAAAGCATCTAACATATATGTACTTAAAAAAGAATCTCCTATAAATCTATATAAATCTAGATAATATAACGTATACGGTTTTAAGGTTTTGATATATCTTTGCAAGGCGAATCTTAAACCAAATTTAGAATGACAAAATTTAATAGAAAAATTTTTGTTATTTTCTTTGAGTTTTTGAAGCAAATGCATGCGTTGTGCATTTCTTAACTTGTCCCCCCTTATGTAATAATTAACGCAAAAACCATCAAATAAACCCTGATATATTTTTTTCACCATTATTGGAAAAGGATAACCTATACAAATTGAACTGCTTGATTTTGTTGTTTTTCTTATTACTATCACATAATCATTACCAACAGTTATCAATCTGTAATCCAAATTATTTCGTAATACATACTTAATAGCGCGCCCGCAAATACGTATCAAATCTGGTAATTTTTTTTCTATATATGTAAAAAGTTCCCTTGTCTGACTATCAGATAGAGAACTTTGTTCAAATTTGGAAATATTTACATTAAATCTGGACATTGCTTATTTGTTTTATAAACTCATCCTGGGTATATTCTGTGTTTGGTTGAAATTCTAATCTAATACCTTTATTGAAAACGTAATATGGTCTTGAACCAATGACTTTAACTAAATCACCGTTTATATACAAACTATCTTCTTCTGGCAAAGCCAAAACGAGTGTTTTTTTAGAATATTCAATCAAATAATCTGTTGCTTTTTTTGTTTTTTCTTCGTTTTTGTTGGTATAATGTGCTGTAAAAGAAAAACCGAAAATTGAATTAAACCCTTTCACATCTGTTAGTGCAACATTGTTTTCATCCATATATAAACAAGCATCTATATCGTGTCCAAAAATAATTGATCCGGCACTGCAACCATAAATGACGCCGTTTGTTTGTATATATTCTTGTAACCAATCAAATGCGGGGCCTTCTTTTAATTCTTTCAATAATTTATATGTATTTCCCCCACCAATAAACACCCCAGTAAAATCATTCACGTTTTTATCTGCTATTTCTGATACCGAACGCAACATAACGATTTCACCATGTCTTATGTTTTGAAATTCGCCCTCTAGCCATGTTTTACAACTGTCATAATTATCTTCACCTGCATTTCTGGCCAACGGGATATACAAAATAGGTTTACTTGTATCAATTAGGGTTTCAAATAATTTATTTGGAATCACAGTTTTTTCTGCCCAGCCCCCGCCACATAATATAAGTTTCATAATATTTCCTTTGAGTTTTTCAAGAACATTGTAGCCTTTTTTATATAATAATCCAATCTTTTATTTATAACACATTTGTTTTTTTCATATCGAAACCACAAATCGTATAAAGTATAAATTATTGCGTAATTTTTGATTACAGGCATATCTTTTGTATCTATAATTTTAGCCCTATGCATTAAAGAAAATGTTTTGGGTCTGGAATATAAAAAACCCGCAAACTCGTATAAAGGATCAAAAGCAATAGGATGATCAATATCTATGACACCGTTCAAATTGTCATCAGAGTCAAATATGTAATTTTTTTCATTAGGGTCCAGAATTAAAAATTTTGCTTTATCATTGTAATTATATTGTGTTATAAAATACTGTTCTACTTTTTGTATGTTTATATCAATTTTTAATATATTGTTGATTTTATGCGCTTTTTTAATTAAATAATTCATATATTCGCGCCAAGTATTTACTTGTAAAACCGGTGTAGAAATTGGTCCAAAAAAATCTAGAGATATATTGTGTACTTTATTTAAAACAGATTGTATCTCGCACACTCTTTTTATATTTAATTCTTCGGACGAATATATTTTACCCAATATTTTTTTCTCTGCCAAGACACAATAATTTGGAATTAATTCGTCTGGTGCATATATATGCACAACGGATGCCGCAGGAACACCGTACCTGGACACTGTTTCTAGCATATCTGCTTCAAATTTAAATCTGTTTACATCTTTATCCGTACCAAATGCCGAGCGTAATACTTTGTAAATTATTCCGTTTTTCTCAAATACAACATGCATATACCCATGTCCGATATATGAGTAACCATTTTTAATAAAAAAACCATAATAAGGCTCTGTGCGTGGATCATATGATAAAACTATCGACATTTTTCAAAAGCCTCTTGCACCACTGATTTTATATCCATGCAATGATTAGGATAAGTAGAATTTAAATAGAAAGCTATAAGATCACTATAATTTCTTAAATTTTTATCCATTTTGTTGCATGTTTGAATTACAATTTTGATGTATTTTTTTAAAATTCTTCCATCCATATGTGACGAATTTGGCCTTATACCAGAATGTAACATTTCGGCCACTGTGGATATGCAATCATAATATTTTAATTCATAATTATTAGATGCTTGATAAAAGTCATTTAATACAGATACCGCCATCGTGTTAGATAAAGAATATTTTTCCATTAACAATACTTGTATCGTTGAAGAACTCTCTATTGCTAAATCTTTTTTGCCATTTTGATATACAGATAATACACAAATATTATTTCCGTTGTAGTAAAAACGAATATTTCTACCTGTTAACAAAAAATCTCCGCATTGACCAAATTTGTTTCTGCAAGATTCGTTTTCTGTTATAATATTCAAATTTCTATAGTGTTTAAGAGCATCTATAAAATCCTTATCGTTAAAATTTACACTTATGGATATTTTTGCAGAATCAAGTCCAACGATTTGCGTAAAAAATTCGTATTGCAAGGTTATAACATCGTGTAAATATTTTAATTCATGCAAAATCCCAAGACTTGTGTATGATGAAGAAAATCGTTTTATTTCTTGCGAGAAAAAATCTGGAATTTTTTTTGAATTTATTGCAGGTTGCACCAGCACATGCCCGCTATTACCTATATTTTGATTCAATAAACGTTGTTTGAATACATTCGTACAATTTCCAACCAAAAACACAGACGGGTCTATTTTAGAATTTAATGCAACACTTGGCTCTAAAACATACCCCTTTTCTTTAAAAAACGTTATAAAATCCGATTTGATTCTATTATTTTCTTCTGTGTAATGCATTACATAGAACCTCTAATTTCTTGTTTTAATATATTGAAAAATTCTTCCATTCTTTTCAACCGCGCCAAAGCAAGTTCTTTACCCGTTTGGGTGAACATTTTGTTTGGGATATTCACATTTTTAGTCGCGAATTCTATATTCGGTGTATGTTTTGAAATATCTATTATCTTTCCAGATGGAACACCACCAACCAAGTTGTTTTTCACATACTCATTTATATCACAATCATTATAAATATCTTGTTTTTGTTCCCCAGCTATCATATACGAACGAGCAATACCGATATTACCAATAACATCCAATTTATCTGCATCAAATAATATCTTGGCTTCCATAGTTTCTGGCACAAGCCCTCCGCGGAACCTATGCGTTTTGATTGCAGAAGCTACAGATTCTGAAAACTGTTGTGTTTTTCCTAAATTTACCAATATTTCTTGTGCTTGTTGTGCGCCTAATATTGCATGATCTACTTTTTTCCCATCTTTTGCCATGTCTTCTTCGGGACGCGCAATATCATGCAGCAAAGCCGCAGCCTGTAAAATATCAATATCTACAACACAATTTGGTTCGTTTTGAGCTATTTTTATACAATTGCTATATACCCTGAAAGTATGAGACAAATCATGAGATGACGATTTTAATTTATTTTTTACTATTTCAACCAATTCTTCGTACATTATTTTTCCTTTTGGTTATTTATCTTGATTTTTGTAGTTCTTCCAACATTGGATATATAACACAATCTGTACAACATGGACAAGGCGTGTCTGTTCCAATAACAATGGGTGCTTTTGATAATAAATCATCTGGTGCTATATGTTGTGTACTATACAAGCAAGGCGAAATTACACCATTTGGATGAATAAATACAAATTTTTTACCTGCAAGACATTTATTTTTTCCATTCTGAATCAACAAATCTAGATTACCCGTATCTATAAACTGTTTCAAGCACATTAAAAAAGCATTATCAGAACAATTCGCAATAATAAAATCAGAAACCTGTTTTTTTTGATTTTCTGTTACGGACAAGTCTAAATCCATATTTTTATAGTAAGTTGATGACTTGTCTGCAAACCGGAAATTAAACATTGCATTATTATTTTCGGCAATATTTTTCACGTGTTTTAAATTCTTTAAATTGGTATTTTCTTGGGACAACGTCATTGATACAGACAAATTGATTTCTGGGAGTTGCTGCATAACTTTTAAAAGACTGATAACGTTATCGTAATTTTTTATTCCACGTAAACGATCGTGAATTTCTTTTTCTCCGTCCAAAGAAACACTTAGAATAACACTGTTAAATAAATTGCTAGATATTTTACAAACCTGTACAATTTTGGGTATATTGGTCGCGTTTGTGTTTAAAAACAACCTTTGCAAGTTTGGCATGCTTTCTTTTAATCCGTACACTACATCTATAATATCCTTTCTCAAAAATGGTTCTCCACCTGTCAAACTTATAGTATCCACCTGTGAAAAACACTTATGTTCAAATAAATGTTTAATATCCGGTACAGACATTTCATCTTCAAACGACTTCGTTTTCCATATATTGCAAATCCTACAACGACTGTTGCACTTGTTCGTCAATGAAAAAGAAATATTATTTAACATGCTGTTGTTCCCATTGTAATTTATTCTGCCATACATATTCTCTTTGATATGGTTTGAACGAGAAACATAATGGACAGTAATTACCACATTTCATTCCCTTGCTTTGATTAGTACACGGTGTTGGATTGTCTAAATCATGATCAGATAGCTCGTTTGTATAGCCTTCTTCCCATACAATTTTATGATCATAATATTTTGCAACACAATATTTTGAACTGATTAACCCAGAACAAATTCTAATTTGACCATCTGGATGGATTAATAAACGTTCTCCTAGCTTTGCAGGACAATACCCATAATATTGTGGATGTGCATCAAATTCCTTTTGTGTTACAAAGTGGTATGGAATACGAACATGAATTTTATATGCACCAGATGCCACTTTTTCTGCCAAAATATCTCTTGCTACAATCCAATCTTCTGGTTTTACAGCGGTATCTTCTGTCCAGGTATCCATCGGAAAACCATGTTTAAACAAAACATGAAAATTGATATTTCTAACCCCAAGATCTTGGGCAAAAAGTATCATATTTTCTATTTCTAATTGGCCTTTTTTATCCTTTTGTAACAACATAGGATGTATACATGATGTTATGTCAACAGTATATCCTAAATCCACCGCCCTTTTTATATTTTTAGTGCACTTATCGAAAGCGCCAGCCCCACGTAAGAAATCATTTATTGTTGGGCAATAACCATCTATGCTAAAAGAAACCTCGTCTAACTTTTTTATCTCTGGCAAATTCAGCATATCATCTTCAAATTGACCATTTGTATCCATTCTCACATAAGCATAACCGATTTCTTTCAAATATCTTATAAAACGACCTAAATCTTTGTGTTCGCAATCGCCATATTTTGATGGTTCCCCGCCCATAATCGTTGCTTTTCGTGCCCCCAGTGTATAAACATCTTGCGCCAATTCACACATTTGGTTTAGCGGGATTTCATGTCTTTTATTCATTTGAAAAAACAAATTAGGTTTATACAAACATTGTTTACAACGTAAGTGACAGTCCTCTGTTGTATAAAAGAAAACTTGTTTAACCCTTCCGTCAAAATATTCAATAAATTTATTGGATATGTCGTAATTATATGTTTTATTTGCCACAGTTCATCCTTATAATAAAAAAAGACCAACAAGCGCCCAATGTCTTATTAGTCTCCTTTCTTTACTGGTTAGGGTATAACACATATATACAAAAGTCAAATTTATAAATCTAATCTAATCAAATTTAATTCCGTAAAAATTAGTTTACACATTCTCTCTTTTGTATGATTTTTGGAATATCGTATAGGAAACGATTCGAAAATACACAGTCTTTTTTTAATATATTTTTATCATAATGACGCGGACGAAGATCATTTTAGGAATATTTCCCATATTGGTTTTGCAAATTTTACAAAAATTTTAGTTTTATGTATTGCAAGCATTTCAACCGCTTCGGGCGTTGGTTGTGAATATTATCATATTTATCGTATAGCGTTATAGCACATTGCACAATCCGCCAGCCATTAGTATAATATTCTTATGTAAAAAGGGAGTGTTATATGTTACGCAATCGGGATATGTGGCATGCAATAGATGAATTGGCACGCATAAATCATTTCAGTTGCAGTGGCATGGCACGTGCGGCAGGTTTAGATCCAACGACTTTTAATCCATCAAAACGCAAAACAAAATATGGACAACCACGATGGCTTTCCTTAGAAACCATAGCAAAAATTTTAGACCTGACGGGGACCAGTTTTACAGAATTTGCAAAGTATTTAGATAGAAAATAATTTGATTTTAACATTGATTTACTTTTGAACAACAACGCGCGATAAAATTAATAATGACTTGTTTTGTTCGAGAAACTGTGTTAGCCTTTGTATCAATGGGGATATGGGCCATGTATGAAATAAAAAAGGATAATAAATGACTAAACTGAATAAAAAAATTCAATATGCCGAACCGTATAAACTTCGCAGTGTTGAAAGTGTTTTTAATGCTGATGATGGTATTGCCGGATATGATGTAGAGGTTCATTTTTACGGAACCACAAATATCCCACAACCACGTTGGACGGACCCTGAAAATATCCATATGTATCAAGATGTTAACGGCGGAACATGTCGGGTGGTTTATTATTTTCCTTTTGTTGGACATGGTGTAATAAACTGGGGTAAATTGGCCGCAAAACATTGGTTCAAAAAAATGCAAAAACAAATGGAAAAATCTGGATATGTGGTGCAAAGCAACGCAAGATAAAACAACCCCGCAAATTGCGGGGTATATTTTACTTTGATTTTATATCTTGTTTTGAAATAATTGTTTTATGAATGATAAAGTTTATTTTGATTTGTTGGATATGCGCGATGAAAAGTTCGCAAAATTTAATGCTGGATTAATACCAAATATTGATGCCAAGCGTGTGATTGGCGTTAAAACACCAATTTTACGCAAATATGCAAAAAACTTTTCAAATGCAGATGAGTTTTTATGTGAACTGCCTCACTTTTATTTTGAAGAAAATCAAATTCATGCATTTATATTATCGGGAATAAATGATTTTGATAAATGTGTTATATTGGTTGAATCTTTTTTGCCATATATTGATAATTGGGCAACTTGCGATCAATTAATACCGCGCGTGTTTGCGAAAAATACAGACAGATTAAAACCATATATTTATAAATGGATAAAATCAAAACATGTCTTTACTGTGCGATTTGCAATTGGGTTATTGATGCGATATTATCTCAAAGACGCATTTCACAATGAATACGTCGATATGGTTGCCAATGTGCATAGTGATGAATACTATATCAATATGATGCGCGCATGGTATTTCGCAACGGCTTTGGCAACAAATTGGGATGATGCGATTTTATATTTAAACAAATTAGACGATTGGACACGTAATAAAACAATTCAAAAAGCAATTGAATCATATCGCATTACAGATGCACAAAAGAAAATATTACGCAAATTAAAGAAATAAAAATGCCGACATTTCTGTCGGCAAATACCATTACATTTAAAAATTATTTACTTTGCAAAGGAATAATCCATTTTAAGGTGATCTGGATTATATGTACCGTTCATGATTGCCAATGTATCTTCGACAATAACCAATTCTTCATTGGTTGCAACCATAATGATTTTAATCGGGCTGTCGTCTGTGCTGATAATCGCACTTTCAACACCTTTGCGTGCCAATGCCGCGGCATTTTTTTCTGGGTCCAGTTTAATTCCCAAAGGTTCCAAACCCTTGCAAAATTGTGCGCGCAAATAATCATCGTTTTCACCCACACCGGCGGTAAATACGATTGCATCAACATGACCCAATTCTGCCAAAAATGCGCCAATGTATTTGCGGACGGCGTGTGCCTCCATTTCAATTGCCAATTGGCATTCTGGTTTTGTTTCCCTGTTTGCCTCTACATCACGACGGTCAGCAAAACATTCGGTCACACCCAACAGTCCAGAATCTTTGTTCAAATGTTTTTGCATTTGTTCCGGGGTCAGTCCCAATCTTTGCATTACATATAACACAACACCGGCATCCAAATCGCCCGGGCGTGTTCCCATGACCAAACCCGCAACCGGTGTCATACCCAATGATGTATCCACCGCAACACCATTTTTAATCGCCGCAGCCGAAGCCCCAGATCCAATGTGCAATGTAATCAAATTACAATCTTTTGCAGGCTTTCCCAAAAGCGCCGCCGCGCGCTTTGAAACATACAAATGTGATGTTCCATGAAAACCGTAACGACGAACACCAAGTTCACGATACCATGCCGCCGGCACAGCATAACGATATGCATAATCAGGTAAAGTGTTATAAAATGCAGTATCAAACACAGCAACCTGGGTCGCGTTTGGCAATAATTGTTTTGCCGCCATAATTCCAACCAAAGCCGCAGGATTGTGCAATGGTGCAATCATTGATAATTCATCAATTTTTTGAATAACTTCGTCTGTGATTTCAACAGAGTTCGCAAATTTTTCACCACCCAACACAACACGATGACCAACACCGGCAATTTTACTGATGTCTATGGAAGCCTCACGCAATAAACCGATTACGACATTTAAAGCCTGATTATGATCAGCCATAGAAACATCTTTGCGAATTTTTTCGCCATCTGGATACTTTTGAGTCACGAAAGAATCCGGCAATCCTATCTTTTCAACATTTCCAGAAACCAAAGGTTCTTTGGTGTCGGCATCAAAAACCTGATATTTTAATGAAGAAGAACCGCAGTTCAAAGCAAGTATATACATATGTTATCCTTTTTTCTCTTTATTTATACGCGGGAAAGTGTAGCACCCAGAAAATAAAAATGCAATACTGTTTCATGCGTTTTTTATAGACTTGTGCCTTTTTTTTGCTATCCTAAAAATATGTTAAATGGCATTCGGGTTTTTTCCAGTGATTCCACATGGCGCCACATTTTATTGTCGCTTGGGGCGACTGTGTTGGATACACCAAATGTATTGGATGTAAATTTGGATAATATTCCCCTGCCCGCGGCAATATCCCCCGAACAATTGAAATCTTTGATTGTTCAACATGCCGACAACACACGAATTTTAAAATCTGTGTTTGGTAATAAAATACCACAATTATCAAATATTCAACAGGGTATCATTGTGGCATTACGGCGCGGTGGTGGTATGACAGGCCCAGAATTAAAGTCAACATTGGAACATTTGCCGGCATCTGTGCATACGATTGAAAATGCAATTTACGATTTGCGCAAATTGTGTGGACGTGATTTTATAATATTAAAAGATGGGGTTTATAAAATTGGCTCTGTATAAAGTATTTTCTTTTGATAAAATCCCCAGCACGCAAACCATGGCAACAACTATGATTGCAGAGCATCGTGCCGGTGATCACACCGCCATTGTTGCTGCGGCACAAAGTGCCGGACGTGGACGTTTTCGGCGCAAATGGGTTTCGCATCATGGAAATTTGTATGCCAGTTTTATTTATGGATGTGAAGAACGCGATGCACGATTGTCTTATGCTGTGGCAATTGCGGTTGCAGATACTTTGTTTTCTTTTGGAATTGTACCGACTATAAAATGGCCAAATGATATATTGGTTGATGATAAAAAAATTTCTGGGATTTTAATTGAATACTATGGAAGATTTGTTGTTGTTGGAATTGGAATCAATGTTGCAACAAATCCTAGTGTTGCTGAATATAAAACAACCAAGGTCAATGATTTCGTTATGGTAAATGAAAAAGATGTTTTGACACGATTGATGAAATATCTGGATAAATGGATAAAGGCGGACTTTGCAATTGTGCGCGAAAGATGGATGTCTATGGCGACAGGATTAAATACAACTGTAAAATATCGTGGTGCAACCGCACAATTGATGGGCATAAACGAAAATGGTGCATTGGTATTAAGGTGTGGCACACGATATGTTTTGGCGTATGGTGATGAAATCATGATATAAACCACTTGACTTATGTTGCGATTTGTGATATAATGTACAGCATCAAGAGGGAGAAATCTGCGCGTCGAATGACGTGATTTTTTTTACCTTTTTTAATTTGCGCACATTTTTATGTGCGCTTTTTTTATGTTTTAAACCAAAGGGTATTCGCAATGCAATTGCCATTAATCAAACATCAAAATGATTTTAATCCAGATGTATATAAAATATCACGCGTTGTTTACGCGGAAACATGCGCACAATCTTTACGCGTGGTCGAAGCTTTGGCATCGATGATTGTAAATGGTGCACGTGTCAATAATCAAACCGAATTGGATTTCGTTATGGAATCTGGATTGTTTGAATCTTTGAATAAAAAATCAAAACGTCATGATTTATTAGGTGTCAACACAAACGCACGAACCTTTCAAATGTGTGCGCGCGTTGTTGATAAAATGTTAAAACACAATCTGGAAGATTGTTGTTTTGGTGCGACTAAATTTCATAGGACAGAATTAAATCCATCTTGGTCAATTGCACGCGGATATATTTTGGAATTAGATGGATTGTTATTTTACTTGTAATGGAAAAATGGAAATGAAAATACAAAAAATTATTCATGGCGGATTCTTGGCCGGACACAGAACATATATATTATCAGGCGTTGGAATTTTATCCGCCATCGCGGCTTATTTAGTTGGCGATGCAGATTTGTTTATGACCATGCAATCTGTATTCACACTTGGCGGAATTTATTTCTTGCGTAAATCAAAGGATACAAAAAGGAGAACAAATGCAAAAAGTACCAGAAAAATTTCAAAACGATGATGGCACAACCAATGTTGATGCGTTATTAAAATCTTATAATGAATTGGAAAAGAAAATTGGTGGTATGATATCTGTGCCACATAATGATGACGATAAAGTCACGCGCGAAAAATTTAATCGTGCAATTGGTGTGCCAGAAAATGCGGATGATTATCCAAAAAATGATTTGTTCGATGACGAATCGATTAAACAAAAATTTCATGATATGGGATTAACATCACATCAAGTTGAACAAATTTATTCCGTAGCAGAAGAATTTTTATCACCCGTCATCACAGAATTATTTTCTGTTAAAAATGAAACAGATGAAATTTCAAAATTGGAAAAATTTTTTGGGTCACGCGATAAAATGAACGATGCTTTATCTGCGATAAATACATTTGGTGAAAAATTTTTACCACACGATGCATTTGAATCATTATGTTCCAGCGCCAGCGGAATCCAAGGTGTGTACGCGATGATGCAATCAATGGAACCACACATCGAAACAAATATTGATGTGCAAGAAAATTTAACAGACGCAGATTTAAGACGCATGATGCGCGATCCAAAATATTGGCGTGATGCGGATCCTGAATATGTTCGTAAAATTGAAAATGGTTTTAAAAAATTATATTCAAATGAAAAAAATTAAAAAAAATTAAATAAAAAAATAATTTTTTCTGGACTCTTATTTTCTTTTCATATAGAATATAAGTAAGAACAAAAAAATTTGTTCTATCCAAAACATAAAAAGGAGAGAAGAATGGCATTCTTATTTTCAGCAAAAAAAGCTGCTAAACCTGCCGCTAAACCTGCTGCTAAAAAACCTGCAGCAAAAAAACCAGCTGCTAAAAAAGTAGCTGCAAAGAAACCAGCTGCTAAAAAACCAGTTGCAAAAAAAGCACCTGCAAAAAAAGTTGCTGCGAAAAAACCAGTTGCAAAAAAAGTAGTTGCTAAAAAACCAGCTGCTAAGAAAGTAGCGGTTAAAAAAGTTGCTGCAAAAAAACCAGTTGCTAAGAAAGCTGTTGCTAAAAAAGCACCTGCGAAAAAATGCGCATGCAAAAAAGCGGCAAAAAGAAAATAATATTTTCTTTTAAGTCAATTTAACCCGCAAGAAATTGCGGGTTTTTTAATAATTTTAGTTAGATGAATAATTAGTCTAACTAAAACTGTTGCAGGACAATCTTTTACAGACCCCGCATTTTGTTATATGACGCAAATGTTATGTTTGCATAATCAAAAAAACAAAAATCAATCTTTGGTCGGTGCAATTTTTTGCACCATGTTTTTTTTAATTTAACAAAAGGAATAAATATGTCTGTTTCTATCGATCAAGTTTTTGTGAAACAATTTGAAGCAGATGTTCATTTGGCTTATCAGCAAATGGGCACAAAATTACGTTCTACAATTCGCAGCAAATCTGGTGTTGTGGGACAATCTACAACTTTCCAAACAATTGGACGCGGCACCGCCAGCACAAAATCCAGACATGGTATTGTGCCAGTTATGAATTTGAATCATCAACCTGTGGAATGTGTTTTACAGGATTACTATGCTGGTGATTGGGTTGATAGTTTGGATGAATTGAAAACCAATATTGATGAACGTCGTGTTGTTGCTTCGGCTGGTGCGTATGCATTGGGTCGCAAAACAGATGAATTAATTATTGATGCAATGAACGGTGCCACCGCATATGTTGGCAACTTTTCAGCCGGTTTAAGCAAATCGATGATTTTGCAAGCAATCGAAAAATTAAACGAAAAAGATGTTCCAGATGATGGCCGCAGATTCGGTGTTGTTGGTGTTCATCAATGGAACGAATTGTTGGGCATTACTGAATTTGTGTCAGCAGATTATGTTGGCGACAATCCAATGGTCAAAGGTTATGAAGCCAGAAAATGGTTGGGCATCACATGGGTTTTGCACAATGATTTGCCGTTAAGCAATACAACAGAACGCAGTTGCTTTATATATCATGCGTCCAGTATTGGTCATGCATGCGGTCAAGAAGTCAAAACAGATATTACTTGGCATGGTGAACGTGCGGCGCACTTTATTAGCAACAGCATGTCCCAAGGCGCAGTCTTGATTGATCAAGATGGAATCGTTCGTCTTAAATGTAAAGATAACGCATAACAACACTCTATATAAAACAAATAACCAAAAGGAAAACAGATGGCATTTCAAAATAAAAAATTATCTGTAATTGCGTATGCAAATGGTTTTACTTTGTGGCACTATGCCGCGGATGAAACATTGACCGCAATTTCTGCGAGTGGGTATTTCAACAATGTTGCGACATTAATGAATACTGGCGATATTATCATAATCAATGCGTCAGACGGCACATCCATCATGACAATAGCAGTAGCAAGCGATACTGTGACAGTAGATGCATTGTCTTAATATAAACTATAAAACAAACTTAATATGATAGTGGGATATTTGTCCCACTATCTTTTTACTAAAAAGGATAAATATGCTTACGAAATTAGATTTATGTTCTATGGCATTGTTAAAGTTGGGCGAAAAACCGTTGGTATCACTTAATACAGACAGTGCTTCTGCACAATTAGCCAGAACATTATATGACATAGTAATTGATGCTTTGTTGTCAAATCATCCATGGCGTTTCGCCACACAAAATTTATCAATTGAAAAAAATCAAGACAATGAATTTATTATTCCTGAAAATGTACTAAGGATTTTGCATTGTAATGGTCGAATATATGGAAATCAAATTTGTGCAAATACAGATAATGTTCAAATGATGGCCATTATGCGTGTAAGCACAGAAAAATTTCCAAGTTATTTTGTTGCGTTGGCTGCTACTAAATTAGCGATAGAATTTTGTATACCACTTACCGGCAGTCAACAAATGTTAAGAACACTTATCAATTTATATGAAGCAGAATTTCAAAATGCAAAGTTTATAGATTCCACCACAGATATAAATTCTGGGATAGAGCAATTTTCTTTGATTAATGCCAGATTTTAAAAAAGGAGGTATGTTATGACAGAATTTATACATACACAAAATTCTTTTGCAAATGGTGAAATTGCACCTGAATTTTACTTGAACAAAAATATATCTGGGTTGGCACATTTGGAAAACATGGATGTATTGGCCGGTGGCGGATTGACATTACGTCCGGGATTGGTTGATGTTGCTGTATTATCTGGTGCGGCACGTATATTTTCGTTTGATATTTCACAACAAGAAAATTATATATTGGTATTTACTAATTTTACAGTATCAATTTATTCCAATGATACATTAGTGCAAACATTAGTATCGCCATGGTCAACGGAATCTTTATCAAAAATACAATTCACAGGTCGTGGTGATTCTATGATTTTTGTTCATCCGGATATTTGCCCATATATTTTAACAAAAAGTGGCAACAGTTTTTCTTTGGGGATATTCAGTTTTTATGACTCCACAGGAATATACCCACAATTTCCTTTAATGAAATATGATGAAATGCGCGGCATTTCAATCACACTTACCAGTGGCCCATATGGGTCAATGTCTGCGGTATTTACTGCATCTGGCAATTATTGGACATCATCAAATGTTGGAACAATTGTGCAATTTGGAAATCAAACATGGGAAATTATTGAATATGTCAATCCAACTGTGGTCTATGCTAAAAGTGTGGAAGAATATACTTTACCAGGAACCGCTATTACTGATTGGTTAGAAAGTGCGTTTGATTCGCGTCATGGATGGCCACGTTCTGTGACTTTTCACCAAGATAGATTGGTATTTGGTGGCACATATTATAATCCCGGTGGTATTTGGATGTCACAAACAGGTGAACACCATAATTTTAATGCCGGCACAGGCTTAGATGACGAAGCAATTACAACAACATTATTATCCAAAGAAAGACAAGAAATATGTAATTTAATCAGTAGCGATAAATTACAGGTCTTAACATCACATGGAGAATGGGCAATCGCCAATCAACCACTTACCCCATCCAATATAAACATCAAACAGCATACAACAGTTGGAAGTGTCACAGGATATTCGTTGACGCCACAAAAAATCGAAGGCGAAACTGTTTTTGTATCCAATACTATGAAAGATATTCGTAAATTATCTTTGGATACTTTGGGTGATAAATATAACGCTGATGACTTATGTATTTTTGCCAAACACTTGATTAATGAACCAACAGATATTGCATATAACAAAGTATCAAAACAGTTGTATATTGTGAATAAAAATGGCGATATAGCCGTATTAAACCAAAACACTAATCTTGGGATTTCTGCATGGGCACGATATACAACATACGGAAAATTTACATCTGTGGCAATCAGTGGCGGCGAAACTTTTGTTATTATAGAAAACAATAGCACATATAAACTGGCAAAATTTTCGCATACTGCTTTGACAGATTCAACAACTTATAAAATTGAATTTAGTGCATCGGGGGTGCCTATGAATTTTTCTGGACATCGTCCGGTACATTTACGTCTGCGCAAAATAAGTTTACGTTTGATGAATACCAAAAGCGCTTTTATAAACAATATGCGTATTGAATTACCAAACGAAGTTTATTTGCCGTCATCCCCAGGATTTTCTGGTGATATATCTATGAATATGTTGGGTTCACAAATAGATGAATCAACACCACTGTGGACATTACATGGCGATGAACCTATGCCGATTACAGTTTTTTCTGTGACAATTTATGGACAATACGAAATTTAATACAAAAAGGAGATAAAAATGGGACAATTGGTATCCGATGTTAACGAAATTTTGAATTATCAAAAAACAAAAAAATCTGCAAATAACCAACGTCAGGAAATTTTGCAAAAAATAGCAAATGACGAACAAAATAAAACTAATTTAATAAAAAAAGCATTGGCTTCGCAACGCGCCAAATACGGCGCCAGTGGCGTATCCGCGTCCAACACTATGACAGGCGCGGTTTTGCGTCGTATGCGGGATGAAACAGCACAATCTTTTGAAGATAAAAAAAAGGATAATTTAGAAAAATTAAAAAATATAAAAACAAACAAACCAAATTTATTGAAAAAATTACTTTCACGAGTTGATGATATAGTTGGATAAAATGCTTACACAAGTCCACCAATTTGCTGATTCTTGGAATGATATTTTGGGATATAAAACACCAAAACACCACAAAGATATGTTAAATTTTTTGTATGATGTATGGCAATCACCAAATCATAGAGGTTTGTTGATGGCGTTTCGACATTCTGGTAAATCTACCATTGTTGGAATATTTGCGGCGTATATTTTATATTTACGTCCAAAAACCAGAATATTGGTTTTGTCGGCACATACTGTATTGGCGGCACGCATGGTTCAACATATTAAAAATATATTAGAAAACCATCCGCTGTGTTTCGATATGGTTCCAAATCCAAAAAAAGAGTGGGCAAATGATAAAATAACAATAAATCGTCCAATTGGGATTCGTGAACCGTCTGTTATTTGCCAAGGAATACATGGCAATATTACCGGTATGCGCGCAGATTTAATAATATGCGATGATGTGGAAGTTCCAAATACTTCCAACACCCCACAAAAGCGCGAAGCATTACGCGAAAAATTACGAGAATTGGATTTTATTTTATCACCAAACGGCACAATGATTTATATTGGAACCCCGCATACAATGGATACAATATACAGAACAAGCGATGATGACGATTAATCTTGTTGGGTATCTGGGTGTTTGGTTTCCTTCATAAATGTACGCAGACGTTCTAATAATTTTTTACCTTCATCTGCGAACATAGGCAAAAAAGTTTCATATTCAGGCATATCAGCCTGAATTTGTGCGCGCGCACGTTCTGTTAATGGTTGATTTATAATTTGGGTCGCCATATCCCACAAATGATATGCGCGATATGTTTGCATGACAATTTTCCATTTTGGTAATAATTCAGGACGACCAGATAAAATTGTTTTAATTGCAACCAACCATTCGTCACCAAATCTTTTGATGATATCCAATTTTTGTAAATCAATTAAACCTTGTTGAGTTGGTGTAAAATTATTGATTGCGTTTTCTAAATCAATCCATTGTTTTTCATCCAATGGCATGGTAACCGCAGATTCCGCCATCAAACCGCCATATGGCAAAAGATTTCGGTCAATCGAATCCATAGGGGTTTTTCCACTGCGCAAATTTTTAATGTGCTGAACCAACATTTTACCCGTCGGCAAATCCGCCATTTCAATCAAGACATCTTCGGTGGCTTCATTAACAAAGATAGGGTTTAACGCAGCCCATCCGCCCAGAATTACGTGTTCTTGACGATACAGGTTAACCAATCTTTGTGCGACAAGATTTGCTTTTGGTTTCATGTTTTTCCCCCTCCATCAAATTATTATTCGGTCAAAATCAAAACAACACGATGCATGGTTTTGGCGTAAATTTTTTCCTGAGGGTCAACAATCGCGCCGTATAATTTGCCCTTGGCATCGGCATGTATAATCGCAAGTTGAGCATTGATGACATCTTCGGCACCCAATTTTGCAAAATCAGCATCAAAACATAATGCCAAATCACCCGCATTGGCCGGTTGCATTGCATCAACAAACACATACGATTTTTCAGGAATAAAACCACCTGTGCGTTTTGAATTTGGAATAACAGCGTAAATTGATTTGCGACCTTCAAGTGATGCCGGCGCGACAATCATAACCTTATCATTTCTTTTAAAGGAAATTGCACGACCCGCAGGCGACCCAAACACCGGTACCAATTTTCGGCGCGCACTGTCATATAATTTCGCACCATATAATCCATCATGCATATCAATACCAGATACAGGATTATCAGGAATCAAAACAGATTTAACACGTTCTTTGACCTTGTTTATCTGTTTGGTTAATTCGCCAGATTTATAAAGATTTGCGATTTTATCGAACATGCCTTCGGCGGATAAAGCAAAAGATTTTGCCAAAGGTTCAACTTCGTTTTTATAAATTTCGCGTTGGCCAATCTCAATTTTATGGTACACAGATAAAGTCATACCGGCATCTTTGGCCGCCTGGGCAATGGTTTTGCCCTGTAATTGACGGATTTTACGCAATCCAGAACCAAAAACCTTTAACCCGCCATGTTCGTTATCGTTCAAACGGCGTTTAATTTCAGTTTGCCATTTATCAGCAACCGCATCAGATTCTTTGATGAAAATGTCAGACAGTTTGCAACCCAAAATATTGCAGATGTTTAATAACTGTTTTTGGTTTAAACGACGAACACCCTTTTCTATTTTTGATACAGCAGACAAACTTAAACCGGTCTTACGCGCCAGTTCCGTCATTTTCATGCCGTTGTTCAAACGGATTGTTCGTATATTATTTGGAAAAATGATTTCTTCTTGTGCCATATTATTGACTCCTTGGAATACTTGACAAAAGTTTAGTCAATTTTTAAATACTTGGCAAGTAAAATCTGTACAGAAAATTATAATGGTATATCATCAGGAATCGCGGACACATCAACACCAATATTATCGTCATTTGGCACAATATTATGTTGTTCAGGGATGCCTGTATCTGCGAAATCACCGGGTAATGGTGCGGTATTGCGTTCCGCCATTTCATCCAAATTATCAAACAGGCAATAATCACCCAGAAACGCCAAACGAACCGTTTCGGGTCGGCCATGACGGTTTTTACCGATAATCACATCCGCCTTGCCCCGGGCGCGTTCAAGCCGTCTTTGCCATGTTTCAACACTGTTTTGTGATGTTGTATTAGAAATGCGTTGTGATGGATCACGATTGTCCAAATAGTATTCTTCACGATATGTGAACATAACAATATCGGCATCTTGTTCAATTGATCCAGATTCACGCAAATCCGCCAATTGTGGTCGTTTATCATCACGCATTTCAACACTGCGTGATAATTGAGACAATGCAATCACAGGAACATCTAACTCTTTGGCCAACATTTTTAAACCGCGAGTAATTTCGGACAATTCTTGGACACGATTTTCACTTCGTTTGCCACCGGGCGACATCATCAATTGCAGGTAATCAATGACAATCAATGCAATTCCACCGTATTTACGCGCCAATCGCCGCGCACGCGTGCGAATCATAGGCACAGACATACCCGCCGTATCATCAATAACCAATGGCGTTTGCGCGATTGCCTTGGAATATTGGGACATTTTTAAAAATTCTTCATCAGTCAACGAACCTTCACGCATAGATGTTGCCGGAATTTTTGTCTGGGACGATAAAACACGTGTTGCCAATTGTGATGCGGACATTTCAAGTGAGAAAAACGCAACCACACCTTTGTATTGATTATTCGCGCGTCCCGTCATAATTGCGTTTGCCGCATTAAATGCGATATTCATCGCCAATGTGGTTTTACCCATCGCAGGACGACCCGCAATAATAATTAAATCCGAGTGATGCAAACCACTGATTGATTTATCCAAATTGGTAAGTCCAGTGGTTAAACCCGATAATTTTCCATCGGCCTTGTATGCAATTTGCGCTTCTTCCAATGCGCTTTGCAATGCCACACCAATTGTTGCAGGTTCATGTTCGGCAACCCCAACAGACGCCATATCAAACAATTTTTGTTCCGCACATTCCAATTGGCGCGCCACAGGATTATCTAGGTTTTCAACATACGCATCATCCATAATTGATTGCCCCAGCGCAATCAATTGACGGCGCATTGCGTTTTCGTAAACAATTCGACCATATTGTTCAACATTTACCACCGTCGCCCCAGCAGAAGACAATTCAGTCAAATAATTAATGCCACCGACGGTTTCCAATGTCCCCTGTTGCGTCAAATAATCTTTGGCCGTAATGATATCAAAAGGAACGCCCGCCGCAAAACGACGCAATGCCAATTTATAAATTTCTTGGTGTGCAGGATGTGAAAAGTGTTCGGGTTTTAAAAAATCACCGACTTTTTCCAAAGCACGATTATTCATCAACACAGCCGCCAACACCGCTTGTTCGGCTTCCAGATTCGTAGGTAAAGTTTTGGGAGTAAAGTCCATGTCAAATATAGTAAATAAAAAATTTCATTTTTCAACGCCTTTTTTAATTGGATATAAAAAATTTTCTTTACCAATCCAAACCCCAGATGGCGTGCCAACTTGGCCAGAAGTGTTCCCAGTTGACAAAATAAATGAATTAAGAAAAAACGTCGGTGAACATCATTTCATGGCACAAATGATGCTGAAATTTACACCGATGGATAATATTCGTTTAGACCCAGGGAAAATTCAATTATATTCACACGAATTTAATCCAACAAATGCAAAAATTGGTGATTGGGCGATAACTGGGGCCGCCGTATATTGGGATCCTGCATTGGGACATAAAAATACAGATTCCAGTGTATGTGTTTTGATATTTCGCGATGATAAATCTCATAACATATTTTTACATGATATTATGTACATGGTTGTCCCGGATAATTGCCCACAACCATTAACATATCAATGCGATATTGTTTTGGATTTTCTAAATAAATATAAGTTGCATAGGTTGGCCGTTGAAACAAATGGATTGGGAAATGCACTGCCCGAAATATTAGCGGATAAAATCGCCAATCGTGGTGGTGGTATATATGTTCAAAAAATTACAAATAATACGAAAAAAGAATTACGAATTTTAAATACTTTGGAACCACTTTTGGGTGCGGGTCGCATATTTGCACATACCCGCATTCAACAAACGCCTTTTATGGCAGAAATGCTTGGGTGGTCACCGATTGGCGGCATTGGTCATGATGACGGATTGGATGCGTTTTCGGGTGCAATAAATGCAACGCCGATACCATGCCGACCACATGACCATACCACACGAATGTATACTGCAAACACAAATTTCAAAATATAGATAAAGGAGAAAAATATGAATATAAAAAATTTACAAAAAATGTATAACAAAGCAATTACTTTGCGTGAACCTTGGTTGCAACGATGGGATGACGCGCGTCGTTATACCGTTCCAACAACCAATACAGAAGTTGCAACATTATTTGATAGTACCGCGGCAGATGCGGTTGATAATTTAGCAGCATCTATTTATACATTATTGACACCCCCAGAATCGTTGTGGATAAATTTAGTCAAAGAAAGCGATGCTTCGCCAAATCCAGAAATCGCAACCAATGCATTGCGCGCAAATTTGAACGATTCTAATTTTTATACAACAGTGCATCAGGCATATATGGATTTGTGTATCTATGGTACCGCATGTATGTTTATGACAGAAAATCCAATTGGTGCAACCAGTGCTTTTTCTTTCACAACAATCCCAATGACAGATATTGCGATTTTACCAAACGCTATTTTTCACACAACAAGTATGAGTGCAACAGATGTGATGATGCGTTATCCAAATTGGGTCCCCACAAAAGATGTTATGAAAAAAATCGAAGCAAATCCAGATACTCCGCTGCGATTGATTCAATCTTTAGTTGGTTTGGAATTTGTTGCATGGTTAGATATTGACGGCGCAATAGAAGATAATATTGTCGCAACCGGCACATTTGAAACAAATCCTTATTTGATTTTCCGTTGGAGTGTATGCAGTGGCGAACTGTATGGACGGAGTCCAGTATTACGCGCTTTGCCAGATATAAAAACCGCAAACAAAGTTGTAGAATTGGTTTTGAAAAATGCAACCATAGCGGTCAGCGGTATTTGGCAAGCCGATGATGACGGTGTTATCAATTTACAAAACATAAACCTGACCCCCGGCGCAATAATTCCAAAAGCAGTGGGTAGTTCTGGATTAACCCCACTTTCCAGCGGCGCAAATTTTGATGTTTCACAATTGGTATTAAACGATTTGCGCGACAGAATTCGCCATACTTTGTTGGCAGACAGACTTGGGTTTATGTCCGACCGCGAAATGACCGCAACCGAAGTATTGGCTCGTAATGCCGATATGATGCGTGTTTTGGGCGCAACATATGGTCGGTTATTGCATGAATTTATAAGACCACTGTGTGAACGCGGATTGCAAATTTTGTCGCGACGTGGTGTGATTGAACCGATATCACTGCACAGTGATGCGGAATTAAAATACATGGCACCAATTGCAATTGCATCAACAGATACTGTGTTGTAAAAAAGGAGGATAATAATGCAAGATACAGAAAAACAATATGCGCGCACATTTAATACTCCGTCTGGTCGTGCCGTATTACAACATATGCGTAAAATCACAATCGAACGAATATTGGGACAAAATGCCACAGACAATGAATTGCGTTGGGCCGAGGCCAATCGTGCCTTTGTTCGTCAAATTGAATCAATGATTGCGCGCGGTAAAGGTGGAGAATAAAAATGCCGCGAAAACAAAATATAATAAATTTCTTGGAATTATTACGAAGCAGTTGGTTTTTATTAGTATTTGCCTTTGGTGTTGTGTATTGGGTTGCCCGACAAGATTCTTCTTTGACAGAACTGGAACGGATGGAATCGCGTATCACAGCACTGGAAAATCGCACAACAATTTTGGAATCTGGGATTGGACAATTGCAATTAAAAATTGACGGAATAAAAGAAGATGTGACACTTATTAAATCCGCAGTAATAAAATAAAAAAATCCCCCATTTGGGGGATTTTTATTTTGATTTGATTTCTTTTACGGTGACTTTGAATACAACCTGGTGCCCGGCAAGGCTTGGCACATAATTATCTGGGAATCTTATATTCACATCGCGTGTTTCACCAACATTTGCACCAATTAATTGTTCTTCAAATCCAGGAACGAATTGACCACTGCCCAATGTAAGTGGATAATTTTGTGCGGTGCCGCCATCAAATTGAACACCCCCATCAAATCCAGCAAAATCAATTATTACCGTATCACCGTTTTTTGCACCCGCATGTGAATCACATGCAACCAAAGACAACGAACCAACAACACCCAACACTGTGGCTAATTTTTTCATATTTCTATCCTTTTTGTTTGATGATTATTTTTTTGTTTTGTTATACACGCAACGAAAACCATATTCGCGCATTGTTGGACCTTCGGCCTCTACCCTGTAATCAAAGAACGGGGTTGGGCGCATAACTTCAAACGAAGGTTCATCATACACGATAACAATATTTTCGACATTACGTCCACATACGCGTTTCATTTCATAATCAGCCACATGTGCCAATACGGAACGCGCATCACCATCAATATCCATTCCATCAGCACTTTGTATCATACGCAAACGCATGCGACGCAGTTCGCTGTTCCCAAGTAATATTTGAATCCGCACCATCGCACCACGATATTCTTGCCACCGGGTTTCCATACGGGAAGAATTCCATAATTTGTGCGAAGCATCCTTTTCTGCATCTGTGCGTGGGCGTGCCGAATCGATTTCGCCATATTCATTATCGGCGTTCATAAAGCCAGCCGTACGTTCGTTGTAATATGGTGCATCCGCGCCACCATTGGCGTAATCATCGTTGTAATACGCATTATCGCCGCCACAACCCGCAAAAAACGGTGCCAAAAACAATGCAAATAATAGTGATTTTTTCATTTCTCTTTCTCTTATCTATATTTTTATTCTAGCAAATAAAGTTTTTTGATTCAAGGGGCGATTTATGATAAAATAAAAATAAAATGACAAATGTAGTTCTTGATTCTTTATTAAAACCTTTGGCGGAATTTTATACTCCGTCTTTTGTAGAAGAAATCGCAATAAATCATGCGGGCCAGGTATGGATGCGTTTGCATGGTGCGCGCGTGCCATGGGTTGCTTATTCTGCGCCACAACTTTCCAAACAATATTTGGTGGATTTAATTCATACTGTGGCAAATATTTATGAACAACCATTTGATCCGTATCATGGTGTGCCGGTTGTTTATGCCACATTGCCTGGGAACCACAGGTTTTCTGCAATTGCCGGTCCAAATGTACAATATGATGACAATGATTTAACTGGCGGCGTCGCAATGAGTATTCGTGGTGGTGGCGCAACAGATGTCAGTTTTAAAAACTATCATTTGGAACATGGAAAACAATTGTTAAAAATTAAACCACGCGAAAAAGTACGTCCAGACGATCCGTATGACCGATTGATGCACGCAATAAATGATGCAAGTCCTATATTGATTAGTGGTGCAACAGCAACCGGTAAGACAACTTTCTTGAACCATATGTTGACATTAATCGATCAAAACGCGCGCATTATTACCGTCGAAGATGCACGCGAAATTCATGTGGCACAACAAAATCGTGTGCATTTTATATTGTCGCGCACTGAACAAAATAATGATTTTGATTATGCACGATTATTGGACTTGGTTGTTCGTATGACCCCGGATGTTATTATTGGCGGTGAAATTTCAACAAGTAATGCTTCGGTTTTGTGGGAAATGTTGGGCACAGGACACGACCATTTTTACACCACTATTCACGCAGAATCAGCCGAGGCCGCATACGCCGCGTTTGCAGACAGAATTTTACATACACAACCCGCATATAACCGCGCAGATTTAATTCAAGAGATGAAAAAGAAAATTCGTGTGGTACAATTATCGCGCGACGGTGGTTTGCGTGCTGTGACCGAAGTAGTATAAAACAGTTTCAAAAAAGGAGTCTAAAAAAATGGCAAAAGAGTTAAAATACGATGGGTCCGAAGAAGAATTGATTGAATTAGGTTTGATGACCCACGACGGTGTCGCAATCAATGATAAACGCAATGAATTATCAATGTATTTAAAGGAAGTCGAAAGACGCAATAAATATCGCGCAAATAAAGAATTGATAAGTGCAGGCATTGTCGATAAAAATGGAAAAGTTCTGGACGAGGTAGCATTGAAAAAATATGAAGCACAAAAATTAGACGAACAATTACAAGAGCAAGAACGCGAAAAATCACACAGCAATAAACCCGGCATATTCAAACGCGCAAAAATGAAATTAATAAATATGATTGCCCGGAAACGTATGCCAAGACAAATGCCAAGTAATGAAAGATAATTCAGTGCCAAATGCACTGAATTTTTTACATAAAGTTTTGTGGATTGACATCTATTTTTATTCGAATGTTCGCAGGCGTGCGAACCGTTGACAACCAATGTGAAACCACCGGTTGTAATTTTGCATTTGCATCGCCGGCAATTAAAAAACGCATGCGGTACCAATTCCTTATTTGATAAATTTGTGCAGCAATTGGCCCCATAATTTTTCCACCATTTAACTTTGGTGCGGACGCCGCCAATGTTTCACAAAAAGATTTTAAAGTTTGTTCTTTTTCCCCTTCGACAATCACAGCAATCAGTTGACCAAAAGGCGGCATTTTCGCACTTCGGCGTGATTCCATATCGTTTTTTATAAAACTGTCCCTGTCGCACTTACAAATCGCGGTCAAAACCGGATTATCCGGTTGATATGTTTGTAGTAATACACGACCCGGAAATTTTCCGCGACCCGCCCTGCCCGCGACTTGAAACAGTTGTTGAAATGTATGCTCACCGGCACGAAAATCAGTACCATATAATCCCATATCTGCATCCACCACACCAACCAAGGTCAAGTTTGGAAAATGGTGTCCCTTTGCCAAAATTTGTGTACCGATGACAATATCTATTTCGCCGTTTTCCATTTTTGCCACCAATCTTTCTAATGTTTGACGCGTCATTATTGTATCACTGGATACCAATGCGGTACGTGCATTTGGGAAACGCGCCGACACCTCTTGCTCTATACGTTCCAAACCGACACCGAACTGTGACACTTCGCCACCACATTCGGGACATTTCTTTGGCAATTCCATTGTGCGACCGCACATATGGCATAATAATTTATTCAACCTTTTGTGATATGTCATGCCCACAGAACATTCCGGACACATCGCCACCCAACCACATTTTTTACATTGCGTAATTGGCGCAAAGCCGCGACGATTGATAAATAACATAACCTGTTGTTTGGCATTTAATGTATCTGCAATTGCATCACATAATGCAGGCGACAGATTTCCATGATGGGACGTATCATCGTTTGGCAATTTGTAATCTGTGGGACGATTTTCACGCATATCCAATGTCGATATAATCGGCATTTGCGCCCCACCAAATCGCGATGTCAATTTTAATATTTTATATTTGCCCAAATCCACATTATTTAATGTTTCCAATGATGGCGTCGCAGATGCCAAGACAATCGGGAATCCAGCAATTTTTGCGCGCAAAATCGCCATATCACGTGCATGATAATTTCCCATATCTTCTTGTTTATATGAAGTATCGTGTTCTTCGTCAATGACGATTAAACCTAAATCTTGCCATGGTAAAAACAAAGCACTGCGTGTGCCGACAACGATACGGATTTTTTTATTCAAAACACCACGCCAAATTTCACGACGACGCGCCGCGGTTAGATTGCTGTGCCATACCACAGGTGGTGCACCAAACCGTTTTTGAAATCGTGTCATGAATTGCGCGGTCAATGCGATTTCAGGCATCATCAACAATACAGATTTTCCCGCATTATATGCACGCAATACAGAATCAAAATATACCTGGGTTTTACCACTGCCTGTTATTCCGTCCAATAAATGCACAGAAAAACCGCCAACATCTATGGCATCGCCGATAACGCGTGCCGCCCCAGATTGTTCGTCATTTAAAATAACATTTCCTGTATCATGATATATATAATTAAACTCATTTGATTCAATAATTCGATTATCACACAATGTCAATAATCCACGCTTTATCATCGTGTTTATAACCGCATGACTGACCCGCGCAATATTACGCAAATCGGTGATAGTCATTGCCGTATTATCGTTTGCAGAATATGCATCCATTACCATTTGGCGTGCATCCGTCATTTTACCGGTTGCCGCAAAATTGAAGTTATATAGTGGTTCTATCTTTGGGGGTAAAAAAGCGTCCGGCACATTGATAATCAAACGCAATACCGCACCCGGTGTCATCAAAGTCCATGCGGACATTTTTTGAATCCATAATAAATCATCGGCGGATAATTTTGATGGATATATTTCAGCCACATTTTTTATTTTGTCGGGGGGCAAACCACTGTCACCAAAGCCAAACACAACGCCAATATATGGACGGTTCATAACAGACACGCGTACAAATTGTCCCAAATCAGCATCACCGGTTAAACGATAGTCATAACCAGTGTTCACTACATTTGGAATCAAAACTTTTACAACAGTGCCAGAATTAAACATACCAATAAAATACTTGTTTTTTTTCTAAAATTCAATACCATTTATATCAAATTAAAAACAGGGATTTTTTATGTGGAAATTATTTTTTGATGTTGCATATGCACTCAGTTTTTTGATTATTTTTCCCCGGGCACGCCGTCATTTTCGTGATTGGACTTTGTTTGGATATCGCGAAAAACTAGATGATTTATTAAAAACAGTTCCGGAATTGCGCAATAGAAAAATGCGTATTGCCAAAGGCGGCGGATGTTTGGCTTTTATTTTTGATGAAAAAGATGTATATAAAGTTCGTAAAAGATTGGCAGAGGCAACAACGGTTTTTCCGCGTCTGGAACGCGAAAGACGCATTACTAACGCTTTGCGCCGGTATTGTACAGTTGAAATTCCAAAGATTGAAATTATCCATGGAAATAAATTTATTTTTTATAAAACGAATTTTATTCCGGGTGTGATTTTGGCAAATTTGCCACTGCGACAATTAAATGCACACAGTGATGAAATTGCAGAACAATTGGCAAAGTTTTTAAAAAAATTACATTCTGCAAATCCGGCTTCTATTGCTGATTTGAAAAACAAAACAGGCGAACATTGGTGTCATACTGATTTGTGCAGTAATGTGTTGATTAATCCAAAAACTTTCAAAATCACCGGTGTTATTGATTGGGAGTGGTGCGTCTGGGCGGATGCGTCCCTTGATTTCGAAAGTCTGCATAATCGTCGGCGAAAAATGCGTAAAACAGAAATTACCGCAAAAACATTAACTAAATATTACGAATAATTTTTTCGATATCGTCATCTGTGGGTACGTGATTGATTGTTATATCGGCAAAAAATTGACCACGAAACCATGTGCGTTGTCGTTTTGCATACTGATTTGTTTTTGTTATCCAATTTGAAATTGCATCATCGCGCGAAATTTTACCGTTTAAATAATCAACCAATTGCACCGCACCAATTGCACGCATTGGATTCCAATTGTTTTTTATTATTGTGCGTGCCTCATCAATTGCACCACCGTCAATCATTTCTGGGATACGCGCGGCAATTCGCGAACGCAATGTATCGGCATCTGGGGTTATCAAAATTTTTATTGTATCCGCCGGCAAAACCGCACCTGTGCGTTCTGCATGTTGAAATTCTGTGATGTGGTGACCGGTTTCCAAAAACACCTCTAACGCCCTTGCCACGCGTTGTGGGTCGGTTGCAGTAAATTCCACCGGCAACATTTTTCGCGCCGCAATAATATCATGTGCCACCAATTCACGCGCACGATTACGGGCATCCGCACCAATATCCGGCATAGACGATATACCGTTTAACAATGCATTTGCATAATATCCAGTCCCCCCAACAAAAATTGCAGTGCGCCCCGCCTTTTTCGCATCCGCATACGCTGTGCGCGCCAATTCCAGATAATCACAAACACTTTGTTGCACCGATAAATCACGTACAGAAAACAATTTATATGGGATACCATCCAACATTTCGGTATTTATTTCATCAATATGACCGGCAAAAGGACTGGCCGAAATGTTTTCAATTCCGCGATAAATTTGAACACTATCACAATTTATAATCACACCATTTATACGACGCGCCAAACCATCGGCAAACCCAGATTTGCCAGATGCGGTCGGTCCAACAATGATTATATCACGCGTTTTCATCAACCACATTATAATTGGCAAATATCGTATTTTCAAGCAATGCCGGCAAAAAATCTGGTTGTCGCAACCTGTTAAAAATGCTATCATTATATTGAATACAAAAAGGATTATTTATGAAAAAAGTGAGAGTTGCTATCAATGGTTTTGGTCGTATTGGTCGTTTGGTTTTGCGTGCAGCATTGGAATCAAATCGTCGTGATATAGAATTTGTTGCGATAAATGATTTGGCACCCGCAGAACAAAACGCTTATTTATTGCAATATGATTCTGTGCATGGAAAATTGCCGATGAATGTAAAATTAGATAAAGATATCATCATTGCCGGAAATCAAAAAATAAAATGCATCTGTGAACGCGACCCATCTAAATTACCTTGGAAAAAATTAAAGATTGATGTGGTTATGGAATGCACCGGATTATTTACTGCGGCGGATAAAGCACGTGTTCATCTGGTGGCGGGGGCAAAACGCGTTTTGGTTTCTGCGCCATCGGCGGGGGCAGATAAAACAATCGTGTTCGGTGTAAATGAAAAAACATTAACAAAAAAAGATTTAATTGTATCAAACGCGTCATGCACTACGAATTGTTTGGCACCGGTGGCAAAGGTTTTAAGCGAAAAATTCGGCATAAAAAATGGATGGATGACAACTGTGCATGCATATACCGGCGATCAACAATTATTGGATAAAAATCATAAAGATTTTCGGCGCGCACGTGCGGCGGCGATGTCTATGATTCCAACAACAACCGGTGCGGCACGTGCCATTGGTTTGGTTTTGCCAGAATTATCTGGCAAACTGGATGGTATCGCAATCCGCGTGCCAACCCCGGATGTTTCCGTCGTCGAATTGGTCGTTAATACAGAAAAAGAGACCGATACAGACAAAGTTAATGCGGCGATGAAACGCGCAAAATCCGCCATATTTGGATATTGCGATGCGCCACTTGTATCCATTGATTTTACGCATGATGCACACAGTGCGAACTTTGATGCGACCCAAACTCATGTTATTGATGGGCATTTGGTTCATGTGACCGCATGGTATGATAACGAGTGGGGTTTTTCAAACCGTATGTGTGATACAGCGGTGGCCATGGGCAAATTAATATAAAAAATTAAAAAAAATACTTGCAAAGTCATAATGAACAGTATAATATAACAAGCACCGATGGGGTGTTAGCTCAGCTGGTTTAGAGCGTCTGCCTGTCACGCAGAAGGTCGAGGGTTCGAGCCCCTTACATCCCGCCAGAAATTTAAACCGCAGGAAACTGCGGTTTTTTGTTTTATTGACAATGGGCGGTGATGCGATATAATAAGTAGCATGAAAAAAGTTATATTCGGTTTTTTATTGGCATCATTGGTGTTGTTGGCGGGTTGCGGTGTAAAATCTGAATTACAGCATCCAACGGCGGGATATCCGCGTAATTATCCGGTATATTAAGTTTTTATTGGGGGGTATGGCGACTACGACAGTGCCGCCATACACAAATGAAATGATTTAATATGGGGGTATGGCGAAACTGGTAGACGCGCTGGATTTAGGTTCCAGTGGGGCAACCCATAAGAGTTCGACTCTCTTTACCCCCACCACCCTTTGCAAAAGCTTCGGGTGACATGCCACGATAAAAAACACTTGATTTGTCCAAAAAAAACGATAGAATACGGTGTGCAATAAAACAAAAGGTTATTAAAATGGCATCTAAGAAAGGCGCAGTTGAAGTTATCAAGTTGGAAAATAAAGAAACTGGTTTCTTTTATACAACAACTAAAAATACTAAATCTGAAAATACAAAGGGCAAAATGAAGTTCCGTAAATACGATCCAAAATTGCGCAAGCATGTTGAATTTACAGAAGCAAAAATGCCTCACTAAAAAAAATTTTCCCGCCGATTTGGCGGGATTTTTTTAAAGTACAGAGTTCAAAGTTCAAAGTTCAAATGATGCCGAAATTCATTCTCCTTCGTTCCCACCCACGAAATTTTGCAATTTCGCGGGGCATGGGTATGAAAGAAGGGGACAGTGCTGGCGCACTGGGGACAGCTACATTGGGAAAAACAGAGAATACAATTAACGAAATAGATTTATAATGCCTTCGCGTAGGGTTTGGCGGCGATATTTGGTTATGCCAAACACAGATATCATGCGCGCAACAAAGTTTATAACTTTATTTAATTTTTGTTTTTGTTTATATTTTTTTCTCTGGGCCATATATTTTTCGTGTGCAACATTATCAAACGCAATATCTTTGTTCGTATATTTGAATTTATTATCATCAAAAAATTGTTTTAATTCTGGGGTAACGCCGACAATTTGTGGGGCATCTGTGAAATGTTTACTTGGGATATCTTCGACACTGCCTGCTATATAAATAAAGTCTAATTTACGCGCCACACAGATATCGTTTTGAATTTCGGCACTGTCGGGGGCCAATTTGTTTCTTTTTATTTGGACAACCGTTCCATGCGGTTTCATAAACAATGCCAAATGTAATGCCGTTCCCGCCGTCCCCGCCATAACCCGACATCCACGTGCCAATGTTATTTGTTGCGATAAAGGCAATGTTTCAGGCCACACGATTTTATATCCATTTTTCGCAAATATGCGTTCTATATTTCCCTCTCCAAAAGTGCGATTATCGTTCATTTTGGAACGCGATAAATATATTTTGTCGTATGTCTTTATTTTTTCACCACCCAGATTTTTTGATATCTTATCAAATACCCGCGACATTATCGGTGATATGTGTTGTGTTATAACCGAACCTTGGGGTGGGACATAAACGCCAGCAAAACGTGTTGTGCGATTTATTAAAATTATGTTTTCTGGGGCAATTCCAATCGCCCCGAATAATATCGTTGCCCATGTTGGTAATTGTGTTGTGCCGCGACGCACCACCACGACAAATTTCATATTTTGAAAAGATTTATATAACCCAGGATATGTACGCGATAATCCTTCGGTTAAAAAATGCCCAAAGTGCGAAAATATATAACCACCACCAAGAAATACAACCTTTTGATTTATAAAATCGCAATTACGCGTAATACGATTACAGGGGGGGGTAAACCGCGGTATTGATGTGTTTCCACCGAAACGGTATGTTATGGACGCATCGCATAAATCACCATTTATGTCATAGACAACACCACTGTAATCAGCGGCATCGACACAAATTATCCCGTTTTCCACGTATTTGACATCATGCACACCGATATTTGGACCGGGTTTTGATTCTATTTTTCTGGTTATATCTTTTGGAACATACATTTTTATCATGCGGCGTGCCTTTTTGATGAAAAGTATCACATTATGAATTATAAAAGCAAATAAAAAAGCCGATTATAAAACGGCTTTTTATTTTGTGTTTGAATGAGATATAATGTATCGGGTTAAACCGCCAACGGTATTAAATCTTTGAAAGGCGGCCTCTGGCAAAGCGACATGAAATCTTTGTTCACAATCAAATAAAATATCCATACATGAAAAGAAAGATATATTTTTATTCGCCATAAACGGCATGCCATTTGTTATGCTTTTTATCGGCATATCACATTCTTTCGCAATTATTGCACGCACCGTTTGAGATGTGTTCGTATTGTTTTTTGCATGTGCTTTGTTGGTCATTTGCGCCCCCATACTTTTTTTCCTATTAAAAAAATATGACCAGTATAGTATTACTACACCAGTCTGTTGTCAAATATTTTTTTTGGAAAAATATAAATTATTTATTGAATTTGCCACTGCGTGGAAAACCAACCGGGATTGTGCGTCCTTGGGATGCACGATTGGCCATCCATGGGGTTATATCGTCCAATTTTGTCGTGCCACGACCCGTTGTCCAACTGAACCCATTTGCCAAATTAAAGAACATTACATCCAATACATATGTGCGTTCGGCATTGTATTTTTGTAAAATTACACCCTTGCCACGTGACATTTCAGGAATTTGATCAGTCCTGAATACCAATAATTTGTCATTTGACCCAGAAATCGCAACCGTATCCCCAGTGACCGGAACGCATAAAGTCGCAGGATTGGTATCATCAACGTTCATGACCTGTTTCCCGTTCTTGGTTTGTGCCAAACAATTTTCGCCCGCCACAATAAATCCAGATCCATGACGCGACACCAATAAATATTTTGCCGATGTATCCAATACAAATGCACGAACAATGTTTTCATCAGCCGACAAATCCACCATCATACGCACAGATTCACCAAAACCACGCGCAGACGGCAAATCCGCCACAGAAATCGTGAACATTTTACCCGATGCACCGAAAATATTGATTTTATCATTACTCATCGCGTGGAAAGCGGTTTGCAAATTATCACCGTCTTTGAATTTCATGTCCAGATTATCCAAATCCAGATGACCTTTGGCCGCACGAATCCAACCCATTTCCGACAAAATAACAGTCATTGGTTCTTTTTCAACCCAATCATCAGGATTCACAACGATATCTTCGGTTGCGGCATTCCAAGTTGTACGACGACGACCCAATGCAGATTTTTTATCGTATGCCTTTTTAATATCGGCAAACCAAGCCTTTAACTGTTCCCGTTGTAATTCTTCGTCCGCCAACAAAGTTTGCAATTGTTTTTGTTCAGCACGCAATTCCGCATCTTCGCGTTTGATTTCCATTTCTTCCAATTTACGCAAAGAACGCAAACGAGTATTCAAAATCGATTCAACCTGGATATCTGTTAAATCAAATTCGGCCATCAATATCGGTTTCGGTTCGTCTTCATTTCTAATGATTTCAATTACCCTATCCAGATTCAAATATACAACCAATAATCCGCCCAATATTTCCAAACGATGTGCAATATTACGCAGACGCCAATTCGTGCGACGGATTAAAACCCGCTTTTGATGCGCAATAAATGCACGCAACACATCACCAATCGGCATTACGCGCGGTGCACCATTTGTATCAATGACGTTAAAATTCATATTGAATTTATATTCTAAATCCGTCATCGCAAATAAATGCGCCATCATTTTATCAATTGGAACATTTCTGTTTTTCGGCGTTATAACAATACGAACATCTGTGGTTGATTCATCAACAATATCTTCGACCAATGGCAATTTTTTTGAATCAATCATTTCACCGATTTGTTCCACCAATTTAGATTTCACAATACCATATGGGATTTCGGTGATTACCACTTGGGATGCGCCACGTTCCAATTCTTCGACAATATATTTTGCACGAATACGAAACGCGCCACGACCCGTATCATAATTTTTTACAATCGTATCAAAATCATCAATTAAAACACCACCTGTTGGAAAATCAGGCCCAACCAATTTCTTCATAATTTGTGCAGTGGTGGATTCTGGTTTATCAACAACCAAACACAATGCATCGCAAACCTCTGCCACATTATGTGTTGGAATATTTGTTGCCATACCAACCGCAATTCCCATACCACCATTTGCCAACAAATTTGGAAATGCACCCGGCATAACCGTTGGTTCAACCGTTGTACCGTCAAAGTTCGGCATCATATCGACACTGTCTTCGTCAATACCTTCCATAATCATCATGGCGGCATCGGTCATTTTTGATTCAGTATAACGGTATGCAGCCTGGGGGTCGCCGTCAATATTTCCAAAGTTTCCCTGGCCATCAATTAATGGATAACGAACCGAAAAGTCCTGGGCCAAACGCACCATAGCATCATAAACCGATGAATCCCCATGCGGATGATAATGACCCAACACGTCACCAACAACCGTTGCACATTTACGAAAAGCGGCATTTGGCGATAACTTTTGACGCAACATAGAAAATAAAATACGACGATGCACAGGTTTTAATCCGTCACGAACATCAGGCAGTGCGCGCGACACAATCGTTGATACCGCATACGACAAATAACGTTCCGATAGTGCGTCACCCAATTGTTGTGAATCAATATTTTCTTTTATTGTTGCAGTGTTTTTCATGTTCTTTATCTTTATTTACTTAACAGAATTTAAAACATTTCAAAATTTTTCGCAAGCGTAATTCTTTACCGTTGTTGCATAAATTGTCCAATGGTTGTTTTATTTATTTTTTCCCATACATCACCAACCTTGCCCACACGCACACCCAGATACATATTTGAATTGTCATTCAAATTAAACAACGCACGCAAGTCAGGTATATATTGTTGCACAATTTGATAATTAGATTGCGCTAATTCCCATGTTGGTCCATAAGCCCCCTGGTACACACACAATTCACCTTTCATATAATAACCACGTGGTATTTTATTCAAAACAACATTGGCATACTGCTTGTCATCGAACCCCATGTTGTATACCATATCCACATGAGATATGTTGACCTTTGGTGGAGCAATCACTAATCCTAAATCGGGGTTTATAATGAATATACGACGGGATTCGTGAAACTTTGCTTCATTTGTGTTCATATTTATACCTTTTTAGATTTGTCTGTCGCGGAAATATTTTTCCAATGTTTCGTTTTTCAAATCACGACCACAATAGCGTGCACCTTCGACACAATGCTCCATTGATAAACATGGTGGGGTCAGGTAATCCAAAACCGCCGCATCTGAAACGAGATTTTCTTCTAATTCACGCCGCAAATCACACGCCAGGTGATAAATGGCTTCTTGGGCACACCAACATGTGCGTTTGCCTTGCTCGTGAATCAATGCGTTCAAATCCGCATGTTTATCATACCGAACCATTGCCCCGTATGGTGCAATGGATGTGACAAAACCATTTGGAATTTCTGGATTACGCACCATATTATAAAAATCACGCATCCAGTTATCCGCAACCGGTTTCAATCCGGCCATGTCCAATAATGGTGGCAAATAGAAACATCCGGTAAATATGGGTTTAGAACGTTTGATACTGCGGTGACGTTGATCTTGACCCATTGTCGCACCCGCATCAACATGAATACGACTGCGTACATACATTAACGAATTGTCCATATATTCCGGACTGAATTGCAAAGTATCGACCGTATCGCGCGATTGATTAGGCATAAATTTTTCGTTGTTATATTTATAATCCAGCAATTTGAATTCTGGACGTGTTATGGTACCCATATATCGGGTTTTTGGCACAACCAATCCTGTACCCGGACCTATGTCATAATGTTTTTCAAATTCCGGTGACCAATCCCTTGTGCTGCGCGCAGATTCATCAAACATATATGCAATATCAGGATGTGTTGTTTTGATGTTAGCCGTAATTTTATCCATCACATCACGCATAAATGGCGTCCATGCAGTTCTGTAAAACGCACAAATTGTTGCCAAGTCAACCGTCCAATCAAGCGCCGTTGGTGCAATCATAGACACAAACATACGCAATTGTTCCTGGGCCAATTTTGGCGCATTTGATTCAACATATTTGTCAGATGCCATTGGACGTTCACGATGAATTGCGTCACGTGCCATTTCGGTCACTTTGTTTTTGTTATCGGCATAAACATTTAATCCTTTTTCGATAAAATCACACGCTTGGGTTATGTTTTGTGCTGGTGCATCTGGGTAATATGTTTCCAATGTATTTTTTATGTCAGCCATATCTGGATTTTCATACATTTTAGAAAAACGACCACTGCGTTGATCGGTATCATAAAATGGTGCGGTCAGGTGCAAACCAAATACAACACTGGAAACCGGAATATTTTCAATCATAAATGTCCAATAGTTATGTTCCAGTGTTGAATGATGACCTGTATCAAACAAACGTTTTTTAACATCAATCGTGCGACCCAATTCTGGGGTATCGGCATTATAGCACATTGTTGCTGCGTGTGATGCCAATATAGTTGGCGAAACATCGGTTTCTGCGATTTTTGTGACTTTGATATCTGACATGTGTGGGACTCCTTTTTTTACCATTTATAGTGATATTTACTGTAAATAAAATTTGGCGGATTTCAAGTGTTTTTAAGAACATTTTCCGTGTATTTTTTAGACTTGACACAAAATCAATTTTGTGATATATATGAAATATAAAGAGTAATATCTTTGGTTCCCTAAATATGTTGGGCGGGCTGTCGAAGATGACAAGTCGGGGTATGCGTAAATTTATGCATATTTGAATGTACGTTATGAAAAGATAACGAACCAATGGTGGCATTACCCGGGTGGGTTTTGCGCCAACAAAGGGGGACTGTGGGATGAAATTCAAATCTGTTTTACCATATTTATTATTTGGCTCTTTGTTGTTTACACCAAAGGGCATGGGTGAATTTGGTAAAAACAGTAGTTCTTGTTCTTTACACGCACAACAGGTTGCAACACAAAAAATCCCCAGTACAAAAGAACAAATCAATAAAAAAGCCCAAGATTTATGCGACACATATATCGCCAATGTATTACAAGGCCAAGATAATATTAAACACGCCAAAGGTGGACACAGACGCGCAGTCTTGGCCGAATTTCCGGGCGCGTTTGTGCAGTGGTATTGTATTTATGGACAATATATTCAATGGAATCGTGCCGTAGAGCAAATGGGCGACACTTTGAATTTAATTCCATTTAATGCACGCCATTCTTGTCCAGAGTTTCGCAGATTGATGAAGGAAAAATACAGTGCTCCAGAATATGCGGGCGTTTTGCACAATGGAAAAATGTTTAAATCAAACAAAGACTATAACAATGCTTTGAACGCATTTTTGAAACGCAATCATGTTGATGAAAACACACCTGATAGTGTTCGTCAAAAAGTTATTGATAGATTTACGCGGAACAATTGGTCTGTTGAATCTTTGCATCCGGGCGCAATTTTAATTATTCAAAAATCAAACACACCATCAAATACCCATGCTGTGATGTTTTTGGGTATCGGTCGTGTAGAAGATGGTATTTTTATCCCAGATTCAAATGGCAAGGCTTTATACGCGGGATATAACAATGAATCCATCGGCGATATTTTTGGCACGTTCAGGACAGACCATATTTTTGCCGTTGATATGTTAACTTTGGCTGAATACGCGTATGCCCAAGAATATAAAAAAATCCAAGATATGCAATACAACGATTTGTATCAATATGTCTATGATGTACCAAAGGATTATTACGCAATTATGCCACAAAGACAAGATTTACAAAATATGGCACGTGCAAAATATTTTAACAAAGAATCTTTTACACCACGTCAACCAATGGTTCGCATGAACACTGCGTCTGTGCCGTTGATTCCGGGGTTAAATACGTTTAATTTGAAAAAAAGATAAAAAAAAGGGCCTTTGTTTTAAGCCCCAATTTTATGTTTAATTTCACGAATACGCGCCAAAATTTCCTTTAAATCATCTTCGGTTGCCGCCACCGCCGGTCGGTTATGAATACCATCTGCCAAAACAATACACAATGTCGCAAGTAATGAATTTTCCGGCAAAGGCCCGATTTTATCCAAAATTTCGCGGGCGCGCGCATCAACAATACGCCCCAGTTCAATCAAACGTTCTTCTTGACCGTCTTCGCAACCCATTTGGTAATTTTTATTCACAATCGATATTGTAACGACACTCATATTTTCTTACTTTTTCTTTAATTTTTCCAAAATTGATACAGTTTTATCAATCATTTCCACCGCACGCGTATTTTTCATACGCAAATTTTTAACCTGTTGCGTTAAAATGGCAACCTCTAAATCTGTTTGACGACCAGCCGCAGAAACATCCGAACGCAATCCCAAAACCGCGTTTTCCAATGAATTTAATTCTTGAAATATTTGTTGTTTTATTTCTGTCATGACATTTATATATTACGACTTTTTTTATGTGCGTTCAACCATAAAATATGATATAATATCCAATAGGAAAATTGTTTCTATGGGGGATTTTTTGTTATGAAGACAAAGATTATTTATATTTCTGGTGGTGAAATCTTTAATATGAACGATGTGCGCGATGCCTTTGAAACTGTGCGACGCGAATTGAATTTAAGCATGGACACCATATTGTTTGGTGTGCCGGTTGATGCCGAAGATGCCCTTGGCGGTCAATTTGAAGCAAAAAAAACGACCACCCCAGAAATTACACCGGTTATAGAAGAAACAACAATGGTTGTTGCAGAATCAACACCGGAATATGTTGTTGATGAACCTTTGGACACCATTGTACCAGTTAAAAAAACCGCAAAACGCGTAAAGAAAAAAATTGCAGAAGAAATCGTCGCCCCAGAACCAATTGTTGATGAAATAAAAACCGAAGTTATAGAAAAAATCGAACCTGTGGCGGAAAAATCAAACGAACCAGTCAAAGAGGTTATTCCAATTTTATCTGTGTTAAATGCCGATGAAACGAACGATGATGCAGATTTAGTTTCTGTGAACGATGCAAAACCAGAAATAGATTTATCAATTGATGTGTTGGACGACGAACCAAAAATTGCCTCGCAAATTATCGATGATTTTAATCAAGAAAATATCACAGATGATATTCCAACAATTGAACCAGAACACACAACAATAAATGAAATTGATGACGAAGATAATCAATTAGAAAAACTGTTGCAATCTGTGCAATCTTTGCACGAAGACAAAGATGAAACTGTACCAGATTTACAGGTCATAGATAACACAATTGACGAAACAGATGCAACTTTGGAAATGTTGGCAAATGAATTTGCAGAAAACCAAGACAAAATCGAAAACACGACAAAAAGTTCTGCGCGTGGTGGACGAATTGGAAAATTGAAAAATATATTACCCTTTAAAAAAGCAAAAAGAAATGAATCCAGTTTAATGGGTGATTTGTTCGGTTGGGCCGGTGTCGCCGCAAATGACGAAGAATTTGCGATTCCAGAATTTTTCCCGACCGCGGCAAAGAAATAAGGTGTATAAATTATGAATCCGGGCGCATTAGCAGATGTGGCACAATTACTTAATCAGGCCGGTTATGAAATACAAAGTTGCCAGGTTGGATATTTATGTTTGACCGATCCAACATGTATATGGCCACCGTTATTAGAATTTATAAATACTGCATGGATTATTATTTCTGTTATTACTGCGTTTTTGTTGGCGGGATGGGGCGTTGTTATGGTGCGTGGTGCAATGTACAGTGCCAGTGATATCGCAAAAAATTTGCGCACTTTGGTATTGATTTTTGGAACGTTATCTGCGGCTATACCGGCGGTAAATGTATTGGGTGCCGGCAAATATGTTGTATCACAGTGTGATGTTATAAAAATTTCACAGGCCCAAGTCCAAGAATTATTAGATATGCGTAATGCCACTTTGACACAACCAATGTATGAACATACAACCATCACAGATTCTGCATACGACGATGATGATAATAATGCAAATTATGATAATAATAATGCAAATTATGAATTTAATTTTTAACCATGTATAAAACCGTAATCGCGTCCAGAATACATAGAATATTTTGATACTAATAAATGGTCATATAATTTTATATCCAAATCATCACACAATTTTTGCAATGTTTCTGTGGTTGATACATCTTGTTGAGAAAAACCTTTATCACTGGCCGGATGATTGTGTATTAATGCGATAACCGGTGCATTTAATTTTAATGCGTGTTTCACAATTTCACGAGCATATACTTCGGCCATATTAAATGTGCCGACACTGTGTATTTCATCTTTGATTAAACGATAATCTGTATCCATATATAACACATGAAATTCTTCAACATCTTTGCCCGCCAATGCCCATTTGCAATAATTCTTTAAAACATTTATATCATGAAAAATAGGCGCATTTCCCAATGCACCACGATACCCGTCCAACATAATTTGATGAACCAATTTCAAAAATATTGCAATATTGCGACCAATCCCAGGAAAAGCAATCAATTCATCAAATGGCGCGGTTAAAACACATCCCAAAGATCCAAATTTCTTTAACAATGCGTGTGCCAATGGACGCATATCACGACGCGGCACAACATAACCCAACATTAATTCTAGTTTTTCGTATTCGGCCAACTTGTCGTCCAGAAATTTTTGACGCAATCTTTCACGATGTCCGTTATGAAATTTAGAATCTGTGCCCGCCAATTTTTTATACCATTTTTTCTGTGAATATTGTTACACCATCTTCGGTGATTCCCAATGTATGTTCCCATTGCGCAGACAACCCGCCATCAACCGTACGCGCCGTCCAACCATCAGCATCAATTTTACAATTTGGCAACCCAGTATTTATCATCGGTTCAATCGTAAATACCAACCCAGGAACCATTTTCACTTTATCCCACATTTTATCGTAAAAGTGAAATATTTGTGGATCATCATGCATAACCTTGCCAATACCATGTCCAACAAAATCACGCGATATGGAAAAACCATGTGGTTTTACAACCGCCTCTATGGTTTTGCCAATTTCAGAAAGTGGTACACCCGGCGCACATACAGATATTGCCGCGTTTAACGCATCTTGGCATGTTTGAACCAATTCACGCGCCCTGTTTGACACATTACCAATCATAAACATACGCGATGAATCACCATGAAACCCTTTGTATTCCGCAGTTAAATCGACATTAACAATATCACCATCTTTTAAAATTTCGTTATCGTTTGGGATACCATGCACAATAACATCGTTCACCGATGTGCAAATATGTTTTGGATACCCCATGTACCCAAGGTCCGATGAACGCGCGCCGTTCGCCTTTAAAAATTCGGCAACCAACCGGTCAATTTCACCGGTTGAAATCCCAGCACGAATATATGGTGTAATATAATCAAAACAACGTGCCACCAAATCACCCGCCGCACGAAGCCGTTTAAAATCCTTTGGGGCATATACAGATGCAAGCATTATTTTCGTCTCCTTAGTGCCATTTTTGTTGTTCGTAATGCTAATTTTAATGAAAAGTCGCGTAATAAAACCTCTGCCGGCATACCGGTTGTACGTAATTGACGTTCCAATTCGTTTAATCGAACCAATACAGCATCAATATCCGGTTCAGTCCATATTTTTATTGCGCGATTAAATTTGTCAGAAACCTTCCAAAACAGACGCGGTAATTGTCCGTCAACAACCGCAGTTAAAAGTTTTTTAAAATGCGAATCCAACATGCGTATCAACATATTTGGTTCAACATTGTCATACATCAATCGATCCAATGCGGTCATGGTTTGCATAACATAACCCGCCGTCAAAGAATACAAATAATCATCAATGTCCGATGCAGATGTATCCGGCAAACATTTTTCAACATCTTCTAACTCTACGATTTTTTTATCACCGACATACAATGCAATTTTGGATAAAAAACCGCGCGTAATTCCACGATCCCCCCCAAGGTGCGATGTCATGTAATCCATGGCATCGGGGGTTATTTGGTCAATACCCGCAGATGCAGATAATGTTTCGCGAATAAGTCCTTCGAGTGTGCGTGCATCATCAGTATAGCATGGCAATGCCGCAACAGACGCATCGTTTTCAAACATTGTGCGTAAACCACCACCCGCGCGCAATTCCCCAGCGCAAACAATGACCGTTGCACATAAACCAGGATGAAAAACCAAATCTGCAATTTGTTTTGCCGATGCATCACCGGCATTTGCAATAATTATCATTTTTTGACCGCCGAACATAGAAGGACTGCATCCTTCGGCAAAAATATAATCTTGTCTGTCCCGGAATTCATCGGCATCAATTACAAACAAATTATCTTTTTCGATTTGTAGAATTTCGACCGCTTTATCACACCATTCATCAACCTGACCCAAATCAGGCCCGTAAATCAACACAGATTTCGTGTTTTTAATACCGTTTTTAAAATCAGTCGCCTTCCATTTCATTATTTTTTATCCGCACTTTGATATTTTTGAGTTTCTGCGATTGCGCGACTGCTGATTTTATCCGCCAATACGGAAACAATGTTTTGAACGGCGTTATTATAAGACGCATTTGCCGCAACCAAATAATTTACAAATGTATATGATTCCGCCGCGGTTTCATTACCAGATGCAATAACCGAATTCCCAGCATATAAATCATAATGCGCGGTAAGTTTAATTGCCTGCCATGTGGCGGTTCCGGTTGTATCCAAGCCTTTGTATGTTTTTGTTGGTTCGTCCAAGCGCACAACCAATTTATACATTGCATTTGAATCGCGCGCACCACCAAATTTAGCGTTTAATGCATTGCGCAATTCAATACCATTTATGCCATTTATTTTATCAACATAGATGTCTGTATCATCCCCAGAAAACATAGGACGAAATCCACATCCGGCCACCAATAATAAGACAAGTAATTTTTTCATATTCGTAAGTTCTTTTTATTTTGTTAATGGTTTTGTTGTTGCTTTTTGTATTTATATTACCTACACTTTTAATAAATCGCAAGGGGGAATGATGAATATTTTTCTCACCGTTTTGGTGGCATTATTTTTGGGCGCATATTATATATTCAGTGCGCCGTCTGTGCGTACCCCTGATTTTGAAACTGAATATGCTGTAAAATACGCTGATTTACGTGCGATTATAGAATGCACCGCCGCCGTACATAATGCAAATTTAAATGGAACAAAGTTTGTTGATGTATGCGTGACACAAAATGGAATTCAATCTGATATTGTATGTCTGGATAAACGCATGAATATGACAGGATGTGGCGGGACAAGTGTTTATAATTATGTTGTCACAACGTCTGGGACAATACCGGACGCGCAATTTAATAATACCATGACTATTTTGGAAAAGAATTTTGCCGATGCAGGTAATTTTGGGATTTTCCAAGAAGGAAATATTATTTCGGGGGCTACGGTCACAAAACGTTCGGTGCCGGCATCTTTGGTATCACATATGCATATGATGGACGGTCAATTGGTTTATATAACCCAATTCGCAAAAACAGATCCGGCGGCGACCTTTACTGCACCGGCTGTTGACGATGTTGTGTGTCCGGTTGGAACATCAAAAATTTTGCGTTTCGGTCGGTGGCAATGTATTGGATATAATACGAAAACCAGTTGCGCCGGGGACACAATTTGGGATTACGCAACAAACAGTTGTGTTCCTGATGATTCTTTGAAACCGTTGTGCAATTCTGTGCAAACGGCGATTTTAGTTGATGGTATTTGGGAATGTGTTGACCCTTTCCCCAGTCGAAAATGCGACGGAAATACAACTGCAAAATTAAACTATACAACAATGACATGGGAATGTATTATTGATCCAAATAAAACCGCAACAAATACAAAATGTTCACATATAAAAATGCCGGTTATACCGGGGCGCGGAAAATCCAGTGTATCAATTGGTCAATTAACATGTACTGCGTGCGAAAAAATGATTGTTGACGAAGATACATGCGTTGCACATTGTGTGCCTGATACAACAAAAATATCATCAAATGCTTGTTATCCAGATGACGCCACAGAATGCACCGGCGAAACCCAAGGGTTATACTTTGGTTTTCCAGATGCAAAATATATTAATAATGTATCGGATATAACAGGACATGCGGTCGTGTTGGATACGGAACATTCACAAAACAGGAAATTTAATTGTATGGATTGTGGCGAACGCGGTGTGAACACAGAATTATCGTTTCCGCCATATATCACAATTTGTAATTAGTCGCGACGGCTGCGCGTGTTTTGTAATAAGTGTATAAGTTGTTCAAGTGCGTTTTTTATATTGGTATTATCCAAACAATTTATAATTTCTTGTTCCAATTTTGTTTCCAAAACCTTTAATTCAGCATTATATGTATCTAAATTTTTTTCTTCTTCGTCGACATTTTCAAACCGACCATTCATACTGATATATGTTTCTGTTCCGGTAATTGCCATTTGTTTGTCTTGAACAGATTTTTTTGCTTTGTGCAACGATTGCAACAAATGTAATGGCGTTTCCAAAATTCCCTTTTGTTCTAATAGTTTTTTAAATTCATTGTCAATTGGTCGTTTTTTATCTTGCAAACTTTTAAAGTCTTCTGTGTATTTCATTATATCTTTATCGTCACCAGACACAGCTTTTATATCAAGAGTATTAGGGTCAAATATTTGTTCCCTGTATTCTGTGGTTATAGTTTTCATTTGGCCATCTAAATTATCCAACACAGATTTTAATTTAGTTATTTGTTCGTCCACCGCATTTACACGTTTCTGGAAAACATGATCAATTAAATATTCCACGTTATTAAGTAAAACTTCGCGCAATTTAGTGTTTTTATTTGCCATATGAACATCCTTTGATATCTATCCTTTACATATATTATACATTTGATTATCGTATTTATCAAACTTTATATTATTTTGTCAACATATAGTGGTCAATTATAGTTTTTATCACTATATTTTGTGTTATTAGGTGTTTTTCGAATCGTATTTTTCCAAAAAAAGACTTTTTTCGGCATACAAATTGGTGTTTTGTGTCAATTTTTCAACGATTCGCACCATAAAAAACGCCGGAAATCATACCATTTGTGCAATGCAAGTAAAAAAATATAAAAAATGTATTTTTCTTTATTGAGATTATTTTCGCCATACTATATATTGTTATAGACAAAATCAAAAATTACTACATATAGATTTAAGGACAAAAATATGGGTGAACTTACATTTCTTACAAAGCAGACAAAAATCATTAAACGTTCTGGGGAAACTGTCGATTTTGATGCGGCAAAAATTTATGATGCAATTTCCAAGGCTGTGGCCGTTACACATGAATTAAATGAATCTCAGGTTTTCACAATCACACAATTTGTATTAAATAAATTGGATATACAATTTGCCGATACAATTCCAACCGTTGAACAGGTTCAAGAAACCGTTGTTCAAACTTTGATGGATTCACGCGCATATAAAACCGCAGAGTCATACATTATATATCGTCAAAAACACAGCGAAATCCGCGATGCAAATATTGATGCGGTAAAGGTTATTGATGGTTATGTGACAGAGGCCGATTGGCGCGTCAAAGAAAACGCGAACATCGGCTATTCTATTGGTGGTCTTATTTTACGGACCAGTGAACGCGTTACTGCGGAATATTGGTTGCATTTGTATCCCCAAGAAATTGCGGATGCACATAAAAACGCCGCGTTGCATATTCATGACCTTGGGTGGCTTAGTGGTTATTGCGCCGGTTGGTCTTTGCGTGAATTGTTATACGAAGGGTTTAACGGTGTTCCGGGTTATTTGCAATGTGGTCCGGCAAAGCATATGGCAACAGCAATTTCACATATGGTGAATTTCCTTGGGACTTTGCAAAATGAATTTGCTGGGGCCCAGGCGTTTTCGTCGGTTGATACATATTTGGCACCGTATGTTCGTATTGATAAATTGACATACGAAGATGTTAAAAATTCTATGCAAACACTTATCTTTAACTGTGCTGTGCCATGTCGTTGGGGAACACAAACACCGTTTATCAACTTTACATTTGATTGGACATGTCCAAAGGATTTGCGCGCACAACGTCCATTTATTGGTGGGAAACAGGTTGACTTTACATACGGCGATTTGCAGGCCGAAATGGATATGATTAACAAAGCATTTTTAGAGGTTTTAACCGAAGGCGATGCTTTGGGACGTCCGTTCACCTTCCCTATTCCAACATATAATATTACTGACGATTTTCCATGGGAACATCCAAATGTAAAACCTTTGTTTGAATGTGCGGCGAAATATGGTTTACCAAATTTCCAGAATTTCTTGAATTCTGATTTAAATCCAACGGATGTGCGTTCTATGTGCTGTCGCTTGCGTTTGGACGTGCGTGAATTGCTGAAACGCGGTGGCGGTTTGTTTGGATCTGCGGAAAAGACCGGTTCTTTGGGTGTGGTGACAATCAACCTGTCGCGTTTGGGTTATTTGCACAAAGGCGACCGCGAAGGTTTGTTCCGCGAATTAAAGAAATTATTGGATATGGCACGCGATTCTTTGGAAATCAAACGCCGTATTCTTACCAAGAATATGGAACGCGGTTTGTATCCATTTACCAAACGTTATTTGGGCGATTGGAATCATCACTTTTCGACAATCGGCGTAAATGGCGCAAATGAAATGGTTTTGAACTTTACAAACGGCGCCGAAAACATTGCATCTGTATTTGGTAAGAAATTGGTTTTGGATGTTATGGATTTTATCCGCGACAATTTGGCGAATTACCAAGAAGCAACCGGCAATTTATATAACCTGGAAGCGACACCGGCCGAAGGATGTTCATATCGTTTCGCAAAAACAGATAAAAAGAATTATCCTGATATTATTACCGCGGGAACACCGGATGCGCCATATTATACTAATTCAACACAACTGCCTGTGAATTATACAGATGACCCATTTGTTGCATTGGAACACCAAGAAGAATTACAACGCAAATACACCGGCGGAACTATGTTCCACCTGTATATGGGCGAACCCGTATCCAGTGCCGATGCGGCAATGAAAATTGTACGGACAATCTTTGGAAATTACAAGATTCCATACATGACATTGACACCGACATTTTCAATATGTCCAAAACATGGCTATTTGCCGGGGGCATATGATTTCTGTCCAAAGTGTGATGCGGAAATTGCGGCAAACAGCAATAGAGAGTGTGCTGATTGCCATAATGAAAATTTCGACCTGTGATGGTTGATATAAACAGTTTAACAAACAAAAAAAATAACAAGGAGGAAAACGATGAACCCAGAAACAAATTTAAGAACACCATGCGAAAAATTTTCACGCGCAATGGGATATTACCGTCCGGTAAGCAACTTTAACATTGGTAAACGCGCGGAATTTGAAGAACGCAATACTTTCAAAGAATGTAATTGTTTGACTACGGGGGCTCGTCATCAGGAATTGTTAAAGAAAGCGGCTTAAAGTTATGCGCGAAATTCAAATTGGGGGATTGGTTCCGTTCACCACAATTGATTATCCTGGAAAATTGGCGGCTGTGCTGTTCTTGGTTGGATGTCCTTTGCGGTGTGCGTATTGTTCCAATCCCCATTTATTACAGGTTGGTGATGGTCCATACGACCCGGAAAAAACATTTGATTGGATTAAATCACGTACGGGACGTTTAGAGGCCATCGTTTTTTCTGGTGGCGAAGCGTTGATGCAAGGCGATGCCACCATTGAGTATATGAAACGTGTGCGGGAATTGGGATTTGCAATTGGATTGCACACAAATGGTTTTTATCCTGATTTATTAAAACGTGCGGCACCTTTTGTTGATTGGGCGGGCATTGATTACAAGGCAACACGCGCAAAATATGAATCACTGGTTGGAAATGGTATTGCATACGACCAAATGAGTAAATCATTAGATTTTTGGATTTCAACCGGCAAAGATTTCGAGGTTCGTGTCACATGCGACCCGCGTTTTATCACCAAAGATGATTTGATGGAAATTGTTCAGGATTGTGCCGGACGCGGTGTAAAAAAAATCGCAATCCAAAAATATCAACCTCATTTCGAGGATGCAGAACACGCGACCACCCCCGAGGCCCGCGAACAATTTTTTAATAACACTGAATTGCGGAATTATATAAATTCTAAATTCGAATCTGTGGTTTGGAGGGAATAACCCCCGTATTTCGACAGTAAATACTTGACAAGTGATATTTTTTCATATAAAATTTGTCGGCATTACAGAGTTTTGGCCCCATCGTCTAATGGTTAGGACACCGCCCTTTCAAGGCGAGAATCCCGGTTCAAATCCGAGTGGGGCTGCCAAAATAAAAAGGCCACCGTTTGGGTGTTTTTTTGATTGGATTTCTAATGCTTTCACGAGTTCGTAAGTTAGGTGTTGAAAACACACACCGTTTCACACATTTACGAACTATTTTATCACACGTTGCAAACTATCACGATATTGTGTGATTTGTTCCTTGGTTTGTAGATATTCTTTGTAATAAGGCAATGTTTGTTCGTATTGTTTCACTTTGTTATCGATAACAGCTTGCTTGGCTTTTTCTTCCTTTTCTTTTATTCCTCTTGGTATTATGACACCACCCACCATGTAAATGGTACAACCGAATAAAACAATTATTGCACATGTACCGAGATAATTATATTTCCTTTCTCGTTTTTGTTCTTCTTTTGTCATTATGTATCCTTTTGCAATGCGATTATATCTTAGCAATTTTAGTATTACAAGTTCAAAAATAACTTAACATCTTTCCCAAACTGCAACAAATTGTGAATAAAATCAGCTCGTGAATTGCACAGATGGCCCTGCCAAAATAAAAAGACCTCCGTTTTGGTGGTCGTTTTATTTTTTCCATCTTTTTAATGTCGGATATATTTTTTGACAATATTCACGCATTTGATCACCAGTCATATTTGCCTGAGACGCGAACGGAACCATCATTTCGATGTATTCTTCCATAGTTGCTTGTTGAAGAAATTGACCATCTTTATAGCAATAAATACAATAATCTGAATTTTTAGAACCGTCTTTGTTTGTTCCAAATACAGATTCATCGTTCATCGGCATAGCACAGCTTTGACATATTTTTTGCATGAAACTTCCT
>JAFXVB010000002.1 GCA_017534945.1 Alphaproteobacteria bacterium | reverse complement strand
CCATTATACCAATATAAAAAGTATCATCGGCGATTTTGGTGAAAGCAATAAATTGTCCGTCTGGCGACCACGCCGGTGTTGCATACCGCCCCGCACCAAATGTAATCCGTTCATCCGCACCTGTTGCCAAATCCATAACATGAATTTGCTGACTGCCGGACTTATCAGAATTAAACGCCAATTGTGTTCCGTCTGGCGAATACGAAGGCGATGTATTCAAAGAATGACCAAATGTCAATTGTCGCAATTCACGTGTTTCAATATTGTATTCAAATATATGCGTATCTCCATCACGCACCAAAGACATCGCAACTTTATTTCCGTCTGGTGAAAATCTTGGCGCAAAATTCATACCACCGAATTCACCCAATCGCCGTTGCGCCCCACTATCCAAATCCAAAGTCCAAATCATAGGTTTATCATCCCGATATGATAAAAAAACAATTGTTCGCATATTTGGAGAAAACCGCGGCGACATAACAAAAGTATTTTTATCAGACAAATACCGCATACCATAACCATCTTGGTCCATAATCGCCATACGTTTAATACGGTTTGCAACATCACCTGTTTCTGCAATAAATACAATTTGAGTATCAAAATATCCAACTTCGCCGGTTAATCTTTCATAAATTGCATCCGCCATTAAATGCGCCATACGCCGCACAGATTTTTTTGATGCCGCCAAACTTTGCGCCTCTATCTGCTCTTTACCATTTAAATCCCAAACATAGAATTCTAATTTATACATACCATTTTTTTGTTTGGTCATTTTTGATTGCACCAAAACCTGGGCCTTTATTGCATACCATAACTTAAAGTCTGGCATATCATTAAATTTCACGAATTGCGGAAATGCATCTGGATTTATCATACGGAACAACCCGGTTGACTTTAAATCATTTTCCACAACCGTTCGCACCATATCGGAATCGGCCTTTGCCACTCCTTTACCAATCTCTACCTTTTGGACCGCAACAGATATTGGCGACACATTACCGGCAACAATATCAACCTTTAATTCTGCACGCACCGGCATTGATAAAAATAAACATAAAACAGCCGCAAAAAATTTTTTCAGCATTATAAAATCCTTTCCTTGAAAACACATATTTATGCACACAAATCTTAAGATACAAAAATACAAAAATCAAATTTATTTAAACCTATACATTTGCCACCACAAAAGCCCACACACGCGTGATTACAGCCATATTTACAAATGTATTGACAATTGTAAATACATTGATATAGTCAACTGTAAAGACTGTCGTAAAGACGATTGTGTTGTATAAAGTATAGAGGTTAAAACCATGCCAAATGTTATGCAGCAATTATTCATTATGAATATCGAAGCATTGCTGAAAGAATACGCCGCATACCGCACTTTTAACAAAAGCGATTGCGTTATAAACATGCGTATCCCACACGAAATTTTGGATAAAATAAAAGAATTGGCCAACCAACAACATGTCCCCTATCAATCATTAATATCATCTGTGTTATATTCATTGGCAAATTCCGGGGACGAAAAAAACAAGATTTAAAAAAAAACAGGCGATCATTTGACCGCCTGTATTTTTATCAAACTGGTTTTATTTACCCCAACCTTCGGTAAGGCAATTTTTACCGCCCGCATCTTGCGCACCCAAAAGGAACGAAATAACGATACCGATGGCAAACAACAATGTAAAACCAACCAACAAACCAATACCCTTCTTTTTGACATCTTCAATAGAAAAGGCACCATCTTTACCGCCAACGATATATCCCCACGCCCAAGACGCCATATAAAATCCAGCACCCACAAACGCCAAAATTCGCAACAGTTTAAATACATCTTGCATTTTTCCAATCAGTTCACACATTGACGGCGAAACATCCAACGCCTGTGCCGGAACGACAATTAACGCCACCAATGCGGCAAACACCAAAACTTTTGCATAATTTTTCATATAAAAACTCCTTTTACTTATGATACAATTTTACCACAATTACGGCATATATTCAAACAAAAAAGTGCTGCACAGTCGTGCAGCACTATAATTTTTTTCAATTACAATTGATTACATCCCAGAAACAATAACATATTGTTTTGTTGTTTTGCGACCACATGTATTGCAACCGCAAGATTTTTTAACTGGTGCTGGTTGTACAACAATTGTACGTGGTGCATCCACTGGTTCTGCTTCAACAACTTCCGCAGCCGGTGTTAAAACACGACGTTCTTGACGTGCTTCTTGACCCGCCATATCGCGAGCATATAAATCAGCACAACGTGTATTACGATAAACAATCTTTTTATCCAAATCCGCCGCATTAACTTTATTAGAATAATGACGCGCGAATTCGCCACTGTAATAAATGCAATCTTCGCCATCTTGGGTATAGCGAACACCGCCTTTGTAATAATCATAATAACTGGCACAACCTGCAACTGCGACCAAAGCAATCAAAGCTAAAAATTTTTTCATATTTTTGTCCTTTATAATTGTTTTTGCGAACGATTTTTCGTCCACTTCTCTTTTATTATTACACAAAATTTTACACAGTCAAGCCACCAACACAAAAAAATACTGGTCAAAAATGTACAATGTTTGCTATAATCCCAGGCAAAGAGAGAGAACATCCCATGAAATATGCTGAATTGGGCTTGGTTAACACACAAAACACCTTTGAATCCGCACTGCGCGGTGGTTTTGCTGTTCCGGCTTTTAACGCATATAACATGGAAACAATCCAAGCAATTGTATCCGCGGCACGATTGACACACAGTCCGGTCATTATCGCAATTTCCGAATCGGCTTTGAAATACATGGGCGAAAACATGCTGATTGGCATAATTGCCGGAACGAGAATTGATCAACACGAACGAATCGCTTTGCATTTGGATCATGGTTCATCTGTTGAATCGTGCATGCGCGCAATTAACATTGGATTTTCAAGTGTTATGTTGGATTTCAGTAAACGCGATTTAATCGAAAATATCAATGCCACCGCAAACATAGTCCGCTATGCCCATGCACGCGATATATCGGTCGAAGCAGAACTTGGTGAACTTGCCGGATTCGAAGACGAAAACACATTTGGCACGAAATCGACATATACCGACCCAGATATCGCAAAACAATTTGTTGCCGATGCACACCCCGATTCGCTGGCGATTGCCATTGGGACATCTCATGGTGCATACAAAAGAAAATCCGCGGACGAAAAATTACGTTTTGATATATTGGAACAAATCCAAGAACAAATTCCAAACACCCCATTGGTATTGCATGGCGCATCCACCGTACCCACTGATTTGGTTGACGACATAAATAAATTCGGTGGCAAAATTCAAAACGCAATGGGAATTGATATCGAACAATTAAAATTCGCCGCAACAAAAACACACATTTGCAAAATAAATATAGACAGTGATTTACGATTGGCGGCAACGGCGGCAATTCGACGCGACATGAACATACACCCTGAAAACTTTAATCCACGCGAATATATGGATGCGTCACGTGATGCAATTCGCGACATGTGTATATTTTTAATCCGCGAAGTTTTCCGTTCATATAACAAGATATAAAAAAGGTCGCAGGAATTCCCACGACCTTTTTACCCACACAAACCTTATTTTTAATTATTACGCGGACAATCACCCAACAATTCATCATAATAATCCTCAACAGCACTTGTTCTTCGTCCCATCATAATGGCACACATTTCATATGCACTATAAGTATGGTATGCACCATTGTCATAATAATCCGCATCTGTCACAGAGGCAACGAAAGCCTTGTAATAACCCGCCGACGTATAAGCGCCCGATGCTATTGACTCTTCACTGGCCGTTGGGGTCTTGCTGCCACGAACAACACAAACTATCGCGTTTTCGCCTGATTGTGGGCGCCAATGCACACTATCCGTACGAACATTAACAATATCGCCCGTCACAGTTCCTGATGGCACAGTGGTATAGCCCGATATTCCCCAAACATATCCTTGATTTACACCGCCATTATTTGACGCAAAACTAACTAACCAATTACCAATATTGAAAACACTTTCCGCACAATGTGAATTACTTGCAAAATATTCGCCGGTGCGACAATCACCATCTCGCTCAGCATCGGAGGTATTATTATTATTCGTAATCCATCCAACATCAACCCCAACACCACCCGATACAACCGCATCTAAACTGGCATCCCAATAACACATATTTGCCTGTGATACGCCCGGCATACATGAATTATCTAAATAACTGTAATAATTACGTTTCAACATACTACCAAAATCTTGGTCCACATCAAACCGCGAACACGCATACGCACACGACCCCTCTACCGGCGCACCCGCAACCACCCATTTATCAGTATTGATATGAACACGACTACCATATGTATTTGTATCTGTATCCAAAACACGATAATCTGTGGCGCGACATACACAAACATTTCCAGACACCAAACCCATTGTTGGTAATGTCACAATTGACCCAACCGGATTTGAAATAGACAAACTTTGTGCAACACCATAAACCAAACCATTTTCGTATGAAGACACCCATTCGCCATCTGTGCAACCTGCATCAGAATCCTCACATATATAACTAACATTATTTCCTTCTCTAAACCCAAATGGCTCTTCAGTATCAAAATTACCATAAATCGGATGATCAATCGCACCAGTATCAAAGAAATTCCCAGAATCACATGTCATAATTTCATACCAATTATTATGACCGCCGGTGTCTTTTACCAATAAACATGTTTTGTTTGATGGACACGCATTAGAATCCACTGGACGTGTTTGTTTTTCGTTTTGCAATCCGTTTATTCCATTCGCATTTTCTTGCGTCCGCGTTATTAAATCACTTATTATACTACGCACATTTGACAATCTTTCTTCAACACCCGTCGCACGTGTCGCCGTCGCCATTTTCGTAGATATCTTTATACATGGTCCATACGGTATCATACGCGATGTATCTTCATCGTCCAACACCAACATCACATTCGATATTTCAACATCCCCAGTATAATCAGTATCCCCTAACCTGCCCAAAAATACACCTATTACATCTGTACCATTACCACCACCACGAAGTGTCACTGTTTGCAATCCTGTATTACCACTGCATACATTATTTGGTATTTCTTTGGTTTCTGTATCCCCGTCTTTCAGCAACATCCCTATATACATATTACCAATGTCATTTTCATCGCATTTTATTTGATATGTTAATTTATACTTGGTATCTTTTTGCAACCCATACGAATATTTCGACATGTAATAGTTAGATAAAAAATCACCACTGTATGTATGATTCAATGCATTATATGCACGTGAAAACTTTCCTTTGAATAAATAATTTGATGATGTATATGTAAATCCACCTTCGGTCATCAATTGCGGATTAAACAAATTCTTACCACAATCCGCCGTCACCGTTGTCCCAGAACTACCCCCAGATTCACGAGATTTACATAAATTGTCTTGTGTATCTAAATCATAACCATCCACACACAATGTTATTATACACTTATCTTCCTGCATATAACCATCTTTGGCATATTTTGCATTTAATACCTCTCTGTCACACGACTTTATACATTGATTATCATATAATGTATAGTTATCTGCACATGTATCAACAATACATGTATTTGTTCTACTATCCCAATGAACAGCCTTGGCGTTTTCAACACTGTCCGCAACACAATTACCAGAATCATTGATTTCTATCGCTTTCACAGGATCTGCTGCATATGCGACATGTACGGAAAACAACGATACAAACATCGCACAAATTATAAACCTACTGTGAAAACATCTTTGCAGAAACATGTGGGTCGTCTTCCTTATAATCGTCAATGCATTATACCACAAATTAACCCATTAAAAAAGACGAAAAAACATTAATTCTTATTTTTTTTTTAAATTCGACTTGAAAGTTTTTTCATTTATGCATAAAATACCCCGGCAAATAAAATTTCATAGGAGAAAATTTAAAATGTTCAAAATTACCGATATTCATGCTCGTCAAATTATGGATTCACGTGGCAATCCAACCGTTGAATGCGATGTTATTTTATCTGGTGGCGCAATTGGTCGTGCCAGTATCCCCAGTGGCGCATCAACCGGATCTGCCGAAGCATTGGAATTGCGCGATGGTGGCGATGCATATATGGGCAAAGGCGTTCTTTTTGCCGTTCGTAATGTGAACGAAATTATTCGTCCGGCACTAATCGGTATGACCGCAACATCCCAAACAGAAATTGATGAAAAAATGCTGAATTTAGATGGCACATCAAACAAAGAAAAATTGGGTGCAAATGCGATTTTGTCGGTATCTTTGGCGGTGGCACATGCCGCGGCAAATCAAAAACATATCCCGATGTATAAATATATTGCTGAAATTTATGGCAATCCAGACCCCTGTGTTTTACCACGTCCAATGATGAACATTATAAACGGTGGTGTACATGCCGATAATAAATTGGATGCCCAAGAATTTATGATTATTCCAAATGGCGCAAAAAATGAATTCGAAGCAATCCGTATGGGATGTGAAGTTTTCCATAATTTGAAAAAAATTTTAAAAGCCGGCGGCAATTCTACAAATGTCGGTGACGAAGGTGGCTTTGCGCCAAACTTTACTTCTTGCGACATGGCATTATCGACAATCATGGACGCAATTCGTACAGCTGGATACATCCCCGGCGACCAAATATCAATTGGTTTAGATATTGCTGCATCTGAATTTTATCGTAATGGTATTTATGAATTCGAAGGCAAAAAATTATCTGCCCAAGATATGATTAAATTCTTTATGGATTTGTGCGACAAATATCCAATTATTTCTATCGAAGACGCTTTGGCCGAAGAAGATTGGGTGGATGGAAAAGTATGACCGAACAAATGGGCAACACAATCCAATTGGTTGGTGATGATCTGTTTGTCACAAATCCGATTCGTTTAAAACGCGGAATTGAAATGGGTGCCGCAAATGCAATCCTTATTAAGTTAAATCAAATCGGCACACTTACCGAAACATTGCGCACAATCCGCATGGCCCAAGATGCAAACTATGGCGTTGTGATTTCACATCGCAGTGGCGAAACCGAAGACACAACAATCGCAGATTTGGCGGTTGCAACAAATGCCGGTCAAATTAAAACAGGGTCTATGTCACGCACCGACCGTATGGCAAAATATAATCAATTGGTGCGTATCGAAGAAGAACTGGACACAAACGCAAAATATGGTCTATAATTTGAACAAGTGTACGGGGGGGCAAAACAAAATGCCCCCTTTATTAAAAAAATGAATTGGTCAGGTATTGTTTTTTTATACGCAAAATACGCATTAGCATTAGTGGTCGTCATCGCCATCATATTGGCGCCGGCATGGATTGGGGTTCAAACCAAGAAAAACAAAACCGATTGCGCTTTAATCCGGATATACAGTTGGTTGCTTGGCTGGACGGGTATTGGATGGCTGTATGCGCTGTATATCGCAACAAAAAAATAATCCCATATCCATGATTGGGATTTTATTTTATGCACCAAAGGGAGAAAAAAACATGTTTTCAAATAACGACATAAAACAAATCAACGAACATGGATTATCTGTGGCAAATGTCGAACAACAAATTGCTGATTTTATATCTGGGTTTCCATTTGCAAACATTACCCGTCCGGCAACAATCGGCGATGGTATTTTACAATTTGATACTGTGGCGACGAATTATTTCATAAATTTATATGACAACGAAAAACAAAATTATCAAATTACAAAATTCGTTCCTGCATCTGGGGCTGCGACCCGCATGTTCAAAGATATGTTTGATTTTTTATCAACCAATAATACAAACGATACAGTAAATACAGTTGTCCAAAACATAAACCGATTCGCTTTTTATGATGAATTGAAAAAATTCTTACCAACAACACCAACCACGCACGACATTGTTAATGCAATGTTATGCCCAGATAAACTAAACCTTGGCGCATTGCCAAAGGCATTAATTGCATTTCATAAATACGAAAACGATGTTCGAACCGCTGCACACGAACATTTAATCGAAGGTGCCCAATACGCAGAATCCAACGGCATTGTAAACATACACTTTACATTATCCCCAGAACACATAGATAAATTCAACAAATTGATGGAACATATTATACCGGCAACAGAACAAAAATTTAATGTAAAATTTAATATCACGACATCAATTCAAAACCCATCAACCGACACAATTGCCGTAAATTTTGACAACACACCTTTTCGCGATGATAACGGCAAATTGGTTTTTCGACCCGCCGGTCATGGCGCTTTGATTGAAAATTTAAACAAAATCGATTCGGATATAATCTTTATAAAAAATATAGACAACATCACAAATGATACGGCACGCACCGATACAATCAATTATAAAAAATTATTAGGCGGTGTTTTAATCAACCTTCAAAGGCGCATATTTCAATATATGCACGATTTGGATTCCGGCACATACAACGAAACAGAATTACGCAAATTTATTGAACAAGAATTAAATGAACCACTGCAAAAATCTCAAATATCCCAAGACGAATTCATGACAATATTGAACCGCCCATTGCGCGTTTGCGGCGTTGTAAAAAACACAGGGGCACCCGGCGGTGGACCGTTTTGGGTGAAAAATCATGCAAAATTTGACACATTACAAATCACAGAATCCAGTCAAATTGCCCCCGAATCCCGCGATATTATGAACAAATCAACACACTTTAATCCGGTGGATTTGGTATGTGGCGTTCGTGATTGGCATGGAAAGAAATTCAATTTAAACCATTTTATCGACCCAAAAACAGGCTTTATAGCCGAAAAATCTTTAAACGGTCGTCCCCTGCGCGCAATGGAAAAACCCGGGTTATGGAATGGCGCAATGGCACATTGGCATACAGTATTCATAGAGGTTCCAAACACAACTTTTACCCCAGTGAAAAAAGTATCTGATTTACTGGACCCCGCCCACGCTGGGTAATTTTCAAGAAATTAAATTTTATGGGATTATTGGAAACGATTGACGATTTGCAGTGTACGAATGCTACATAAAAATCGTCAATCGTGACAAGAACCCATAAAATTTAATTTATTTCTTGACTTTGTGGGATTTTTGTTATAAATTTACCCCTGCTAATTAAAGGATTAATGATATGCCACGCGTATGTGATGTTACTGGTAAAAAGACAACTGTTGGTCATAATGTGTCCCATTCGGAACGCAAAACCAAACGCACTTTTTTACCAAATTTACAAAAATTAAAATTTCATAGTGATATTTTGGCTCGCGATTTTTCATTGCGTATTTCTACTGCTGGTTTGCGTACTTTGACAAAACATGGCGGTTTGGATGCGTATGTGATGGCGAAACCGATTTCACGTTTAACAGATGAAATGGCGGCAATTAAACGCGCCATTGAAAAAAAGGCGGGCAAACCTGCAAAACCTGCGAAAAAACCTGTTCGCAAGGCAAACCGTTCGGCCCGTTTGGTTAAGAAAGTTTCCGCAAAAACTGCAAAGTAATGCGGTTGCGGTAATGGCTCTGTGGCGGAACTGGTAGACGCGCTTGACTCAAAATCAAGTTCAGCAATGAGTATCGGTTCGATTCCGATCAGAGCCACCAAAAATAAACAACACCCCTTGTGGGTGTTTTTTATTTATGTATGGAAATGACGGAAGCGAACCGAAGGTTCGGAACGAAGCGCCAGCGTAGTGAAAGGGGCCCGCCAAAATCACCAAGAACAAAGTGATTGGATTGATTTTGGCAGGGAATTATACAATCCGATCAGAGCCACCACCAATTTTGGTTAGTAAAAATCACCCATTCGGGTGATTTTTTCTTAACAAAATTGAGTGCCTCGGCGTAGCATTGTTCGTAATCTTGAATCATATTTCACACTTATCGGCGAAGGCGGACAAAAATTTTTATGACGGAAGCGAACCGAAGGTTCGAAACGGAAGGCTGACGCAAGTGCAGTTTGAATCTTACAAAGCAAAGACGGGCAAAAACACAAAAAATTCGCCATCTGGCGAGTTTTTTTATATTCCCAATCTGTGTGACAATTTCATCATAAATATTGATT
>JAFXVB010000001.1 GCA_017534945.1 Alphaproteobacteria bacterium | reverse complement strand
ATAACCAGCGGTTATTAGAGCATTTTTTCGCAATTATAGGCTGTTAGGGGAATCTCTCTGTGGCCGTTAACAGTCCGTTGTTCTACCGACTGAACTATGCCCGAATAACGCGACATATAATAACTCTAAAATCCGCACAAGTCAAGGACTTTCTAAACATTTTGCAAAGAATTTTCGTCTGCCCTAGTAATCCGCCTTTTCGGGTAAAATTTATCTCGGTGTAGACATGGTGTAGACGAGAAAAAATCAGGTAAAAAATACGAACTGTTTTAGCAAAAATATGTAGCATAAATAGTTGTTGTATATAAATTACATGCCTTGCTATAAACAATGCAATAGGTTTTTAAAAAATATTTCAGTATCTATACCGTTTAAAGATGTCATAAATGCAAATTCTATATCCAAACGTGGTATAAAACCAATTATTGTGTTTGTTCCACAAGTCTCGCCACAATGATATATAATTTTGTAATTTTTGTGTTTTAATACCCGCAACCCAAATCCGTATTTAGTATTCACACCATTGGGCAATATATTCGGCGCAAACATCTTTTTTGCCAAAGATGATTGTTGAATAAAACGTAAATATTTTTTTAAATCATGTATAGATGAATAAAGTCCTCCATCTGCTTGAGTTGCCGTATCTGGTCCTTGATCAAAAACAATCATGCGATTGTTGTTCGTTATTTTATGACCATAAACACGATTTTTTATTTTTGAAACACCCTGGGTATATATCAAGGAATTGTGCATACCCACCGGTAACAATACAGAACTTCGGACAAAGCTTGATAATTTTTGACCTGATATTTTTTCAATAACTTGTCCCAAGATTATATATCCGCCATTGCTGTATCTGTATTTTGTGTCTGGTTTAAAGTATCCGCTCTTTAATGTTCTTAGATAGGCAAACACTTGTGAATCAGTTATCTGTTTTCGACCAATATTCGGACGATCCTCGTAATCTCTAATGCCAGATGTATGTGTTAGCAAATGACGAATTGTAATGTCTTGCATATATTCCGGCAAATCATTAAAAATTTGTGATAATTTTGTATTTATGTTAACGACACCAGATTCAGCCAAGCACAAAACAGAAAACGCAATAAACTGTTTTGTTACGGATGCCATACGAAAATTTGTGTTGGGGTCACAGTTGCAATATTGTTCTATTATCTCATTTCTGTTTTTAAAATACAATGCATATTGTTGTCGTGAATCAACAATAAGATTATGCAACAACTTATCTTTAGAGATTTTCATATTAAAAGCCCTTACATAGGAGTATTACAAAAACAGTATTTCTTGTAAACATATTTTTATATATTTGCTATTTAATGCTTAATGGGTTATTTTTGTATTGATATGACAAAGATATTTACGATTGGTTTTAGTGGAAAAAAGCCAGAAGTTTTTCTGGAAGTGATGTCAGCGGCACGCATAAGTTGTGTGTGGGACATTCGGCTTTGGCGGACGAGCACTTATGTGCCATATTATAATGGTGATAACTTGGCGGCGGTGCTTGGGAATCGTTATGAATATCATCCAGAATTTGCACCAAGCGGAGAATTTTTGGCTGATTATAAAGATAAAAAACTTGCTTGGGGCGAGTTTGAGCAGAAATATCGCGAATTGTTAAACGCACGCAAACCACTGCGAAATTGTGATATCGATAAACTGGACAGGATATGTTTACTTTGCACAGAAAAGACCGCTGATATGTGCCACAGAAGGTTAGCGGCAGAATACATAGCAAGCAAAATTCCAGATATTGAAATAGTGCATTTATAATGCTTAGGACAGGGGAACAGGAGTTCGTGTTCCTCATCTTTTTTGACCATCTAAATCACTTTTGTGTGTAACCAGTGTGTAAACCGTGTGTAGCAAGGACAACGGAATGGTATAACGGTATTTTGCGGGGTTGAAAAATTGGTGTAAACTGTGTGTAAACACGTTCTGTGTAAACCACGTGTAAAACGTTATCTGGAGTTAAACCATATATTGATAGACTTTTAGCGCAAACGGTCAAATTTCTTTTCTTAATAACCAGCGGTTATTAGCGCATTCTTTCACAATTATCGTCTGTTAGGGAGGGTGCTCGGTCGCCGTTAACAGTCCGTTGTTCTACCGACTGAACTATGCCCGAATAACAGACCCTATATTATACCTAAAATCCGCACAAGTCAAGGACTTTCTGAATATTTTATATTATAAATTTTGGGGTCAGTTTTCTGCGGCTTTCGTATGATTTTGTGTGTTTTTTTCACATATACGTACACGAAAGCAAAAAGTGAAAATTAGCACCTGATTCCTTTGGAATATAACTTATTGTTTGTTGTGTTTTTTTGTGTTTGACGGTATGTTAAAGTGCTAACAGCGACACACAGAATATTCTGTGTGTCGTTTCTAGCAAAATCACAATTGAAATCAATGATGATTTCATACTTGATTTGTACATTAAAATCACGAATAGTAAAATATCATTGAAAAAATTTCAATTTTTCACTATTCTCCGTATAGAAAAGTTATATACAAGCAACAGGATTAAAAAATGACATGGGCAGATTTCTTTTCTTCACAAATATTTGGAATTATTGTTGGGGCTTTGATAACAACGGGTTTTACGTGGTTTTTAGATTGGCGTAAGAGCGTGCGTGAGCAAAAATTTCGCTCTATAGAAAAACGCAATGAAGCCTATTTTGCGGTGTTTGACGTGTTTTTTGGGCTGTTAGACACAGATTTTAACGGTGTTGGGGAAGTATATGATGAGCATATTGTTGGGAAATATGAAAAAACGCGTGCCGCTGTATTTATGTACGGTTCAAAAGAAATGAAAAAATTGCTACCACCGCTTAAATTGCATTTTGAAAATAAAATTGATAGAGAAAGCTATAAAGACGAAATTCAAAAAACATTTAATGAAATTGTTGTACAAATATTTATAGAACTTGGGTATGCCAAAAAGATGCGTTATAAATCAAAATGGAAAAAAAATGAATGATACAATAATTGCTTCTTTAATCGGTGCGATTGGAATTGTTATTGGTGCACTAATTACATTGTTTGGACTAGGGGTTCAGTCGTATTTACAATCTCGCAGAGAACGTAAATTGCATATAATGCGGAAACGTGAAGAATTGTATATTGAGGCGTGTCAGGTGTTGATGGAACACGACAAATATCGTCGTAATCATCAATGGCCTCGGAAATGCAAAGATATGTTTAATGCGCTTCAGGGGCAAATGATAATATACGCATCTAAAAAAATTTATGACGAGTATTATAAATTGGATTCTGAAATATGTCAGTGTTATGACAAAATGCGTGATGCAAGAGCGATAGAAGCTAAAGCGGACGAAATGGCGGACAAAATTGTGGCGTTTGGTACAAAAATGCGCAAAGAATTGGGTGTAAAGGGTGTTTTATAACCATCGGCAGTTATATGAAAATTACCCACAATATTTATCTAATATTTTTTGAAGTTTTTTATCGTCTTTGGCGGATGTAACTTCCTTAAGCACGCGTTTGCGTTTTTTCTTATCTTTTTTATAATAAACACTCACATATACACAAGCTGCAAATTGTTTGAAAGACAGCCAAAATACACCATAATAGATTTTATTGCGAACAATAAAATATAGTACAGTAATCAATAAGGTAATACAAAGTATGATTGGTAGAGCAAATAAAGTGCGTATCAAAGCTTGTCGTCTTACCAAATCCTTAAAAAATATCTCTTTGATTGTCCCAATTTTAGCAAAACTACCTTTTATACTTAGTTTTGAATTTGCTTTATCGCGCAATATATTTATCGTTATAATATCGCCAGGATTTAACCAATTAAAATTAACCAAAAATTCTTCGTTTTTTTCTACAATTTGCGTGTCAGAACTAAATTTAGAATTATTAGCATCAATAAAAACAGATTTTATGTTTTCTCCCGTTATACGTAAAGGGTCTATTTCAGCAGAAAAATCGTTTCTTTCTAATACAGTACCGCCAGTATTTTCTATTTTTATGGTTGTCATATACAATTTTTCAACAGGTTCGTTGTTTACAAACAATGCTACATGGGCTTTGTTGGTGTTTACACCAGAAAATACGATATAATTTCTAATCATATATGATAATTCTGGTGCTTGAAAATATTTGTAATAAACATGGGTTCCTAACAAAGTGAGAAACAAGACCATTATCACAGAACCCCATAACCAACAAAAAAATTTCTTAATACGTAACATTTACAGTTTGCTCCAATTTGTGTGATGATTTGATAATATGCATAATTTACAGTCTTTTCAATAATATTTTTTATAAAACCAGTTAAAAAACTTTTTAATAGTATAGTTAAAAAGTGCTTCCAAAAAAATCGATATTGTGTATATAATATAGGTGAAGGAAAGGCGTTTCAGAAATGGAGAAAAAGAAGAAAGTCATCTATGGACAGTTTTTCACAAAAGAAGACGTTTGGTTAAAAGAACACGTCAAAGAGTTTATATTGAGTACAGGAACCAGTGTTGCATATGATCCTTTCGCTGGTGCAGGTGATTTATTAAATGCTGCTGAGAAATTAGGTTATAAAAAATTAAAAGGTTTAGATATAGATGAAAAGTTGGCTTGGGATGTAAATGATTCTTTATTGCATATTCCAACAATAGATAATGCCATTATTATTACAAACCCTCCATACATCAGTAATTATTCGGCTGCACGTAAAGGTGTTGCCAGTGATTTACAAAAATATTTCCAAGATTCTGTTTATGACGATGTGTATTTAATAGCATTAGATAAAATGCTAGAAGCAGAAGAATATGTTGTCGCAATCATTCCGGAAACATTTATAAATTCCAATTACAAAAATAAAAACAGGCTGCACAGTATAACTATTTTGGAAGATAATCCATTTACAGACACCGATACCCCGGTTATAGTAGCGTGTTTTGATGGAAAAAATAAGAAACTTGAAGATGTGAATGTGTACAAGAATGATGTTTATATCAATAACTTGGGGAATATAGAAAAAATGAGATTATACCCACACAAGGATGTGGATATAATATTCAACGATAGAAACGGATGGTTGGGTGTCAGATGTGTGGATTCTACAAATCCGAAGAATATGTTGAAATTCGATTTTAAAGAAAATATAGACTATGACTGGAATAACGGAATAAAGGTATCTTCAAGATTGTTGACCCTTGTAAACATCGATGTGGTTGATGATAGAAAGCCGGAATTTATTACAGAATGTAATCGTATATTAAACGATATTCGTGATACGACAGATGATGTCATTCTAAGTCCATTCAAGGGTAATATGAAAAATGGAAGAAGACGCAGAAGATTGGACTTTTTAACATGTCGGGCCATTTTGGAAAAGGCTTATTATAAGACTAATGGTATAAAGATAGGAGATTTGTTTGATGCTAACTAATATCGAATTGTTTAATTATTCAAAAGATAATCCAGAAGAATTGTTGGATCCTTATTATGCTAAAAATAAGATCGTTATACCGGCAACGAAAGATGAAGATAATGAGTTAACAGCAAACAATAAGAAATTGTTGGATCTGATAACAACGTTTTCGGTTTTGTATGGGAATTATCACAAAGAATTTATGGACGATACAGTACAGGGTGTTATAGGTGATATTATTGCCATTTTAGATCGAACAGAATATATAAATTATTCTGCTTTTGTACAATTTTTTATGGTTCATAATTTTACATATGCGATTTATCAGACATTGAATCTTGATGATAAAAAATATTTGATTTATGAAATGTTGAAAAAATATTGTTCTGAAAGACACGGTTTATACTCTAATCATGGTTATTCCAATATAGTTTTACAAGTAATGTGTGATAATTATTCTCATAAAAGAAATTCTAAAACTAGCATAGAAAAAGTACTGGGTTTCTTGAATACTGATAAACATCCAATTAACAGATTACGAACTTCGGAAGAGTTGATTCAAAAAGATGATTATTATTTTTTACCAGATAAAGGCGACAAAAGAATATTTGATTCCATGTTGCGTGAATTAAACATAAAAATGGAATCTCGTGGTATTGAACATGATAAGCTTCCAGATATTGTATTTAAGCATAATGGTCATTATTATATCTGTGAATTAAAAACAATGAAAGGTGAGGGCGGCGGTCAAAATAAACAAATTGTTGAAATCGCATATTTCATTAAGTTTACAGAAGATACTCCAAATGTTCATTATATTGCTTTTTTAGATTGTGATTATTCTAATGTCTTTTTCCATGACAGATCCCCAAAAGTGATTGCACAAAGGAAGGATATAATAAAAGCATTGCATAATAATCCTGGTAATTATTTCTTAAATACTGCTGGTCTGATAGAGTTTATAAAAGAAGTTTATGCCGAATAAAAACTAGTGTAGAACTTTCTTTTTCCACACTGCGGCCATTTGGAATAATTTGCGCTGGATGCGGCGGAGCAGCCATGCCTGGCGACAGGTTAGGTTGCCGTTATTGGTTCTGCGTATAGCGTTTTCTAACTCGTGCAATGATCGACATGCTGCGAAATAGAGCATAATAAAATCAGTCTTATTATTGGGTTCAATATCGTCAAAATGTTTATATTTCATCGACAATCCTTTTTAAGGTTGTCGTATTCATCAATATCTTTCGTTAAAAGTCCAGTTGTTTATTCGTTTAAAATGCTGCTTATAAAATCAAGCGCAATTAACCAGATTTCATGTATGATATCATTATTGATTTCGGATATGAAAAATTGGGGGCATTTTTAGGTGTGTTTTTCGTATGACCGATGGACTCCGTATGTCAATATGTGTTTTTATCAAAATTAGGTGCTAGTTATTGCCACTTATCGCCCTAATATGCTAGGTCATAGATATCATATATGATATCAGAATTGAAAAATTTTGAGTTAAAAAAATCCGCGGAAATCTGCGGTTTTTTGTGGTGGGTTCAAATGGTTTTGCTAAGAACTTCCGGTATTTTAACAGTCCGTTGTTCTACCGACTGAACTATGCCCGAATAACAGACCCTATATTATACCTAAAGTCCGCACAAGTCAAGGACTTTTTAAACATTTTATAGTGCTTAATTTTCTGCGATTTTTGCCATGTAATCATACCCAGCAGTGTACCATAGTGTGTAAAATTTTGAACATTTAAATAGATAATCAGCCGAGCGCGGTTTTTGTTCGAATTTCTGGGGTGGTTTTTGGATGATGATATAACAAATCATGCTTTGATATCGGGTGTGCAGATATGTAAAAAAATCAAACGACACACGGACGAAATTTGCTATATGTCGTTTTAAGCGATTTTCTGTTGTTAATTGTGAAGAGTTGCTCGGTTCTTAAAAAATATTTGTTGCAAAAAAAGAGAATTTATGTTATAATGTTGTTGCGCGATTTGGAGAATTGTATGAATGATATCACTTTGGAATTAAAACGAGACATTCATACGAGCTTAGATTCTGTTTTGTCACTGTCCCGATTTAATGGTGAATTAAAAAACGTGTTTTTTTGTAAGTGCATAATAAAGCCTAAGTTTGAGTGGATAAATGGCGCTATGTTTTCTTTGTTAAGTGCGATATTACGTCAGCGGATAGAAGAAAATGGTATTTCTGTGAGTTTTGATTTTTCTGAAACAAAGCCATCAATAAAGGACTTGTTTTTAAAAAATGGTTTTTTTGAATATAATTCCGTAGTAGATCCGTATAATACTATCGTTCCAGTTAAGTCTTTTGAAAGAACAGAAATAGAAAATTTTATTGAATACATAAAGACTAATTTTAATGTCGGAAAATTTCCTTTTCCTGCTGATTTTACAGGAAAAATAGAAAATTGTCTCGCAGAAATTTTTTCAAATTGCGAATTGCATTCACAAACAAGAAAAGTTTTTTCTGCGGGACAGTATTTTCCGAACAAAGGTAAACGAGGAGAATTTGCTTTTTGTTTGACAGACATCGGGGTTGGTATGACAAAATTGGTCAAGAGTAAGATATCGACAATAACAACGTCAGAAGAGGCGATTCGTTGGGCGTTTACTAAAAATAACACAACTATAGTGGATCGACCTGGTGGTTTAGGGCTGAACAGTCTAAAAGAAATGGTTAAAAATTATACCGGAAGCCTTATAGTTGTAGCTAATGACATCGTTTTTGATGTTTTACAAAATAGGTCCGAGAAATTACCATTTGATTTTGATGGAACATCTATTATACTAACACTAACTTGTTAAGGATAAAAATATGTCAAACAGATATACTTTTTACATTAAAGAGCAAATAGACTCAAAGTATGCGATATCTGTAGATAAAGCAGATATAGTATATCGTTTATTAGATAAAGCTGTGGCAAATAATGAGTCTATAAATGTATCTTTTAGTGGTATAGAGATATTGATAACCGCATTTTTAAATAATGCTATAGGTCCTTTATATGAAAAATATTCAGTAGAACAAATAGATAGTTGCTTGAATTTTGTTGATATGAATGAACAGTTTCAAAAAACTCTAGATGCAGTTAAGAGCAACGCAATATCTAAATATAAAAAATAATATGAAATTCACATGGCCCAATATACCAGCTGATTGTAATAGATTTGTGTTTGATACAAATGTATTGATTTATATGCATGGTTTTATTCCAAATGAAAGAATGGCGCGAAAGTATGGTCCTATCGTGGAACATATAGCTTCAAGTAGAGCTAATGTGTATATAGATAAAGTTGTGTTGGGCGAATTTATAAATAGATATATAAATGCTTCAATGGAATACAAATTAAAGCAAAACGGTTCTTTGAATTCAGATGAAAAATTTAAGTTTAATAAACAAATACATCGTGATTGCCTGCAGTATAAAGAAGTATTAAAAGAAATAAATGTGATTTTACACCAAATACAAAGCACTTATAATCTGCAGTTGTGTTCAACAATTTTTTCGATAAATGCAGACATTATAACAGATAGCATTGCCCATATGGAATTCAACGATTTTTTGATTGCTAATGTAGCAGAGGCGGAACACGCCATTATAGTTACAAACGACAAAGATTTAACGGGTTGTCAAAATATAAACACTCTGACAGCTAAATAAGTTATATATCTAGATACAGATATGATAAAAGGGTTGGTCAAAATTACACCGTTGGGTACAGCATTTATAAAGAGTTGCATGGAATGATAGCGTTATGTTTAGAACTTTAACATATCCGCATAAATAACATCTTCAATTACATTTCCGCTTGCTGAAGTTCCAAACTATATTTAGATGTAAAAAAGACGTTCGGTGTTCCCGAACGCCTTTTCTTTTTTACGGCATCAAACGTGATGGTCCGCGGAACAGGAATGTTGATTCTCTGATCGTTGGCAATTCCAGCAACTGCTTGATGAATCGTGCGCCACCAAAGCCCCAGCCACCATGTGGCGGCATGCCATAGCGGAAGCAATCCAGGTACCATTGTAGCCCCTCTTGGTGTAATCCTTTGCCTTTTAATTGTTCGCACAATTTGGCATAGGATTCTTCGCGTTGGGCGCAGGTCACAATTTCAACGCCTTTGTACAGCAAGTCGGCAGATACCGATATTTCATGTCCATGCTTGTCTATCGCTTTTTTATGATAGAACGGGCGTGATTCCCATGGCCATTCGGTCACAAATACGAAATCAGAGCCATACTTTTCCTTGACGTAATCGCCAAGTGCTTTTTCTTCGGCTGTTGTGATGTCAGGCTGTTCAGATGCGCAACCCATTTCATGCAGGATTTCTTTCGCCTCTGCCATCGTTATGCGTGGAATTGGCTTTTTCAACTGGAACTCCGTAATACCGAAATACTTTTCGATTTCCTTACCGCATGTCTTTTTGATTGATGTCAGCATATATGAAATCGCACTTTCCAATTCGTGCATAACTTCTTCGAAGCTTTCAATGTACGCCATTTCACCATCGAAAGATGTGAATTCTGTCGCGTGACGCGTGGTGAACGAATGATCCGCACGAAACGCCGGTGCAACCTCAAACACACGTTCCAAGCCCGATGCAATCGCCATCTGTTTGAATAACTGTGGCGATTGTGCAAGGTATGCTGTTTGACCAAAGTATTCCAGTTTGAATAATTCCGCCCTGGATTCCGATGGTGTTGCCATGATCTTTGGTGTTTGGATTTCTATGAAACCCTGTTTGGTCAGGTATTCATGATATCCGGCTGTCATCGCAGATATTGCACGCATTATCGTTGCACCGCGTGGACTACGCAGAGACAAGAAACGCCAATCTTGCGATTTTTCCGGGGTTACTTCCGCGCTGCCTTTTTGTGTGACAGGTATCGGTGTCGCCTCGGCCAAAGATATTATTTCGATTTCGGATGCTTGTATTTCGAAACCGGACTCTGTGCTTTTTGTTTCCACAACTTTACCTGTCACAGATATGACAGATTCTGTTGTGATTTCTTTTACTTTCTCAAAGGCCGCCGATCCCTTTTCAATAACACATTGAACGGTTCCGGTTATTTCGCGCAGGACAATAAATGCAATACTGGACTGTATGCGCAACGTTTGCGCGTGACCTTTGACTGTTATTGTTTCGCCAATTTTTTGTGGAATTTCGGCGATATGCGTTCTTATCATTGACATTTTAACCTCCTTTGTGTTTTGTTATTACTGTTTATAATAAGAACACAAGGACGTAAAATATCATGCATATCATTTTTCAGATTACATGACACAACGTGGTGCCACCTTGTTTCGCAACACTGTCGCCAATGCTGCCTTTTCAACTCTCGCTGGATTCGCCATACCATAAAAGAGTCTTTTGCTATAACGGGCAATCCCGGGAAGTTCTAATAAGCGCAGTCACCTGCCACCGTTCTTCTTCCGCCTCCCCATTGTTAGTGGATTATCGGCTTTCATTCTTAATTATAGGATAAAAATTGCTATTTTCAAGTGGTTTATAAAATAAAAGATAAAGCGTCATTGAAAAATGTGCAAATCAGTGTGTCAGGAGTTTCGGTGTACCATAGTGTGATTTTATCAAAAACGTGGGGCAATAAATAGCAGTTTTTAGCATATTCTATGTATTGCTTTTTGATATCACAATGAAATCATAACTAAAAATTTTATGTATAAAAAAATCGCAGAAATCTGCGGCTTTTTAAAATTATTTTTGTTGCTTTGTTTGAAGCCCCGATTAAGTTAACAGTCCGTTGTTCTACCGACTGAACTATGCCCGAATAACGCGGCATATAATAACCATAAAATCCGCACAAGTCAAGGACTTTGTGAAGATTTTGCAAAGATTTTTTATATACCGCAAGAATCCGCCTTTTCGGGCAATTTTTGCCAAAGTGTAGACTTGGTGTGGACGAGAAAAAAATCAGGTAAAATTACGAACTGTTTGCGCAAAAATACTCCGTATTATTCCGTTGTTATTATTTTTCGTTTTTTAGTATTGAAAATAAATTTTTAGACTATGAATTTTAATTTTTCGAATCGATTTATAAAAAATACGCGAAATTTTATCCGTTGTTTTTACTGTGTTTTTATATTGTTTTTAACATTTTGATAATAACATCTTGACAATAATAATATCATTATGTTATTATCATTTTGTAAATAACAAAACCAGATAAAACCAAAAGGATAAAAAATGACAAATAAAATTGATGAACTTTTTAAAATCGCAGACACAATCAAAGATGATGATTTGCGTAATAAATATTTGGAAATTTTGCGTGACAGTATGTCAGAAAAAATGTGGCTGGATAAATATCACCTGACAATGGCACACACTTCATTTTTAGAGGGCAAAGCATGCGAACCAGCCACATATGAAATGTTTATTCGCAAAAATCCATTCGGTGGTGCCTATACTGTATCGGCAGGATTGGGACCTGTCTTGGAATGGCTGAACGATTACGGATTTTCAGAAGATACTATTCAATGGTTAGCAAGCTGCAAAAACAAAGATGGTGCACCATCATTTACACCCGAATTTTTGGAATTTTTGCGTAATCAAAAATTATCTTTGACAATTGATGCCGTCCCAGAGGGCGAATTGGTGTTTCCAAACGAACCAATTGTTCGCGTATCTGGTCCAGAGTGGCAGGTTGGGCTGGTCGAAACCGCAATATTGAATGGATTAAACGCATCTTGTTTAATCGCGACCAAAGCATCACGCATAGTTAATGCCGCAGGTGGTCGTCCAGTAATGGAATTCGGGTTGCGCCGCGCACAAGATATGTATGGTATGCGTGCAACACGCAGCGCAGCCGTTGGTGGTGTTTTGACTACATCAAATGCTGATGCGGCGCGTAAATATAATCTGGGTTGGGTTGGAACGCACGCGCATAGTTTTGTAATGCGCCACGACACAGAACCAGAGGCTTTTGAAAACTGGCTTTTGCACAACCAAGGAAACACCACAATCTTGGTTGATACATATGATACAATCCAAGGTGTTAAAAACGCGATTGCTGCATCCAAAAAAACAGGTGTGCATTTGGATTCAATCCGTTTGGATTCCGGTAATCTGGCCGAATTGTCTATTGAGGCGCGTCAATTATTAGATGCCGCAGGTTTGCACGATTGCCAAATTATTGCAAGTAATGATTTGGATGAATATTCTATATCAAAATTATGGGATAACGGTGCAAAGGTCGATATTTTAGCGGTAGGCACAAACCTGGTGACTGCCGCAGACCAGCCATCATTGGGTGGTGTCTATAAATTAAAAAGCATCAATGGTGTCGATAAAATGAAAATATCTGGGGATGCCATCAAACGTACAATTCCAGGTGCCACAGAAATACTTCGTATGTTGGATGGTAACGGCAATTTTATGGGGGACGTTATAACATCGCATGGCTTCATCGAACAATCATATGGAACTTTGGAATTTCCAATAATCAGCGTTAATGCAAAGAACGGTATTGAACGCACATACGATAAAAACACAATGTTTTATAAACCAATGGTTCGTGTCGTGTGTGACGGCGTAATAGACAAAGATGTTATGCAGCGTGATGTTCAAGATATCGCAGCCGCCACAGCGCACAACCTGGGCAGACTGGATAAAAAATATAAACGTGCAACAAATTCTTGTGAATATCACGCCGAAATAGAACAAAGCCTTTATAAAAAACAAACAGAAATGGTGTTAAGCCAAATTTTACAACGTACAAAATAACAAAGAGGTAATAAAATGAAAACTAGACTTTTACACATAGTTGATATGCAAAACGATTTTGTTTTGCCAGATGGAAAATTATATGTTCCTGGCGCAGAATCTTTAATTGAACCGGCAAATGAATTTTTGCGTAATGTTAAATTTGATAAAACAATCGCAACGTTTGATACGCATTACGCAGAAACATACAAGAAAACAGAAGAATCAAAAATATTCCCATCACATTGTTTGTATAGAACACATGGTTGGAAATTGTCTGTGCGACCACATAATACATGGGTGTATCCTTGTGATAATGTTTTGAAAAATCAATTTGATGTGTGGGCACAACCAGAAAAAATTGAAAAAAGTTTAATTGGTTTTAGGGCAAAATATACACATGTTTATATTATGGGGGTCGCAAGTGATTTCTGTGTTAAATATGCAATCATGGGATATTTGCAACGCGGTTATAATGTGACTGTTTTGCAAGACTTGTGTCGCGGCATAAACAAACAAATAGATGAAGTCGTTTCCGAATTCAATACAACAAAGCTAAAACTTATCACATCAAAACAAATGAAAAAACAAAGGTAATAACAATGGAAATAGTTAATACACATACCGGCAAAATTTATGTTGATACCGAACATCGTTTGGAATTCTTGACTGTCGGTGATTATGGCAAAGAAAACAACATAAAAGCTGATTTCTTAGGATTACACAAAGAAATCAACGGTGTAAAACACACAGATGTTGATTTAACTCAAAAATGGGTGGCAGCAATCAGCACCCAAAAGGGATGCCCCATGAATTGCAAATTTTGTGATTGTCCAAAATATGGTTTTTTTGGTAACGCATCTGTTGAAGAATTAGCATATCAAATAGAAACCATTTTACAAAATGAAACAGTCAAAAACACAGACAGATTCAACGTGCATTTTGCCAGAATGGGCGAACCAACATTTAATCCGAATGTTCTGGCTTTCGCCAAGGGTCAATTACGCGAATTGGTGGCTAAATATATAGTTGCCCAAACGGTACATCCGGTGGTTTCAACGATGTTGCCAAAAAACAATAACAATCTGACAAAGTTCGTTTTGGATTGGTGCAACATTAAAAACATCGATTATCGTGGCGAGGCAGGACTACAATTTAGTATAAATTCAACAGACGATGCACAACGCGATTATCAATTCAACAAAAAAAGTTTAAGTTTGGCAGAAATATCAGCATTAGCCAAAATGTTGCCGCATCCCGTGGGGCGTAAATACACTTTAAATTTTGCGGTTACCAAAGACACGATTTTGGATGCGGAACGTTTGACTCAATTATTCGATCCAAAAAAGTTCATCGTTAAAATAACCCCAATACACGAAACAAATTCTGCGGTAAAAAATGGGTTTGATGTTACCACATCATACGATGATTATGATGTATATCGCCAATTTGAAAGACCGTTGGTGGAAAAGGGTTGGGATGTTATTGTGTTTGTTCCTAGCCATGAAGAAGATAGTGATCGTATCACGTGTGGAAATGCGTTGATAGCGGCAAAACAAATTCAAAAAACTAGATAAAAGGATAGAAAATGAAAGACATAAAAAAAGTAAAAGAAAACTTGGTTAAAGACCTGCGCGAATTTGTGCAAAGTCGAAAATTCAGCGATGTTGTATTCGGTTTGTCTGGTGGAATGGATTCTGCGTTAGTTTTGGCGCTGTCTGCCGAGGCCTTAGGTGCAGATCACGTTCATACATTTATGATGGCAACAAAAAACACAAGTGGACTTAGTATAGAATTGGCAAAACAATTGTCATACAATATCGGCAATCCGCACCAGTTTATAGATATACAACCACGTGTTGACTGTGCGTTGAAAACTTTGCCTTTTGTGCCACAACGCAGAACCACTGTTGAAAACATCCAAGCACGTATTCGTGGCGATATCTGTATGACATATTCAAACGAGTATAATTGGATGGTGTTATCCTGTGGAAACAAGTCCGAAGCAGCAATGGGATATTGTACATTATATGGTGACACTTGCGGTGCGGTAATGCCAATTGGCGATTTATATAAAACCGAAGTATATCAAATGGCAGAATTGTATCCGGCAATCCCAAGGGCGATTATAAGTCGTGCACCAACAGCAGAATTGTCGCCGAATCAAAAAGATATTGATTCTTTGCCAGAATATTCAATACTTGACGCATATTTACAAAAAATAGAGGCTGGCGAAAAAGATGAAAATGAACAAATGGCGGATATAAGAAAGAAATACAATGCTATGGCGTTTAAACGTATTCAAATGGCACCTGCAATAAAGGTTCGTGAAAGATAAAAGGAATAAAAAAATGATAAAAAATTACTGGCTGCATTTTAAGAAAATAATGACACACAAATACTATGTGTTTTGCGAATGTGTCGAATATGGTCTTATATGGCAGGGATTAACACATGATTTATCAAAATTCCGTCCCAGTGAATTTCGGCTTGCTAAATTTTATGCTGGCAACCAATCGCCAATCAACATAGAAAAGCAACAATATGGATATTCGGTGTCTTGGATACAGCACACAAACCGCAATAAACATCACTGGGAATATTGGGTTGATAGAACAAACGGCAAAATCGCACCAATTCCAGAAAAATATATAAAGGAAATGGTATGCGACACCATTGCGGCCAGTAAAGCATATAACGGCAAAAATTGGACCCCAGAACTATTTTTGGATTACTTTAAGAACAGAGCAACCTGGCCAGATGAAATCAAAGATTTGACAATGCCTTTGATTATTGCCAAAATACAGAAGTATAAAACAAAATAGGAAAGGCATGACAAATACCAAACACGAATTTTCATCCGAGGCAGAATTTTTGGCCGCATATGACGCGTCCGCATTTGACCGACCATCCGTTACCGCAGACGTGTTGATATTTTCTGTGTCAAATAATTTGGCTGAAAATTGGCGCAAGTCTGATAAAAAGTCGTTCAGCGTATTATTGGTTCGTCGTGATGATTATCCCGAAATAGGTAAATGGAATTTGCCTGGTGGTTTTGTTGGAATCAAAGAAACTGCGCTGGATGCAGCACACAGAATTTTGCGTTCTGAAACTGGGGCTGTTGGCGATATTTACTTGGAACAATTATATACATTTGATGATGTAAATCGTGATCCCAGAACACGTGTCTTTTCAATTGCTCATATGGCATTGATAAACAAAAATAATCTTCATTATTCGGGGGCGCGTGATGCCAAATGGTTTGACATAGAATTGGCTGACGGAAAATTATTGCTGACATCTGATGATTTGACACTGACCGATAAAGATTTGGCATTTGATCATGCAAAAATTATAAAGACGGGTATTGAACGTCTGCGTAATAAAATTGAATATACCGATATAGTTTTTGATATGATGCCGCGCGAATTTACATTGGGCGAATTACAACAAGTTTATGAAATAATCTTAGGGCGCAAATTGATACCTGCTGCATTCCGCCGTACCATAGCAAACAAGGTTGTTTCAACTGGAAAGATGCGTACGGGTTCCGGTCATCGCCCATCGGTATTATTTAAAAAACATCGTTGATAAAGGTTTGGCATTACAATGCAATAGCCAATGGTATACAAAATGAACAACATAAAAATCGTTAAAGCAGATAAATCACATATCCCCCAGATGGCGGAACTGATTACTCAAAATCTTGGAACATGCAACCTTATCAAAGGCGCGAATAACGATGTCATGGCCCGAAACATTGCCGAACTGACGGATACAGTTGATTATTATCGGGTCGCAATTGATGATAATGGAACCGTTGTTGGATTATGCGGCATTGGCGAAGTCAAATCGGATAACGATTATGAGCTGGATATCGGTAAACACCGCGATGTTTTATATGTGGTTGTTAGCCGAGATTATCAAAGGCAAGGAATCGGCACAATGCTGCTGAAAAGTTGCCTGAAAGATATTCACGATTATCCTGTGATTTACGAGGCATGGGGCGAAATAAAAAACGGCGATGTGAATTCATATAAAATGCTTGCCAAATGTTCGTTTGATTTGTTGGCGGATATGGGAACATCTTTTTATCGCGACCATGGATATTGTCCATATTGCGTGAACAAAGGCAAAAATTGCCACGCCTGTTTTTGCAAAATTTATATTTATAAATAACCTATGATATCAATGTCATCATCACACCGACACCAATCATAACGAAACAAACTATCTTTTTAATCATTGCACCGCGTGAAATATCTTCGTGGAATCGCTTGCCGAAAAACCGCGCCAGGATCAGACCATAAAGCGCGACAAAAATTGGCTGAACCGATTGAATCCCGGAATCAACCAAAACCGGAATCAACGACAATGCGAATATAGGACTGAATGAACCCAATTGATCAAAGAATTCCACAAACAAAAACATACCGAACTTTCTGCGATATTTGCCAAAGTTTTTAACTATGTCATGACGCACCGGACGATAGAATATCATCATGAATTGGACAACAAAAGATATAACCGCCACCCAGAATGCCGCCGACACCCAATCGGTATGTCCCAGTAATGCCTTGTAAAAAGCACCATCAAACGACAGTATTATCGCCGTCAGGCACATCAACCAAAACCCAGCATTTATCTTGATATGGGTTTTGCGACTTATATTCAGCAGCAACGAAAACAAGATTATGATACCAAAGCCAACATATTGAACCGGATGTAAAACCTCGCCAACAATCAAAAAAGCCCATAGCGGTATAAAAACCTTTTCCAATTGAAACAGGGCCGCTACCACCGATGTATCTGTTTTATTTAATGCGGCAAAATACGGAAATTGATACCCAACATTTATGATGGACAATAACAGCACAAACAACCACGCAGCCGGCGACAAAGAATGAATTGACCCGAACAGTGGCAGGCATATAATCCCCAGAATGTTGGTTAAATTTACATAAAATATAGTCGTTGGAATACGCTTGAATACTGTGCCGGACACGTAGGCATCAAAGATATTTGATACCGCATGCGCCATTGGACTGATAAAAGCAACCAAGATACCCAGTAAATTCATAGCAATAGGAATTATAGCATAAACCTACCCAAAACAAAAATATGTTTTCTATTTATGGTTGTTAATCTAATTTGTTTTCGTTGTCCACGGCTTGAATTTGACGCGTTTATGCACGTTTTATTTAAATTTTATAGATTGGTATTGATATGTTCGATCATCAATGTCATCGTTACACCGACACCAATCATAACAAAGCAAACTATCTTTTTAATCATCGCGCCGCGGGTGCAATAAAAGGTTAATATTTTTTACAAAAATTAAATAATAAACCGATTCTTTCTTGTTTTTCTAAATTTAGTATTTTATTCAAAAATCTCTATACGAATTATCGTATTGGTTGTTTTGATTGTTTTTGTTGTTTTTTACGATAATATACCTATGTGTATTGCAGAAATAAAGGAGTATAAAGTGACACACAATCAAATTTGGAATGCTATTGACATGTTTGCACGTGAACACAGTTTGTCTTGTTCTGGATTGGCAAAAATCAGCGGTTTGGATCCAACAACATTTAACAAATCGAAAAGATTTTTTCGGCAAAATCAACCGCGTTGGCCATCAATGTACAGTATCGCCAAAATACTAAACGCAACCGGGGCTTCCATCACAGATTTTTGCAAACTTATACCGGATAAGAAAAAACAATAAAAACCAGACTTAAAAACAGTGCGATTTTAAATTCGCACTGTTTTTTGTTTTATTCTTGTTCTAATTCTAATGTTTCCAGAGATAATTCATCATCTTTAACATTATATTTGATTTCTGGCGCAATGATATTCAAAACATTTTTCAAATCGTCTTGCGCTTTGGACACGCGTTCCAAATCATTTTCGCGTCCACAAATCGCCAAAGAAACCACCGGCGTTTTAACAGACATTTGTTGTTCTGATTTCGCTTTGCGAACTTTTTCTACAACCATAACAATGGTTGCATACAAATCATACGAATTTCCAAATGTCGCATATGAATCAGGATTTGGGTACAACTTTGCATGTACAGAATTTGTGTCCTGACCCCATGGTCTGGCTTGATATACTTCCTCTGTAATAAATACCAAGAAAGGTGCGAACATCAAACAGAACAAATCAATCGACAGCATCAAAGATGACACAGCCGATACATTATCTGTACTGTATGCGCGTCCCTTTACGATTTCCAGATAATTATCGCAAAAGTCCCAGAATAATTTTTCTGTTGCTTCCAATGCGCCGGCATAATCGTTTGCGCCGAATAAACGTCGTGACGTAGAAATAGTATTTGCCATTTTAGCAATCCATGCACGATCTAAATCATTTGTTATATTTGCGACATAATCTTGATTAACATCAATACCACTTTGTTCAACTATATTAAACACGAACTTTGATGCATTAAAGAACTTATTGCACAACTTTTTACCTTGGTCCATAACCTTTTCTTCAAAAGTTGCGTCAATGCCCAAACGTGCACGACCGGCCCAATACCGCACCGCATCAGACGAATATTTTTCAATAAGGTCAATAGGTGTTATCACATTACCCTTGGACTTACTCATCTTTTTGCGATCTGGATCCAATACGAAACCACTTATATGTGCTTGGTACCAAGGAATTGTATTATCTGTGGCATACGCCTTCATAATGGTATAGAACGCCCAAGTACGAATAATATCATGCGCCTGGGGACGAACATCAAACGGCAAAGAAATATGATGACCCTTTGGTGCAATTTCCATTGCAATCTGTGGCGTTACCGAAGATGTAGCCCATGTATCCATAATATCTTTTTCACCAACGAAACCATTTGGTTGCCCACGCTGAGATTCCGTAAATCCATCCGGAACATCCGTCATCGGGTCAATTGGCAATTGTTCCACAGACGGGTATATCGGTCGCGAATAATCTGCAATACCATTAGAATTTACATGATACCAAACCGGGAACGGTACGCCAAAGAAACGTTGACGTGAAATGCACCAATCTTGATTCAATCCATTTACCCACGCTTCATATCTGGATTGCATATGTTGTGGGTACCACTTTATCTTGCGTCCTTGTTCTATTAATTCTTGTTTTATACGCAAAACATCAATAAACCATTGACGCGAAGACACAAATTCCAAAGGTCGTGAACCTTTTTCATAAAATTTAACCGGACGTGTCAAAGGACGTGGTTCTGCCAATAAATCGCCACTTTCGCGCAAAAATTCGACAATTTGGGCGCGTGCTTTTTTAACAGGCAAACCCGCCAATTGATTATAATATTGGCGTGCGCGTGGCGCATCCAAAGAAACGAAATTACCTGTTCCATATTCCAAAGGAATCAACCGGCCGTCTTTACCAATAATTTGTTTAATTGGCAACCCAGATTGCTTCCACCATGCGACGTCGGCGGCATCACCAAATGTGCAAACCATCATAATACCGGTCCCTTTATCTGGTTCTGCGTGTTCCGAAGGCACAATTGGCACAGGAATATTGAACAATGGCACAATGGCCGTTTTCCCAAAATATTTTTTATATCTTTCATCATCTGGGTGTGCAACCACAGCGATACATGCTGGCAAAAATTCAGGACGCGTAGTTGCAATCTTGAAAAATTCATCTGGTTCGCCTTGGATACCAAATTTAATATCATGAAAGAATCCGGCGGTATCTCTATCTTCTATTTCAGCCTGGGCAACCGCAGATTGAAAATCCACATCCCACATAGTTGGCGCTTCAACAATTTTGCAAAATCCTTTGTTCACCAATTCCAAAAACGATTTTTGCGAAACCTTGATTGCCTCTGGCGAAATAGTAGAATACACCAAATTCCAATCATATGAATGTCCAATACGATGGAAAATATCTTCAAAAACGCGTTCATCGTTTTGTGTCAACAAATGGCATGTTTCAATAAAGTTGCGTCGTGATACAGGACGTAATTCTTTGACATCTGTGACATGTTCTGGGACAAAATTTTCATCATATGGTAAATCCGCATCACACGAAATACCGTAATAATTTTGAACGCGACGTTCTGTGGGCAATCCATTATCATCCCAACCAATTGGATAAAACACCGCTTTACCGTTCATGCGTTGCCAACGAACAGTAATATCTGTTTGTGTATAACTCATAATATGCCCAATATGCAAAGATCCCGACACAGTTGGCGGCGGTGTATCAACCACATAGGTATTATCGCGTGGGGCATCTTTGTCATATGCATAGACATTATTTTGCTTCCAAAAATCCATGCAACGCTTTTCTATATCAACAAAACTTAGTTTAGGGTCCAATCCTTTTTGATTTTTGTATTTAAACATAACAAAATCCTACTTGTTCTTACATATCCAAAATATCACTGTATCAGCCATGCCATTATAAAGAATATATGGCTAAAGTCAAGATGTTTCCGGCAATATGTGTAAAAACAAAAACCATCGTTATGGCGATTTTGACATAAAAAAATTACATACACTTGAAATCTGTAAAAATCGACCTATATTCAAGAACAGAAAGCATATAATCCATCAATAATAAACCTAATTTGTGGATAAAAATAATGCCCGCAAAGTGCGGGCATTATTTTTGTTGAAATTATATTTGTATTTTATAATAAGAAGTAAGAGGCCTAAATTATGCAAAATGAATCTTTAACAGAACAAGAATTGCAATTGACAGAACGTGAAAAACGTATTGTCGAAATGGAACAAAAAATATATAAACAGCAAAAATCGCTACTTAGGGTAATGCGAAAACTTGTTGCTATTCAAACTGCTAAACGCAGAAGGGCACCAACCATTAACCAAGTAATGATTCGCTTTTTGAATAAAAATGGCAATCATAGCGAGGAAGCGCAACGCAAATATAATGCGATAATGCATTATCTTAATCTGGTTGGGTTAAATTTAACAAACTCATACACCGCATTACACGACGAAAAAACTTTGTTTAAAATAGTCACATTAATTACCAGTCGCACAGATATCCAAGGCGATCAACAAATTCGCCATGTGCGTTGGTTAAATGAATTGATAAAATTTGCGGTATTTGCATACCCAGATATATATAAAACAGATGTTTTGATTGGGTTGCCGCCGGTGAAAAAGACACCAAAGTGTTCTAAACGACCGCATACACCATATTCAAACGAGCAATTAAAGTGTATATTTGATACTTCAAAAAAATTCTTTTATAAAAATCCGGATATCTTTTGGGGGTGTATGATTGCTTTGTTTACCGGATCACGTAAAAACGCGGTATTTACACTGCAATACAAAGATATTATTTTGCGTGACGGTATTTGGTGCATAAATTTCATCGAAGATTGTCCCGGAATAAAAAAATTGAAAACCGAAGATTCAGAACGTGCGGTTCCTATTCATTCTACATTGATAAAAATGGGATTTTTAGATTATGTGAACAGAAAACCACATATAACCGATACAGAATTTATATTCAGAAAAGTTTGTCTGAATCGACATGGGGTTTTAAATTCGCATATGACCCGCAGTTTTTTCAGGTTTTTAAAACAAATTGGTGTCAAAGGTGTGGATAACAACCAATATGATTTTCACTCTTTCCGTAAAAATGCAAATATCACAATGGAAAAATGCGGCATATTACGGTCATACATAGATAAAATTATCGGCTGGCAAAGCCGCGGCAGTGAAGGTGAACGTTCATATTCAAATTACACAATGCCGCAACTTGCGGAACAGTTGGAATTATTGCACTATCCTTGCCTCAGGGCTGAATTTAGAAAGTGGAAAAAAATTATGGCCACAATACCACTGTAAACTATATAAAATTTTTATAAATTAGTTGACTATTGTTGTTTTTGTGTTAAAATTCACGCTTGTGATAAAAAAGGGTTAAACACAATGGCAAAATATAACAAGATTTATGAACATTATATTACACCGGTATTAAGCAAATTGGACGATTTTGCATTAAACGAACTGAACAACGATATTTTGGCGCGTGATTTTTTATTACAAATGCGCAATCCGCGTTTTCGTTTTAAACACAAGTCCACCCGCGAAACTATAATTCAACAGTTTTATTGGTGTGTATTGAAATTATATTCTAAAACCGGTTTTATGAATTGTAATGCTATCGAAATACCGGACGATATTTGTGAAACTATTGATGCCAAGACCGGTAAATGCAGTTTGCCTGCACGTTATCGTTCTATATTAAAAATTCATCATGGCCCAAAGGGGTATTATGGAACTTTAAACATGCCGAACGGCAGTGGGCTGAAAATGGATGTTGTGCGTGGTCAAGAAAATGTTGCACGCGCATTGGTCAAAGAATTATCTGATTTGCCTTTATTATCTGCGGACGAAATGTTATTGGGTTTTCAAAAATTGGGCGATGTTGCAAAGTTGGTTGTTGCCCCAAATGGAAACGGACAAAAACTTTTGCAAGAATATCGTACCGACACCGGACGCGCAGGACGCGTTTTGGGTGTTCAAAATCGAATCAAAGAAATACGTCAAAATGCAACGACAAAAATAAAATCTTTGGAACAAACTGTTCCTTATTCAATATCAGGTGATACACCACCATTTAATGATCCGTGTCGCGCAACACAAACGATGTGTATAATGTCTGTATTAATGACAAAAAGTCAAGCAGCCGAAGAATTAAAAACATTGTCTGGGGTTTCGTTACTTGAACTGGAATATATGCGCATACGTCGTGGTTGTAAATAAAAAACGACCGTCCAAATTTTGGACGGTTTTTTAAAAGCCGACACGATTTATAATGCTTTAACGATTGTTATTTGGGGTATCAATAAACATCCAAATCAACCAAAGCAACGCCGCAACACCGATAATAGAATATACGATATTCGACGCATAAGTTGCCGGGCCAAAAATCCATGCAACTAAATCAAAACCAAACAACCCAACCAATCCCCAGTTCAAGGCACCGATAAAGGTCAACGGTTCTAATACATATGTGGTAAGTCCTCTCATCTTTTTTCTCCTTATGATTAAACATCAAAAAGTCTCCCTTTTGATATTTGTATTATAAGGTAATTATACGCCTTTTTCAATCGTGAAACGTATTTTAGGAATAAGTGCAAAGCTACGCATACATTGGGATTGCGTGCCTATTTGTGTGATAAATTTTGAATAACAAAATTAGCAATTTTTAATCCAAAATCACCGGTGATTGTAATTATTGAACCCAATTCATTTGTATCATTTTTTGCTGGTGATTCCATTGAGAACGCAACCGGAAAATCTGGTAAATTTTCTGCGCGAACTAATTTTCGCACACGTGCCGCCAATGGACAAACTGTTGTTTTTGAAATTGGCGCAATGCGAATCAAATCCATATTTGTTTTGCGTGCCGCACCCATGCTTGCGATAAAAGGTACACTATGCGCCACACACCAACGATACAGTGCAATCTTGGATTGTACAGAATCAATTGCATCAATTACAAAATCCGGCATAACATCAATGGCGGAATCATTATCCCAAAACATATTAAAAGTTTGAACATTTATGTCGGGTGAAATATCCAAAATTCGTGCGCGTGCGGCGTCAACTTTTTGCATACCAATCGTGGATTGCATTGCGAATAATTGTCGGTTGATATTCGTCACATCAAATTTATCAAAATCAACCAAGATTAAATTACCGATTCCGCTGCGTGCCAGTGCCTCTGTGGCAAAAGAACCAACTGCACCGCAACCAACCACCATCACAGTTGATGATTGTAATTTGCGTATTGCATCATCACCCAATAACAAACGAATTCTGTGCAATCTATCCATTGAAAAACACCCCCATTGAATTATTAAAAATATCATCTGCATTTATATCAGGACGCATTTTCAAAACATCACGCACCGATTTTAATACATCAATTATATTCACACTGTCGCTTTCGATTAATATTTTATCGCATTGCACCATTGCCAAAGATTCACGCACGCGTTTGAATTGCGAATTTGCAATAAGTGGTGAATAAGAAAAATATAAATCTGCATCAAACCGCATTGCCGCTGTATTTCCGTCAAAAGAATGAACGACAATTTTCGGCAAATCTGTGCGATATGATTTAAGTATTTTTAACATAATATCCCACGCATGAACACAATGAATATTGATAGCGCGATTAAATTGAATAGCTATTTCCAAAGTCTGCACGAAAATTTTTTCTTGGACAGACAAATCACCATGGGTTTTATCCAATCCAACTTCGCCAATAATCAAATGCGGATTATCGTGCAACAATATACGCATGTTGTCATTCCAATTGATTGGGACAGATTCTACATACCAAGGATGAATTCCAATTGCGCCACAAACATTTTGATTTGATTTTGCAATACGCACAATATTATCCCAATCATCACACTTGGTTGCGTTTAATACACACCCCCATACACCGGCATCACGCGCCCGCGCAAACGCATCATCAAAACCACAACCCAAATGACAATGAGAATCAATATATTTCATAGTATTGATTTTAATATTTTTATTACATGTTGCAACTATATAATTCTTCATCTTTTATTGCCGCAATCGTGGTTCTGCTGTGCATGGGACGGACGAAATCTATAAAAAAACACCCCGTCCGGGGTGTTTTTTAATATCGTTATAAAACTATTTTTCAATATATCGATTATAAACCTTGCTGTGAATTTTGACTGGATATTTACGTTGCAAGAATTTATTATAATCTGCCTGGATTTGATATTGCGTCATTTGTTCCATTTCGGCGCGCAATGCCGCCTTCTTTTTTGCATCAACTTTTGGTGCAATCGCAGATTTTATCGACAACACATAAAACGCATCTGGGGTTTCAACGATTTTATTTGTGCCAACCGCATTGTTAAATGCATCGCTTAACACCGCCACAGGTGCGCCTTCGGTTCGTGTCACAGTTTTTTTCGTGGCACCCGACCATTTGTTGTTTGCATTTAAATCAACCAAGATACCGTTTGCTTTTTCGTATGCCATTTTGCGTTTTTCTGTGCGTGTCCATTCTGGTATCAATTCATTTTTGACCGATGTGAATTCCGCATTATGCGCAGGATTTACCGCATCCAAATGTATAATCATGAAACCCTTTTTTGCTTCAATCATTTCACTGTCTGTACCGGGTTCCATATTAAATATTTGTGCAACCATTTGTGGCGTGATATTCGCATCGTTCGCCGCACCATTACGTGCAAAAGGTTTTAATTGTACAAACTTTGCACCATGTTTTTTTGCCGCGTTTGCCAAAGTATCACCCGCGATAATTTCATCTTCGACGCGTGTCATGCGTTCCATTCCTGCATCAACTTCGTCTGGTTTAGACATATCCGCAGATACAAACACATACGAAACAGTGCGGGTTTCCGGCAACATCTTTGGGTGCTGTGCATAATATGTTTTCAACATTTCATCTGTTGGTTTTTTTATACCAAAATCTTTAAAGTTCACAACACGATATTCAATTTCGCGTGTGGCATAACGCGCATTATACATCGCGTCAACTGCGAAATCCGGTGTTTTAATCTTTTCACCCATTGGCCCCAAAACCATAGTGCGTGTAATATCATTGCGTAAAATCTCGGCCAATCTATCTTCGGTTAAACCGTTTGCCGCCAACGCATTGTCAAACCGTTCCGCAGAAAATTTTCCATTTTCTTGAAACACCGGCACATTGCGAATTTCGCGGGCAATACGATGATCGGAAACGACGAAACCCAAGTCATGTGCGCGGTTGCGAACCATTTGCTGACTTGTCAAATCACCCATGACATAGTTATTAAAAGATTTAGTCGCATGCGCATCTGTGTAAATCGAACGTTGTTGTTCACGCGACATACCCCCCAGCATCTGTGATTTTGCATTTGTAAATTGATTCACAGAAATTTCGGCATCGCCAACGCTTACCAAAGCCGTATCATTCATACCGCCGCCAAAAATCCATTCGGCAACGCCCCATCCAATAAACGAAAACGCCAATATAGCAATCAAAAACTTTGCCAATGGCTTTTCCGCAGCATTACGTAAATATTCTAGCATTTTGTTTCCTTTTGCTTTACCATAGCAAAGGTGACGGTCAAAATGCAATGAAAAAAAGAGGAAAACATGAAAATAATTGTTGGTAATTGGAAAATGAACGGAAACGCCGAAATTTTGGCGGAAATGATGACTGAAATCGCTAATATTAATACAGACAATCGGGTAATTTTGTGTGTGCCTTATACTTTATTGCGTACCGGCACAGGTGCGGTTATGATTGGCGCTCAAAATGTCAGTAAATATGACATGGGTGCGCATACTGGCGATGTTTCTGCGGCTATGGTTGCTGCCACTGGGGCATCGGCAACTTTGGTTGGACACAGTGAATGTCGTGCATGTCTGCATGATACAAATGCCGATGTTGCAATGCGTGCAGAACAGGCAATTAAAAACGATTTATGGCCAATTATATGCGTTGGGGAAACTGCCGCTGAACGCGATACTGGCTTAACGCATAAAATTATAGAATTAGGGGTTCGTGAATCAATCCCAAATAATGCCACAAATGGCAATTTTATAATTGCATATGAACCGCGTTGGGCAATCGGGGCGGGTGTTATCCCAAGTATAACTGAAATTGCTGCGGCGCACAAAATAATACGTGAAATCTTGAACGAAATGGGATTTGATGAAACGCCAATCTTATACGGCGCATCTGTATCTGCGGACAATGTAAATGAAATTATGAGCATTAAAAATGTTGATGGCGTTTTGGTTGGTGGTGCATCCTTGAAAAAAGACGATTTCATACCTATAATTACAAGTGTTAAATAAAAATATAATAAAGTTAAAGGGCAGGTTGAATATGGAAAAAAACGAAGAAAATTTGCAAGAAAATACCGAAAAACAGGTTGCGGTTGAATCTGTATCTGTGGTCGATATGGCACCAGACTCTGGTGATAAAAAGTCGGCGCCGGCGGATGAATCCAATGGGACTGATGATAAATTAATTGGCGAATTACAGGATAAAATTGCGGATTTAACCGATAAATATATGCGCACTGCGGCGGAACTGGAAAATACCCGTCGTCGTGCCGCGCGTGATACAGAATCTGCGGCGCGTGCATGCGGCATGGGTATTGCCAAAAAATTCTTGCCGGTTATGGACGCTTTGACCGAGGCTTTGAAACAATCACCAGATGACCCAGGAATAAAATCTTTGGCAATGGCTTTGGAATCTGCTTTTGCACAAATTGGTATTGTAAAAATAGAAAGCGTTGGGGAAACATTAAACCCACAATTTCATAATGCAATATCTGTGGTACCGGCGGACGATGCGCATGCACCAAATACAATTGTCCAAGAAATGCAGGTTGGATACATGTATGGCGACACAATTTTGCGCCCAGCGATGGTCGTGGTCAGTAAATAAGATATAAACAAATAAAAAACGTTCGAATTTTTCGAACGTTTTTTTATATCAAAGGAATACAATCAAACAAAAACCATTTTGTTTTATTCGTGCCAATGCGTTGCTTCAATGTTAAAATTTTCATGCGTCCCATACGCACAGTTTTTATTCTTTGCCACTTTTTCTGTTTATACAGATGATTCTTTTTTATAATTGTTAACAAATCCGGTGCCACATATTCATGTAAATCCATAGGGGTTAATAACTTTAATGCGGTCTTTTTTATAAAAGGAACCCCATTTTGCAACAATAATTGCGGTGTGCGATACGGATCAAAATTCATATCACCCGCACACACAGTTGCACCATTGCAACCATGTTCGGTCAATAACGCCGTCCATCCCGCCTCATAATTTTTAATAATGTCTGCTTTATTATTTTGACGATAAATATTGGTTATAAAATCAACAAAATATTGTGCACATGCAACATTTGATTTCACGCCAATAAACCAACTTTGCACATGATTCGGCACAATGTTTTCCGGTACAGACACCCAACTATCACGCGCATAAAACATACCAACAATATCGGTATTAAAACTTTCAACATCTTCTAAAACAGATTCCAAATCGGTTGTTGGCCCCAATACAGAATCATTTACAAAATAAATATAATCATAAGATTTTAAAATATCCTGATTTTGCGCCCACATAAACCCGCGTTTATATGAACCAAAATCATATTCACCATGATGGCCGGCCTGCACATGCAACAAACGATTGATACCAACCAATTTTTTATCTTCGTCCTTTCTAAGGTCGCAATCCAAAGTCAAAACGATATCGCCAACATTGGACAGCGCACGCAAATAAAAAAGCATAGCATCATTTATTCGCGCATGTGCATCATAGCCAGCAAACAAAAACAACCTTGTTTTCGTCATCATTTAATGCTTTTAATAATTAGCAACCTGTTGCACTGCCAATCCATTTAGAGATGGAAATATCTTTGTGCAACAAGAAATCGTATTCACAATTTCCAGAACGATATGACCCTGTGCATGCAGCCAAAGTCAAAACAGCAAACAATGCCAATATTACTTTTTTCATTTTTTCTCCTTTTTGTTTTAAGAGGTACAAAGCAAGTATAAAATTTATTGTCGTACATGACAAGAAATTTTTCTTACCGTCCCAATCTTTGCAAACAATCTTGCAAACTTTTACGCCAATGTGGGGTTTCCACATTGAAAACTTTTCTGATTTTTGATTTATCCAAAACGCTGTATGCCGGGCGCTTTGCACGTGTTGGATATTCGGATGTTGGAATAGGGTGTACATCGCAAGGCAACCCCGCCATCGTCATAATTTCGGTCGCAAAATCATACCAAGAACATACACCTTCATCTGTAAAATGATAAATTCCAGAATTTTCTCTGTTCATCTGTGGCAAAATTGTGACGATTGCCTTTGCCAAATCTGCCGCGTATGTTGGTGTTCCAATTTGGTCATTTACAACATTTATGTCGCTTTTCGTTTCACCCAACCGTAACATAGTTTTTACAAAATTATTTCCATACGGTGAATACAACCAAGCAGTACGAATAATAATAGTAGCATTTTTTACCGATGGACACCCCGTCCAAATAAGCTCTTCTCCCTTCCGTTTTGTTATACCATATATAGATTCCGGAAGAGCAGGATCATCTGTTTTATACGGTCTGTTTTTCTGATAAGGTCCACTTACAGGAAAAACATAATCCGTAGAAATATGAATTATTTTTGCACCGGTATCCGCTAAATTTTTCGGTCCCTTAGCATTTATTTTTAATGCCGTATCAAAATCATCTTCGGCCTTGTCAACCGCGGTATATGCGGCGCAATTGATGATAGTATCGATTTTATTTGTATCAACGAAACGCTTTACTGCATCGGCATTTGTAATATCCAATACATCATAATCTGTTTTTATTGCATCCGGCAACAAAGCACCCAATTCAGTGCCCAATTGACCGTTGCATCCTGTAATTAAAATTTTACTCATTTTGTATTATACCTTTTTAATAAATCTTGCAATGTGTTTGCAATTCTATCTTTTTCACTTGTGATAATTTTATCGCCAGGCATCTTCCAATCAACACCGATTTCTGGGTCATCATACCGGATGCCAAATTCACTTTCTTTGTTATATAAATTATCAACCTTGTATGCAAAGATGGCCTCTTTACTTAATACAGAAAACCCATGTAAAAAATGACGTGGAATAAACAATTGTCTTTGATTTTCTGCCGATAATTCCACAGCCACATGTTTTCCAAAAGTCTTAGACCCCGGACGCACATCAACTGCGACATCTAAAACGCGACCTTGTAATACACGAACCAATTTCGCCTGGGAATGTTCGCCCAATTGACAATGCAATCCGCGTACAACACCATAACTTGATTTAGATTGATTATCTTGGACAAAACGATTTGGAATACCATTTTTGATAAATTCAGGTTCATTATAACTCTCAAAAAAATACCCGCGGGCATCATTGAAAATCTTTGGTTCTATAATATAAACGCCATCAATTTCTGTATT
>JAFXVB010000022.1 GCA_017534945.1 Alphaproteobacteria bacterium | reverse complement strand
GTCCTGTCCCACGAAGATTACGAGATGATGTGACAATTTAATTCATTATCACGCTAATTCTTCTGTTGGACCAAAAGTTTCTACTTGCCAATCTGTGATTTGGTTGAAGTTATGTTTTTGCGGACTCGTTAAAATCTTTAATTTAAAACCTTTTTTTACTCACGCATGTTCCGCAAATTGGACATTTATATGAATTTGGAAAATTTGAACGTCCCACAACTCCAAGAAAAATTTCATGTAAACGCACCGCTTTCTTATCTTTGTCCCAACATGCGGAGCAAAAAGGGCCGTCTTTTTCTCCATTACTTAATACATTCCAATAAACATCGTTAAAAAATTCCATACGGTAATCTTCTTGGTTTCGTAGCATTTGTTTCAATTCTAAATTGTCTTGTTGCAGTTGTAACAGTTCCCCTTGTAAATCAAGAATTATTGATTTCAACGCAACGTTATCTAAAGAATCTGCGATTTCTTTTGCTCTATCTATGTATTCTAATATTTTTGCCATTAGTATCACCTTTTTATAAAGCCGACTTGATGCCTAATGTTGAAGCCAAAACAGATGACACTAAAGGTGCAATAATAGGATGTTCCATAAAACGCTGTAGCAATCCTCTGGCTTCACTTTTGGTGCTCTCTGGAACATGTGAAGCATCTATTTTTTCCAACAAACACTTTATCGCATTGTCTACAGTAATATTTTGAATATTGTTACTGCCTACTTGATTATTACCATGCATTTCTTGAATATTAAATGTGAATGCCGGCTGTTGTTTTGGTTGTTGACGCTCTAATACAATATCGCGCCCGGTTTCTGTTAACCAAATTTGCGAATAAGGAGAACCTTTTATAAAACCATATGATTTACAAGCTTTTATAGTTTCTATTATTTCTTCATCGGTGTACTCGCTTTGTTCTTGAAATGAAGCAAAATCATCGCCACACTTATGTTCTTTTTCGCCATTAAAATATGCTATGTCTTCTGGGAATGATAAATCAAAATACATATGAGTTATTTCGCATCCTTTTTTAACAAGAGCATCATTTAAAAAGTTTAAAAATTTATATATTTTGTCGTCTGCCACACAAAATCCTTTACATATCTAAGATTCATCATATTCAAAAAATGCTCGTTTTGCAACGATATTTTGCCACTAAAATTATAACAATTGCATGACTAATTTCGCGGAATATTTCGTTGCGACAAAAAAGCTAATTCTATATTATCAAAAAATGTTACATATTTGCTACATAGGGCGGTGGTTGGGGCGAGAGTAAAATGGCGGAAAGGGGCGGGAATCGGGCAAACAATCGGTTTGGGTTCAGACGATTTCTAATCTGTGGGTTGCAGGTTCGAGTCCTGCTGGGTGCGCCATCAATAAAAAACCGCCGTTTGGCGGTTTTATTTATTCGTTTGCCTCTGGTGTATCATCACCATCGTCATCATCAATATCTACTGCATTTAAATCTATTTCTTTTGGCACACCCAAAATATCTTCAATCTTTTCACTTGCCGCATCAACATCCATTTTATGCAAAACAGCAAATTCCTGTGCCATACGTTCCAAAGCACGCAAATACAACTGACGTGCAGAAAATGTCATAGTATCAGTTGGATTACGCCGTTGCAAATCACGCACAACTTCGGCCAAACGCATTGGATCCCCAGAATTGATATTTTCTTCATATTGTGCGGCACGACGCGACCAAATCATACGTTTTGAACCCGCGCGTCCTTTAGCGGATGCAATTGCTTCATCTAATTTACGCACCGATGTCAACGGACGGAGTCCCGAAATTTCGGCACGTTCCAAAGGCACACGCAACGTCATATGCGATGATTCAAAATCGATAACCAATAATTTTACAGATTGACCCGCAATCACTTGTTCTTCTATACGTTGCAAACGCCCAACGCCTTGGGTTGGATAGACAACATATTGGCCTGCTTTAAAATCTAACTTCTTACTTGGCATCAAGGAACCCTTTAACAGTTGCCATTCCCTCTCTGTTTTCTTGGATTATATCACACAAAAACTAAAAAAACAAATTTTATTTAAACTTTTAATTATTGCCCCATACCGGCGGGTGAAAACCGCCCAATATTATTAAACAGCTCCTGAACTGCGTTCAATTCGATTGCCGCTGGAATTGCTGTTTCGTCATCATCCATGGCGATTTTTGGCAAATCATCATTGTGCAAAATTTGTGTTTTAATAACCTTGTCCCCACGAACCCACGCCAATAACACAGTCTTGTTATCATATGTTAACGGCAAAGGACCACGATAATTTTCATCCATACCATAATAAACCCACACCGTATCACCGTACACAGTTCGCGCCAATGGGTCACCAATTTGCTCTTGCAATTGTGTTGTTGTTTTAATATTCGCAACGCGTGATTCCAAATCATCTGGGAACACATACCCCCGATGCTTTGTTTGAAAAGTACATGCAACACAAATAAAAATCAAAAGCAAACTACATAATTTTTTCATTATTCTTCACCATCTTCGTTTTTCATCGCGAAATGCGCAATATATTTTTTCAAATCTACTTTGTATTTATTATTTACGCGCGCACGTTCCACCAATTTATCAAAGTTTGGATTTGCACCCCGCGCCGCACCAAAACGACTCTCTGTTTTTAAGAATTCATCTAAATCTAATGTTGCATCCCCAGAATCCATTGTCAAAGGATAATGACCATCTGCAATCAAACGTGGATCAAACCGATAAAGTGGCCACGCTCCCGTTCTTACTAAATTCTGTTGATGTTCTGGGCCATTTTGCAGTGCAAATCCATGTGCAATACATGGCGCATACGCCAAAACAATCGAAGGTCCATTAAAACTTTCTGCCTCTTGCAAAGCACGCATTGCCTGGGCTGGATTTGCCCCCATCGCAATTTGTGCAACATATGCACCCGACATCATCGCAATCATACCTAAATCTTTCTTGGCATGTTCTTTACCACCAATTGCAAACTTCATAGAAGCTCCAAACGGTGTTGATTTAGATTGCTGTCCACCTGTATTTGAATAACCTTCGGTATCCAATATCAACACATTGACATTTTCGCCACTGTGCAAAACATGATCCAATCCACCATATCCAATATCGTATGCCCAACCATCGCCGCCAATAATCCACAACGATTTATCAACAATCGCATCAACCAAACTTTCCGCCAAACGCGCACGTGGCGATTTATCTTTGGCTAATAATTTGCGCAAAGATTCCTCGTTTTCGCGTTGTTGTCTTAAATCTTTTTCTGCAAAAATTTCATCAACATTTTTTACACCCAATTCGCATAACAACCCATGCAAATTTTCACGCCGCTGATTCAATGCAATACGCATACCCAATCCATATTCAGCATTATCTTCGAACAAAGAATTTGACCACGCTGGTCCACGACCATTTACATCACATGTCCATGGTGTTGTCGGCAAATTAGCCCCATAAATTGAAGAACACCCTGTGGCGTTGGCCACAATCATCCTATCACCGAACAAATGTGCCAACATTTTTATATATGGTGTTTCACCACATCCTGCACATGCACCCGGAAATTCGAAATAATGTGGCAATAATTCAACATGCTTTGGAATATTCAGGTTTAATTTTTCGCGCGGAATATCCGGAATTTGTTGTGCGGCATCAAATCGTTTTTGTGCATCCGCATCTGCCCCTGCATCCACCATTGATAACGCATGCACAGGACAATTTTTCACACACACAGAACATCCCGTACAATCAGCCGGTGAAATATTCAAAGTATAATACATGTCTAGACCTAATTCTGGCGTTTTCATAGGTACGACAATAACACCCGAATTACGCGCGGCATCTGCTTCTGTTGTCGTCATAACCTTTATACGAATCGCGGCATGTGGACACAGCATAGAACACCGTCCACATTGGGCGCATTTTTCCAAATCACATGTTGCCACCCTTTGCGATATCGCACGTTTTTCATATTTTGATGTTCCAACCGGATATTGCCCAGCGGCAAAATCCCCATCTGGTCGAAACCGCGACACAGGAATATCATCGCCACGTCCCGCCGCCATTTCACCCAAAGTTCCCGCAATCACAGCCGGTGTCGCATCCACCATCGCCGGTATAAAATCAGGCGCAGACTTTGAAACATGCGAAGGCAATTTATATTCCTTTAAATATTTTTCCGCCATATCAACCGCGGCCCAGTTTGCCTGAACCACATCCATACCTTTCTTTTTATATGTTTTTTCAATTGCATCCTTGGCAGATTGCGCAGCAATTTTCGGGTCAATAACTTGCATTAAATTAAAGAAATTTATCATAATAAAAGTATTAATACGATTACCCAATCCCAATTCAGCCGCCGCCGCATTTGCGTCCAAGAAATACACACGTGCGCGCAATCGAATTAATTGTTCTTGGGATTCACGTGGCAACTTTGCAAACGCCACATCTGGTGCCAACGATGTATTTATCATAACAATTCCCCCGGCACGCAAACCACGAAACACATCAAATCTTTGTGCAATCATAAAATTTGACACACTAATAAAATCCGCAGATTCTACCAAATATTGACTTTTAATCGGCGCACTTGCAAATCGAATATGTGATGCAGTAAGTCCACCAGATTTCTTAGAATCATATACCGCATACGATTGCGGATATAAATTTGAATTTTCACCAACAATTTTTACAATATTTTTAACCGCACCAACAGTTCCATCAGAACCAATACCATACAACACCGCGGTTTTTACATCTTTATTTTCCACAGAAAAACTTTTATCCACCGGCAAAGACAAATTTGTTAAATCATCATCGATTCCAACTGTAAAATTATGATGCAATGTTCCCATTAACATATTTTCATAAATTGCCTTAACATCTCGCGGGGCAAATTCCTTGCTACCTAATCCATAACGTCCACCAAATACTGACACACCTGTTGGTGCAATTGCCGCCACATCTGTATACAATGGTTCACCAATTGAACCTGGTTCCTTTGTTCTATCTAACACCGCAATTTGTTTAACAGATTTTGGCAAAGCCGTCAAAAACGCATCCACAGGAAAAGGACGATACAAATGAATTTTTAACAAACCACATTTTTTTGGCAACAAAGGCAAAGTTTCTTCAATTGTTTCGCATGCACTACCCATTGCGACAACGACAAATTCTGCATTTTCATTACCAACATAATCAACCAAATGATATTGACGACCGGTCATTTGCGCGAATTCGTCCATACAATTTTGCACAATTTCCGGCACCGCATTATATAACGGATTTACCGCTTCGCGCCCTTGGAAATACACATCTGGATTTTGCGCGGTTCCACGAATCGTTGGATGTTCCGGTGACATTCCGCGTGCCCGATTTTGTAAAACCAAATCATCTGGGATTAATTTCCGCAAAACATCATCACTAACACGTTCCAAACGTGATTCTTCATGACTGGTACGGAAACCATCAAAGAAATGCAAAAACGGCACCCGCGCACGCAAAGTCGCCGCATGTGCGACCGCCGCCAAATCATGTGCCTGTTGCACATTATGCGCGGAAAGCAAAGCAAACCCGGTTCCCCGCACAGACATAACATCACTGTGGTCGCCAAATATAGACAACGCATGTGTCGCCAAAGCGCGCGCCGCAACATGCATTACAAACGGCGTTTGTTCACCCGCGATTTTATACATATTTGGAATCATCAATAATAATCCTTGGGACGCAGTAAAGGTCGTAGCCAATGCCCCCATTTGCAACGCACCATGCATCGCCCCTGCGGCGCCACCTTCGGATTCCATTTCAATAATTTGTGGAATTGCACCCCAAATATTCTTTTTATGCTGGAAAGCCCATGCATCTGCCAACTCACCCATAGTACTGCTTGGTGTAATGGGATAAATAGCAGCAAAATCCACACAACGATACGCGACATCCGCCGCGGCCCAATTTCCATCAACAATTAAACTGTCCATATCTTTTTCACCTTAAAAGTATAAATATGCCAATATCATAGAAATTTTTATATTCCAAAGCAAGAGTAAAAGAACCCATAAAAAATGGGGCATATGCCCCAAAATTATTTCTTTTTTATATCTGTTTTAGCCTTTGTTTTTTCTTTTTCAGCGTTTTCTTTATCCACCACAGCACGTCGATCATCAACCGTCATTTGCATTTTTGTCATTGCGATAACCATACTTAACCCGCGTTGCAACTGATAATCACGCGCATCTTTTTCTTCTTCGCTTAAATCTTTTTCATCAACATCATCTTCATCGTCATTTTTAGATTTAGAATCACTCGACTTTGATTTTTTTGCTTTTTTCGCATCATCATTTTTTAATGAATTTTTAAACGAAGCCTCGGAATAATCACTATCGCGTTTTTCCAAAACTTTCACTTTAGATTGCAAAACTTCTATATCTGGTGTGATTCCTTCGTTTTGAATAGACCGACCACTTGGTGTAAAATATCGCGCAATTGTTATATGTATTGCGGTTCCATCACCTAATGGTTTTTGCTGTTGTACACTGCCCTTGCCAAAACTTTGTGAACCCATGACCAAGGCACGACCATTATCCTGTAATGCGCCTGCAACAATCTCGGATGCCGAAGCCGACCCATGATTTATCAACACAACGATTGGTTTACCATTAACCATATCACCCTTTGTGGCAAAATTACGATCGATATCTGTTTTTTCTTTTCCACGCGTTGATACAATTTCACCGTCATCTAAAAAAGCATCCGATACATCGATTGCCGCCGTTAAATATCCACCTGGATTATTACGAACATCCAACACATACCCAACAACATTTGACTTTTCCAACTTTTTAATTGCATCACGCAATTCTTTAACAGTTGTCGCCCCGAATTCAGAAATACGAATATACCCAATCTTTGGCGCATCTTCATCTGCATCTGCCAATTGCAATTCGCGGAATTTCACAGATTTCACTTTTATAATATCACGTTTTAATGTCAAAACACGCGGTTCATTATCTTCACCAATAACAGTCAATTTAACTTTTGTTCCCGGCCGCCCCTTCATTTTTTTAACAGCCTGGTTCAATGTCATATCAAACACTTGTTCATCATCAATCTTGGTAATATAATCACCGGCCTTTATCCCCGCCTTGTACGCAGGCGTATCATCAATTGGCGAAATCACACGAATCGCCCCCCTGTCCGATGTAATTTGGATTCCCAATCCACCAAATTCACCCTGGGTTTTATCGTTAAAATCTTTAAAGTCATCTGCATTTAAATAAGAAGAATGCGGGTCCAATTCTGCCAACATACCATTCATTGCGGCCTCTAACATTTTCTTTTCATCTGCTTCTTCAACAAAGTTGTCACGCGCAGTTTCAAAAACCAGAGCCAATTTTTGTAATTCTTCATATATTTGTTCATCGGTTAAATGCACAATGGGCTCTTCCTTTTTTTGCTTATTCCCTGCAAAAGCCATCACCGGCACAGTCATCAAAGCCATACAAACAAAAATTTTTTTAAGCATGAAAAAACCTTTCCCTTCCTAATTATTATATTTCTTAGCATATTATAAAAAATCATTTTCTGCAACACGAAATTTTATAAAAAATTAATCTTCTTCGCGAAACAATCGTGCCGGGTCAACCGCTTTATTTCCACGACGAACCTCCATATACATTTCGCGTTTATCCGCATCCATGCGTCCCACCGGTTCGCCCGCCAAAACCTCTTGATCGGGTATAACATCTAACTTTCCAAGATTTGTCATAACCGTATTATAGCCGTTTTTATGCGATATAATCACAACGCGCCCAAATCCGCGGAAAGTATCTGCAAATTTAACCACGCCATCTGCTGGTGCCGTCACCAAAACATCTCCACGTGTGCGAATTCGCCAACCATCTGCTGTCAATCCCAAAGCAGTCTTTTCACCAAAATGCACAATTACACGACCACGCACAGGTAAATTTAATTTGCGTCGCGAAAAACGCGCATCCGCAGACATTTCCGAACTGCCGACCCCCGCAGACAATTCAGAAATATTTTTAGCTTTTTCGGACAATGCGCGTAATTTTTTTTGCAATGCGACCTGTTCACTTTTTAATTTTTCGTTTTGCGCGCTGCGTGTCTTCAAAAGTTTATCTAATTCATTTCTTTCGCGTGTATATTTTTTCGCACTGCGATCCAATTTCTCTTTTTCAACACTACGCGCATTACGGATTTTTTCTAATTCATCTAATTGCTGCGAAGCCTTTTTAATTTCGGCATCAAATTGTTGCGACATCCCAGATAACACAGCCGAAGCCAAAACATAATCATGCATATCGTCTGTATCAAAATTTGGATGCAAAGACATATATAAAATTCCAGATACCGCATCATATACACGTCCTTGATTTTCTGCCATCTCTTTTTGAATTTTTTCCCGTCGCGCATCTAATTCATCAATTTTAACTTGCATTTTGCCACGTTGTTGTTCCAAAGTACTGACTCTATCGGCGGTTCGCACCAAATCTTGTTTGGTCTGTGCGACATTTTTTTCGGACTTTTTAACCTGCTCTTCTAATTTTTTATTTTTTTGTTCGACTTGCTTTATTTCATTTTGAATACGCGACAATTCATCAACGCAAAATCCTTGCGACACAAAGAACCAAGAACCGATTAAAACAACCAGTATTTTTTTCATATGTTATTTTACAACAACACGTAAAAATGTTTTCTTTCCTTTTTGAACCATATGCTCTGTTGCCTGTACAACAAATTCGCGGTCTGTAATTTTTTCACCATCGATTTGAATACCACCTTGTTCAACATTACGACGCGCATCAGATTTTGAATCAAATAATTTTATTGCAACCAAGTAATCTAAAATCTTCATCGGTTCTGGCATAGAAATATCGACTGTTGGAACATTTGCATTATTCGCACCACCACCAAACAAAGCCGCCGCAGCAGCCTCGGCCTCACGCGCAGCGTCCGCGCCATGCGCAATCTCAGTCGCAGCATAAGCCAAAATCTTTTTTGCTTCGTTCAATTCAGCACCCGAAAGCGCAGACAACCGCGCAATTTCATCCAATGGAATTTCCGTAAAGATTTTCAAGAACTTTTCAACCAAATCGTCCGGCGTATTACGGAAATATTGATAGTATTCATACGGCGATGTTTTATCTTCGTTCACCCAAACCGCATTACCGGCCGATTTACCAATTTTATTTCCATTAGAATCAGTAATCAAAGAAGTTGATAACACAAATGCTTCTTTACCCATTTTTTTACGTATCAATTCCACACCCATAATCGCATTGCCCCATTGGTCAGCGCCACACAATTGCAAAACACAATTATGTTCGCGATAAAGTGTCAAGAAATCAACCGCCTGGAAAGTCATATAATTAAATTCCAAAAATGTCATACCATTTTCCAAACGCTTTTTCACACTTTCCATAGAAAGCATACGTGGAATTGTGAAATCCAAACCATATTGCGCCAAGAAATCCAAATGCGAATACCCACGCATCCAATCATAGTTATCAACAATCAACGCATCCGCCGCACCATCACCAAATTTCAAAAACTTAGAATAAGATTTTTTTAATCCCGCGATATTTTTTTGCAAAACATCCTCGGTCATCATTGGGCGACCTGTATCACGACCCGATGGGTCACCAATGCGACCCGTCGCACCACCAACCAACATTAATGGTTTATGCCCATATTTTTGCAACCAGCGCATCATCATAACCGGAACCAAGTGCCCCACATGCAAAGAATCCGCCGTTGGATCCGAACCCAAATAAACCGCGATTTGTCCGTTATTTAACAAATCCGCAACCGCATCCATATTAGAGCATTGATTAATAAAACCACGTGCTTGTAATTCTTGCCATAAACCATTTTTCATCAATTCATCCTTTTATCATGAAAATAATACCACGAAAAATTATCTGTTGCAACCACAGAAAAATAAAAAATCCGCCAAAATGGCGGATTTTAATAATTATAATTGTTTTATCAGCCTTTGTTCTGTATCAATACGATCAGCAATCAATTTTTGTAAATTTTTATAAGCCATCAACGACGGCGTTTGTTTACGGCGCATAACTTCACGACGCAAAGCATGTGCAAAAGCAATTCTGTCCATAAAAGGTATATCACGAACAAAGGCACGGGCATCATATGGCGTTTCGACCATATACAAATGTTTGTTATAAACATATGCAAATCCATAACCCATATTATCTTGCAAAATTGTAAAACGATCCCCAGGTACCAACAAAGGAATATCATTGCCATTTGCATCCTGTTTTACAACGTATGACTTTGGTATCATCACAACGGCGTTATCATCCAACAAGGTAATATCAGCCTGATTTTCGTTTTCATCCATTCTGAATTTACCAACCCGATTTCTGTTCATAACATATCCTTTATAGTCAATTTAGTTATCTGACATGCAAAATGCGTTTTACACGCAAAGACAGTCCAGGTAAAACCTGTTCACGTGTGCCGTTGAATACATGATGCATATTGTGCGCATCAAACGAAACATGGTATGTTCCATCTGGAAACTGATATACTTGCGTATTCTTAATTGGATAGTTTTCAGTTTTTTTATACATCTTTACCCCCTTTTCGATTGAAAAGTCGCACAAATAAAATCTGTGCGACTCTCTCCGTTGTTTTTTACTTATGCGAAATTATTGCAACATTTTTGCAACTTCGTCCGCCAAGTTATCTTCGCGTTTTTGGATACCTTCACCCAAAACATAATACGCGAATCCAGCCAATTTACCACCGGCTTCATCAATAACTTGCTTCACAGATTTGTTTGGATCCATAACAAATGGTTGTTCTTCCAATACAGATTCCGCATAGTATTTTTTCAAACGACCTTCGACCATCTTTTCAACGATGTTTTCAGGTTTGCCATTTGTTGCCCCAGATTCAATGAACACTTTGCGTTCACGTTCGACCGCTTCTGGATTAACATCGGCAATTGTCATAAATTCAGGTTTGTTTGCCGCAATATGCATCGCAATCTTTGGTCCAATTTCATCGATTTTTGGATTATTACCATTGATAGCAACGGCAACACCAATTTGACCCATACCTGGAACCAATGCATTGTGAATATAAGAATAAATATGGTCGCCTGAAACCTTTGCAACACGACGCAAATTCATATTTTCCCCAATTGTAGAAATTGTTGCCGCGATATCATCGCTGACCGCCGCCAATGTCGCGTCAAAATCACCTTGCAATTCCAAAGCCTTGTTTGCAACATCCGCAACCAACTTTTGGAATTTTTCGTTCTTGGCAACGAAATCTGTTTCGGCATTTAATTCCACGACACAGCCCAAATTATCACATTTAACCACAGTCACCAAACCAGATGCCGCAACACGACCGGCCTTGGACGCGGCCTTTACAATACCTTTTTTACGCAACCAATCAGCCGCAGCTTCGATATCACCATTATTTTCGATTAATGCTTTTTTGCAATCCAACATACCCGCAGCAGTTTTTTCGCGCAGTTCTTGGATTAATTTTGCTGTCACTTCTGCCATTGTTATTTCCTTTCTTGTGTTAATAGATTAAAAAATTTTGCGTTCTGGGGACACAAGGGTCCCCGGAACAACATCTATATTTTTATTTGTCGGCTTTCTTTTCACGACGTTCAGCACGCGCCACTGATGCCTTGGATTTTTCTTTGGCTTCTTTATCTTTGATGTCTGCTTCTAAATCATCAGCCGCAGCCATATCATCATCAGCCTTTTTCGCAGCCGCACCGCCCAAACGTTTTTCAATACCAGACAAAATTGCATCTACGAACAAATCGCAATACAACTGTGTTGCACGTGCCGCATCGTCATTACCCGGCACCGGATAATCAACCGCCTCTGGATTTGCGTTTGTATCACAAATAGCAATTGTTGGGATATCCAAAATTCTTGCTTCACGCACAGCATTCATTTCACGTGGCACATCGATAACAATCATCGCCTGTGGTGTTCCATGCATTTCCAAAATACCACCGAACACAGAACGCAATTTTTCGACTTCTTTGGTCATAACACCAACTTCTTTCTTGGTCAATCCCAATTTGTCAGCATTAGCAATATCGGCTTCCATTTTTTTCAAACGACGGATGGATTGAGAAACCGTTGTCCAGTTTGTCAACATACCACCCAACCAACGATTATTCACATAGAACTGACCGCAACGTTCGGCTGCGTCACGGACAATATCTTTGGCTTGGTGCTTTGTGGCAACGAACAAGATTTTGCCACCCGCGGCGGCGACGGCCTCTAATGCGACCAAGGCACGATGCAACAAAGGTGCAGTTTTGTTCAAGTTAATGATGTGAATTTTATCTTTGACGCCATAAACATATGGGGTCATCAATGGGTTCCAACGACGGGTGTGGTGTCCAAAATGAACGCCGGCCTCCATCAATTGTTTCATAGTAAATGTAGGCAATGCCATTTTTTTATCCTTTTTTCTGTTAATTCCTCGTTCCCATGGATTTAGCCAAAAACAGCGGTTTTTGGACAGAATCAACCACGAAAACTGTGTTCTTCGCGTAAACGCGTGCCCTGATTTTGACACAAAAATATTGAAAATGCAAGAATTTTTATAAAAAAATCCCGTATTTCACAGGATTTTTTTGATATCGTATTATCTGCCACGATTATATGGACACGACAGGCAAAAATTTCGTGGATACGGCAGATTTTTCTCTTTTGCAGAATAATTTCTCCAAAAATTCAAATGAACAATTGTGATTCTGCCCATACGATCTATCTGATAATCCGTATAGCCCTGATTTTCAAGGAATTTCAAATAAGGACAAGTATAGCGAACATCGGTATTATCACAATCAACCATATGAATACTGTTTGCCGCATTATGAAAATCCACATAAGGATATACCGCCATTTTATTTACCTTTTTATCTTTTGATTTGTTGTGTTTCGGCAATTTTTTCAACAATGATTTTATAACCGTTTAATTGCACAGTTTTCCCAGCCAACTTTGATAAATCAACACTTTTTAATTTTTCAACTTCTGGATTTTGGACAACTATTTGTTGTTTTGGTTTTTCTTCTTTTTTTTGAACATCAATGACCGGAATATTTAATTTTTTACACGTAAAATTTACCATATCTTTAACTGATACGGAACTGAATTTAATTTTATCCCACTCATCATCATCAAAATGAACGTCGAATCTTCTTTGTATAGACATAGCAATTTCTACTATATCCAAAGAATCCATTCCCAAATCCTCTTCCAACCGGCTATTCTCTGTGGCTTCTGGAAAGTCAGCCGATTTATGCTCATTTACAATTTCAATAACTTTGTACAAAACTTCATTTCTTGTCATTTTTGTTTCCTTTTTTATCTTGTGTGGCTGTGCATACGTGACAACCTGTCAATTTCGTTTATTTCGCGGGCGGTTTTTTGCAACAAAAATTCGTTTTGTTTTTCTATATCACGAAAGACCGCATCATTTGCAGGAACATACATCACCGTATCACTGGGAACGGCAACAACATTTTGCCTGACAGATTCCACTTTTGGTTGCGCTTTATCTTTTATTTTTGGTTTATCTTGCTTGCCGTCAATACTGGCCAACCCAACAATAATCGCGACCGCACCAACAAAAGAAAGACCTTCGACAAAACAACCGCCGGCATTTCCAAAAGTACTGTGCTGTTCAATTCCCCATTCGGACATTTTTATTCCTTTTTACTGTATTTACAAACGCAAACATAGCACAAATCCACAACTTGTCAACAGAATATAAAAAAACCACCAATGTTCAATTGATGGTATTTTTTATAAAAATTTCCGTGTTCAATCTATTCAATCTCTGACGAAAGTTCCGGCAAAGATTCTGTGCGTTTCAAATTAAACTTGTTTATATAGTTAAACGACAAACCGACCGTTGTGTTTGAACCATAATGTTCCGCCCCACGCGCCAAGGCCCGCCGATAATTCACATACGGACCAAATGTGAAATTCCCCCACAGATTCGTATCCAAACGGGCATTAACACTTAAATCACGGCGAAAATCGGTCGCAACATACCGCGAATAGTCCAAATATTCACGATAGTATCCGTCACTGTTAAATTTGACCCCTTCGCGAATTTCATATTCTGCGCGCCATCCGGCCTCTAATGCCAATTTGCTGACGGGGTCATGAACATCTGTAAAATCATTTTCATAAACCGCGGTTGTATATAATGTCTTGAAAACCTTGTGGTCAAACAATGCGATACCCGCAGATGGACGGGCGATTTTACGAATATGTGGATTGCCCTTAAATTCAGATTCATATTCAGCACGAACGATTGGTCCCAATTTTACATCGCCCCAATCCCACACCGCATACGACAGGTCAGATGTGAACAAAATTTTATCCGCCTTTTCATCGGTTGTTGATGGTGCATCATACGGTTTCAATGTTGTTTTGCCGTATGTCATAAACAACGAATTATCCCAACGCAATCTGTCAAAACCATATTCCAATGCCGTATCAAAAACACCAACAAAAGAACTTTGGTCGCTGGCGGTAAATGCGGATACAGGCGAATTCGCATATTCTTCGGGATGACCGATTGATGTCTGGGTCCAATCAATACCAATTCGACGAATATTCAAATCAAACTTAGATTCATGTGGGGTTTCCAATGCAAACGCCGCACATGGCATCAAAATCAATAAAGCAAAAACAATCTTTTTCATAAAAACCTATCCTTTTTTTTAATAATAAACCTGTATCTAAAAAGTAAAATATAAAACAGATAAATTCAACAAAAAACTATTTCCAGATTTTATAACCATCACCACTACGTGATATATTCCATCCGTCCATACGCAACGCAGATATAAATTTTGCGGCATCTTTATCCAACACACCAAAAGACACATTATTTCCAACCATATTCGTTGTGGCAATATCAACCGACACCGCACGCGATACCGCATTTAACGACATCCAATCCGCCATTGGCTGCAACAATGTCGCATAAATCATCACTGAATTTTCGGGTGCCACGACCACAGGTGTGGATGCCGGCAACCAATTTTGCACAGAATATTTTTCCATCCATGACCGCGCCGCATCACCATCAATCACAAACGAAATATTCGCAGAATATGTAGTATCTGACACACGTTCACTGTCAACACTGGATGAAGAAATAATATTTAACAGTTCTTCATTTGAACTATTTTTTATTGCATCTTCTAATTGTTCAGCAACCGCATAATTACGCAATTCGCGGGCAATAACATCACGTCCAGCAGAATTAAAAGCCTTTTGCTTTGCCGCCGCCGCGGTATCACTGGTCACATTAACGGATACTGTTCCCGTCAATTCCACAGCCACCGCCGCACCACATACCGCACCGCAAAACAAAATTGCATATAATAATTTATTTCCGCGCATATTTATCAAACCTTAAAACTTTGCCTGAACTCCCAAACGCAATCCCATAGATTTATACAATGATTCAATCTCGCCTTGGGATTCCTGTTTCCAACCTGCCGCCGCCAAAGCATCAATTGGTTGAATAATGTTTTGCAAATTATATAAATAACCGTTTTTATCGCTGTCCGACCAATTCTCAAATGCGACACCTGCATTATTTTGTTCAAATTGCTTATTCGCCGCAACTGCTTCATTATAAAAATAATTAGTCATGTAATAATTGGGATTCAAATACGTTGTCGCATCCGCACCAGACACATGATAATAATCAAATGTCATACCCAATGTTAACATCACAGAATCTGTAATTGCATGCAACCAATTCATACCCAATGCAAAATGATATGCATCACCAAATCCGGCATTATCTTCTAAACTTTTTGGGTGTTGCCAATCCGGACGATACGGTTGATCCCCGGTTGATGTATATGATGGCAAACCAAATTCAATACGTGCATTGATTGCATCATCCATCGTTATACTATAATCCATATCCAACGCCAAATAAGGCCCAGCCCACTCTACTTCATACGAATGACTGATACCCGCCTGACTATAATAATAAGTATTTTCTGTTTCAAGATACGAAACACCATTCGGCACAGTAATATAACTAAACGTATCGGCAATACCGTCATTATTTAAATCAGTCCCAGTAATGGTTCCCAACACAGCCTGATTGCTGCTTGTCACAAAAACAACAAAAGGCAAGCATTGCATTTCGCCACCCGCACTTTGACAATAATTTGTTGCACCATCAACCGTATCCAAAGACATACCATAATTATTCTTGGTTTCTAATTTATATTTGAAATAGCGATAACCAATCGACGGTGTAATTTTAAAATTACCAAAATTCCAAAAATCAACCAAACCCAATCCCGCATGAAACCCGGTCATACTTCCATCATTTGATGTTCCAACCGACAAAGCATGCGTTTGCTGTGTCCATGTTTGATCTGCATTACCATCACCAGTTGTATCAACATTCCACTTTTCAACCAACCAACCACCATTGGTAATATCATCATCAACCATAGTCGAATCGCCAAATTGCATACCATATTGCATTCCGCCATTAACACGCAACATAGTATTTCCCATATTAAAATCATATTTTGCATTTACATCAAACACATTCCAATGCACATTATCATAATGCAATTTAGACCCCGCGGTCCCCATATCAAATTTCCACATTGCAAACTGATGCGACAATCCTGCATCAACGCCAAAACCGCCTTTTTGAGAAGTTGACGCAACCGCCGACCGTACCTTGGTATTATTTGAATTCGCCATATTATTTTTATTACGCATGGCATTGGCACTGGGGCCATTATAACCATCCAACTGCATCCCATAAGAATTACCATAACTATGAAAAGGCTGGGCATCCTTGCCTAAATTTCCATAATTACGTTGAACAGTTCCCTTATAATTATTATAACTGTTGATGTACGTTCCTGTGGCATTTGCCATAACCGGCAAAAGCGCAAAAATCGAACAATGCAACAAAAAATGCAGTTTTCTTGCCATATTTCACTTCCTATCTAATATTATCGTGAATATTATATCATAAAAAACTTGAAAAAAAAACAATATATTGCAACAATACGCAAAGAATTTGTTCGGCAGTCATGGCGGAATTGGTATACGCGCAGCACTAAGGATGCTGTGGAGCAATCCTTGGGGGTTCAAGTCCCCCTGACTGCACCAAACTTTTTTATTCCACCTATTAAAAATATCCTTGCCCAATTTTAAATTTTTTTGTTATCATTATCAAAAGGAAGAAATGAAAGGTCTAAATCTGTTTTTAGCCACCTGTTTTGTTGTGCCCGCATTAAACGGCGCAATGGCTGATACTGTAAAAAACACCTCACGCGTTCCATCAACGCGTAATCAAACCGCAACTTCAACATCACGAAATACCGGCCCATCAAAACAACGCACCACATCAACGGCGGCACGCACAACCACAACAAAGAACATTATTCCGCGCACCACACAAACAAACATACGAAATCGCACCGCAACAGTTGTCCCACGCGAAAATTCTGTAATCGCACGCAGTACTAAAATACAACCAACACAATCACACAAAAACATTATTGCACCAATTCGCACCAATGTTCGTTCTGGGTTATCACGTGCGGCAACGGTTCAAACTCGTGAATCCGTAATGCAACGTGATTTTGGCAAATGTAAATCTGTATTTTTTGACTGTATGGACGAATTTTGCGCGAATAAAGATGCCCAATTAAAACGTTGTGCATGCTCTGGTCGTTCCAACGAATTCAAATCAACACAAAAAAATCTGGACAATGTCGAAGATAAATTATTGGATTTCAGCCAACGTTTGTTAAAGGTCAACATGGACCCTGCGGATGCCGCGGTCATCAACCAAGAAAGCGAAGGCGAACGCGCATACAATGAAACACGCGACAAAACCGCATCACGCAAAACTTTGGATGCAATTGCAAAAAAATTAAATACAAATTTCGATTCGGCTGAAACGAACAATGCATCTGCCCTTTCGTGGTCATTGGATGTGGACTCTGCATTTGATTCTGTGGATTCAATGGGTGGCGTATCCACAACAGCAAAAAGCGGCACCGCCCTGCGCAACGCGGCATTACCGGTATGTCGCGAAATGGCGGCCGAAGTTTGCAGCAACGACGATATATCATTGGTCGAAAACAGTTATAACATGGCAATCGAACAAGATTGCAACATTGTTAAAAAAGCGTATGAAACACAAACCGCGGCGGCACGTTCCAAGGTTCTGGAAAGTGGCGCACTGCTTGATATGACACGCCTTAATAATTACCAAGAAAACAATGCCGATGATATTTTAACATGCAAATCAAAAATGCTGAATATGTTAACCAACACAAATGTATGCGGTGACAATTTAACAAAGTGTTTGGACATTTCTGGTCGATATATCAACCCAACAACAGGCGAAGCATTTTTATCCCCTGAATTGGTCAATTTATCAACATTAATCACACGACCAACGAATACAGATTCATGGGCAAAAACCCCAAAAAATTCTGCATTTGTATCATATTTAAATGGCAAGAAAAAATACATTGAACCCGCAACAAAAAATTGTGAATCTATTGCAGATGACGTGTGGGATGTATTTATAGAGGATGCGTTGGCACAAATCAAAATTGCCCAAAACGCAAAATTAGAAGAAGTCCGCCAAAGTTGCACAACATTATTGACCCAATGCATATCCAACGCCAACGAAAGCTTATCAAACTTTGATTCGCGCGCACTTTCTACATTTGGCGTTATAACCGACAAAACTGCAAACGCATTATGTGAAAATGTAAAAAAATCATGCAGTGCGATTATGGAATACACACCCGACGATTCGGTCGCATTGACGGGCGCGGAATACAACTGGGACACTGGAACAACACAAATTGCCGCACGTGAAAGTTATGACAAAATTATCAACACATGTCGTGAAATTGGTCGCGATTGCATTATAAATTCATGCAAATCGATTTCTGGTAATTTCGGTCTGTGCGAAAGTATCCATGGTTCTGTCAACCGTCACTCTATTTTGAATCGTTCTGCCTGCTGGGCCGAGGTTCAAAATTGCATTGCCAAGGCAAGCGATGAAACAATAAAAAACATCCATATGTTATTACCGACGGCGACACAAATTCCCGCCAGTATGTATAACAACATGTATCCATCATCGGCATCTGGGGTATATGATATATGTCGCAAAGATTTGGGGCGTTGTGGTGGTGCAACCGCTGTTGGTAATGACCCAACTGGTGACGATGCAGAAGCTATTCAATGCTATCGTTGTCGCATTGCCGAACAAATTTGGGGCAATTGTCGGTACAAACCGGATAACAAACATGAAAACGCAATATTGATACCACGCACAGAATTAGACACATCAACATTATTGTCTTGGTTTGCCAAAAACACACATACAGACGAAAACGAAGATTCTTGTGCGGTATCTATTTGTCCAGCGGGCAACATTGAATACACAATTGGCACATCTACTGATTGCTATAGTCCAAATGAAGTAATGCAATGTACATGCGAAAATTGTGACAATATTTTATGTCAACCAGAATACAAGGTTAATATACCAGCCGGCGGTAAAAACTGTTGTCCAACGAATACCCACGACAAATGGGGTAATTGCTGTATGAATAATGGCGTCACATCTAATATAGTTAACAACATGAACGGATTTGACACTACAATAACGGACACAACAAAGATTTGCACAAACAATCAAAACATATCATCAATGACATTGGTGGCAAAATATAAACAGAACAACAACAGTCCAACGACATATATATTCTGCACTGGCAGAATCAGTGGCACAAATGACGAAACAACAACCAATGACAATCAAACCACCCCACCACATGTAAATTGTTCTGGTGAATATATAATGGTCAGTTGTTATAACAACAATAACACATGTGTTTACGTCACACCATCTGGGACCGGCACAAACATCACATACAATTATGATATAAACTATTTCATAAACAAAAATGCCAATGATTTAGGTTCTGATACATGGACAACCCAAGACGAATCAGCTTATTGTGATGCCGCAAATGAAACAAACACAAACCAAGTATGTAAACTTAGCGGTTATCAAAATTCAAGCATGCTCAGGGGAACATCTTGGGGAACGAACTGTGGCACAGTACCGCAACCTCACGAAATAACAAACAAACATTGGCTGATAAAATTCACCACCCAAAGCACCCCACAAGAATAGGATTATTTTACCAGTTGACAAAAAGCAACTTTTATGTCAATATATAGATATATAAAACAAAGGAGTTGCAAAAATGTCAAAACACTTGTTATTAAAAACTTTGGGCTTAGCCGCCGCAATGATGGTCGCCGGCTGTGAAAAAGACCCTGTGGAACCAGACCACAATAATCCATCCAACCCAAGCAACCCACAACCTCAACCAAAACACAATGTGGAATTGGTGTATGGAAAATTACCCTCTACACAATGGCAACACATAGACATAGATACAATCCAAAAATACAACTCTGATCCAACCGTTGATACAATATTTATGATTCCAGAGATGTATAATCAATATAGCACATTCAGCACAGCACAACTACAAACATTAGTAACAAAATTACGTCCACGCCATAATGTAAATCCTGATAAAGTTTTTGGCAAAGGTGAATTACAATTATGGAATCAATCTGTATTAAATAATCCAGAAATTGTTCGTTTCTTTGCGGACACATTAAAATATGATGTCACATACTATAACACAACAAAATCTAGATAAAATATTTATTTATAAAAAAGACGGTTTCAACACCGTCTTTTTTTATTGCGTTAAATTTTATATTTTTTTATTATTACTCTTAAGAGAAAAAGAAATATGAAATTCATTCTATCATTTTTTTTATATGTAATTTTCTTATCACCTGTCTTTGCCACAATTACAGATTTTTCTACCTGCAACAACATTGACACTTCAAGCACATGTGAATCAACCAATGGATGTGGCGATTGGGATGATGATTTTGGTTGTTCACAATGTCAATCCGGTACATATAACAACGGTTCAACATCAACCTGTCAATCTTGCGAAAACGATCCATTGTATGATCTAACAGCACTTACCGCACAAAACAAACAACATCCACGTGGTGCGTCCAGTTGCGCTGATTGGGAATGTATCTCTGGATATCACCTTGTTAACATTGCTGGTATTGAAACATGCCAACTATGCGACCCCGCAATTTTACCAGCAAAT
>JAFXVB010000021.1 GCA_017534945.1 Alphaproteobacteria bacterium | reverse complement strand
TAAAATTTAGTATATTATAACCAAAATCGACGGGTAAAAAAATAGAGGAATAACAGTTATGCCAAAACGTATACTGCAAGGAACAGTTAAAAGTACAGCAAATGATAAAACGGTCGTTGTTGAAGTTGAACGTCGTTTTCGTCATCCATTGTATGGTAAATTTGTGAAGCAGAACAAAAAATACAAAGCACATGACGAAGCCAATGAATACAAGGTTGGTGATGTTGTTGCGATTGAAGAACATCGTCCAATTTCCAAGACAAAAACTTGGATTGTAAAGGGTCGCGTTGGTGTGGCCAAAGACGGTTCTGTGGAAGTGGCTGACTAAAATCAGTTGGTCATAAAAGGGTTGGGTTCTTTGAGGTCAATTTAGACAGTCGGGACCCGTTAACAAAGCCATGGGGGATTGCCCTGTGTGCAGGAAAAGGATAAAAAAATGATACAAAACGAAACGGTTATGACGGTTGCTGATAACTCTGGCGCACGTAAAGCTATGTGCATCAAAGTTTTGGGCGGTTCACATCGTCGTTATGCAACAGTTGGCGACAAAATCGTCGTCGCCATCAAGGAAGCAATTCCACGTGGAAAAGTTCAAAAGGGAACTGTGCAACGCGCAATTATCGTGCGTACAAAATTCCCAGTAAAACGTCCAGACGGTTCAATCATCCGCTTTGATGATAATGCGGTTGTTTTGATTAATAAAAACAATTTTGAACCAATTGGAACACGTATTTTTGGACCAATTGCGCGTGAAGTTCGCCGTAAATATGATGTGCAAAAAATCGTGTCTTTGGCACCAGAGGTTATTTAATAGATTCAAAGGACAGCAAGATGAAAATTAAAAAAGACGACGAAGTCATAGTGATTTCAGGAAAATACAAAGGCGTTAAAGGCAAAGTGCTGGAAGCGCGTCCAGCAGAATCGCGTGTTGTTGTGGCCGGTGTCAATCGTCATAAATGGCACATCAAACCAACACAAGACCAAGCCGGTCATATTATTGATCGTGAAGCACCAATCCATGTTTCCAATGTTGCTTTGGTTGATCCAAAAACAAAAAAAGCAACCCGCGTTGGATATGTGATGAAGGGTGATAAAAAGGTTCGTGTTTCTAAAAAGTCTGGAACAGAATTATAAAGGTTAATCGTTTCCGCTGTTACGGAAATTAAAATAAGGAATAAAAAAATGCAAAGTAGATTGCGTGAAATTTATGAAAAACAAGTTGTGCCAGAATTGGTAAAAGAATTCGGCTATACTAATGCGTTGGCTGTGCCAAAACTTACAAAAATTGTTTTGAATATGGGTGTTGGCGAAGCGGTAAGTGACAAGAAGAAATTGGATGCGGCGGTCGTTGATTTGACGGCGATTGCGGCACAAAAACCGGTTGTCACAGTTGCAAAGAAATCAATTGCAACATATCGTCTGCGTGAAGGTCAACCCATTGGAACCAAGGTGACATTGCGCGGTAAAAGAATGTATGATTTCTTGGATAAATTGATTACTGTTGCTTTGCCACGTGTAAAGGATTTTCGTGGACTTTCAAAATCCAAATTTGATGGTCGTGGAAATTATGCGTTTGGTATCAAAGAACACTTAATCTTTCCAGAAATTTCTGTTGATAAAATTGATTCTATCCGCGGTATGGATATTGTCATTGCAACAACAGCAAAAACAGATGACGAAGCGCGCGCATTGCTGACAAAAATCGGCTTGCCGTTGGTTTTGAAATAAAAACAGTAAGGAATAAAAATGGCAAAATTAGCATTGATTAATAAGCAACACAGACGCGAAAAATTGGTTGCAAAATATGCAAAGAAACGCGCTGCAATCAAAGAAAAAATGTCTGTTAATGCAACACCAGATGAACGTATGGAAGCAATGAAGAAATTGGCAAAATTGCCACGCAATGCAAATCCAACACGTTTACACAATCGTTGTTCAGTTACTGGTCGTGCACGCGGTTTCTTCCGCATGTTCGGTCTGTGTCGTCAACAGGTTCGTACAATGGCATCCGAAGGTAAATTGCCAGGCGTACGTAAATCCAGTTGGTAAAATAGTAAAACACCTGTTGTGGACAATGCAGCAGGTATATGTGGAATTATCCACAAACAAGGAGTAAAAGATGTCATTATCACACCCAATCGGAGATATGCTGACCCGTATTCGTAATGGTCAAGCGGCCGGTAAAGAATTTATAACTGTCCCAAACAGCAAATTGCGTCATGCAGTTTTGACTGTGTTAAAGGACGAAGGTTTCATCACTGATTTTCGCAAAGAACAAATTGACGAACATCGTTCGAATTTGGTTGTTGAATTGAAATACAACAATGGGATTGGCGCAATCCAAGAAATTTCTGTTGTGTCCAGACCAGGTCGTCGTGTTTATTCTGGCTGTGCCAAGATGCCAAAGGTTTTGAACGGTTTGGGAATTGCTATTGTTTCTACACCTCATGGCGTTATGACTGATCACAAGGCACGCTTGATGAATGTTGGTGGCGAAGTATTGTGCAAGGTTATATAATATAAAGGATGAAGAAATGTCTCGTGCAGGAAAATATCCAGTTAAATTACAGGACGGTGTGTCTGCGGAAATCAAAGATAATGCTTTGGTTGTAAAAGGTCCAAAGGGTGAATTGAAAGTTTTGTTGGATACAAAACATTCTCATTTGGTTGATGTAGAAGTTAAAGATGGCAGTGTTGTCGTCACACCAAAAGATGCAGAAGATAAGGTTTCGCGCGCTATGTGGGGAACAATGACCCGTAATATCAAATCCGCTGTGGAAGGTGTATCTAAAGGATTTTCCAAAGATATGTATATGAACGGTGTTGGTTATAAAGCATCGGTCAGTGGAAATAAATTTACATTGGTTGTCGGTTTTTCTCATGATGTTGTTATGGAAATTCCAGAAGGATTGACTGTAAAAATGGGTGAAAAACCAACTGAATTTACAATCAGTGGAATTGATAAATGTGCTTTGGGATTGTTTGCCGACAAGATTCATAAAATCCGTAAAGCGGACCCATACAAAGGTAAAGGTATCTTCTATAAGGGCGAAGAAATCCGTCGCAAAGAAGGTAAAAAGAAATAATAAGTAAAAAGGCTGATTTCCGCTGTTACGGAAATTGAAACAAAAGGAAAAAAAATGTTAAAACATTTGACTTCGAGTGAAAGACGTACTTTGGCAAATCGCAGTGCGTTGAAAAGAAAAAATCCTGGTAAAATTCGTTTGTCTGTTTTTCGTTCTGGACGTCATATAGAAGTTCAAGCGATTGATGATACACGTGGTCACACATTGTGCGCGGCATCAAGTAAAGAAAAGAATTTTGCAGCAAAAGGTTGGAATATTGCCGGTGCAGAATTGGTTGGTAAAGTGTTTGCAGAACGTGCCGTCAAGGCGGGTATTGCCGACAATTGCTATTTTGATCGTGGTGGTTTTCGTTATCATGGTCGTGTGAAAGCTCTGTGTGAAGCGATTCGCGCAGGTGGTGTAAGAATTTAATAAAACGGAGATTATATTATGGCTCGTTTTGATGATAAAAAATTGCAAACAGATAATTTGGTAGATAAATTGGTTTCTATCAATCGTGTTTCTAAAACTGTGAAAGGCGGTCGCAATATGTCTTTCAGCGCATTAGTCGTTGTTGGTGATAAAGCCGGTCGCGTTGGTTTTGGTAAAGGTAAAGCATTGGAAGTGCAAAGTGCTGTGCAAAAGGCAACCAAAGCCGCCAAAGCAAAAATGGTGCGCGTTCCTTTGAAAGAAGGTCGCACATTGCATCATGATATTTCTTCTAAATATGGTGCGAGTAAATTGGTTGTTCGCAGTGCTGTCCCAGGTACAGGTATTATTGCCGGTGGTGCTTTGCGTTCTGTGTTTGAATGTTTGGGCGTTCAAGACGTCGTTGTGAAATCCCAAGGTTCAAATAATCCAAATAACATGATCAGAGCCGCTTTCTTGGCATTTGCAAAAATGAATTCACCAAAGACAGTTGCCGCGCGTCGTGGTAAAACTGTGGCGGAAATCATTGCTGGTCGTGATGGTAAAAAGTTAGAAACAGCCGAAGAAACCGAAAGCAAATAATTGCTTGATAACAATGGAGATTAGACATGGCTAAAATAATTGTAAAACAAGTAAAAAGCATCATCGGTCGTCCAGAATATCAACGCAAAGTTGTTTTGGCTTTGGGTTTGGGACGCATTGGTAAAACAAAAGAATTAAACGATACACCAAGTGCACGTGGTATGATTGCACGTGTTTCACACCTTGTTGAAATCGTTGAAAAATAATTAGATAAACCGAGTACATAATACTTGTATTATGTGCGAACAAGACTATATCAATAGTCATAGGATTAAAAGGAAAACAAAATGAAATTAAATGCATTGATGGATAATAAAGGCGCACGTGCCGATATCAAACGCGTTGGTCGTGGTTTGGCATGTGGGTATGGTAAAACATGTGGTCGTGGAACCAAAGGTCAAAAAGCACGTGCGGGTTCACGTAAACAGGCAACTTTCCAAGGTGGTCAAATGCCAATCTTGCGTCGTTTCCCAAAATTTGGTTTTACCAATCCTTTTGCGAAACATTATGTCACAATCAATTTGGGCGATATTGAAAAATTCATTGCATCGGGTAAAATTGATGCAAAATCCCCAATTACAATGAAATCTTTGTTGGCGGCGAAAATTATCAATCGTGAATTATCTGGGTTGAAGGTTTTGGCCAAAGGCGAAATAAAAACATCTGTTACAATTGTTGCGGATAAATGGTCCAAAGCCGCAGAAGAAACAATCGTGAAAGCAGGTGGAAAGATTTCCAATAAATAATATTTTTGTGTCCCCGATTTTTTCGGGGCACAATCCAATTTAAAAAGTAAAGCGATGAGAGCAATAAAAAACTTTTTCAAAAATCTTAGCGATTTGCAAAAACGTATTTTATTTACGTTGGGCGCTTTAGTAGTTTATCGTATTGGTTCTTTTATTCCATTGCCGGGTGTTAATGCATCGGCTGTGTTGCATTTATTTGCAGGCGAAGGCAGTGGTATGCTTGGGATGTTTGATATGTTCGCGGGTGGTTCTTTATCCCGTATGTCGGTTTTGGCATTGAATATTTTCCCATACATTTCGGCATCTATCGTTTTGCAATTATTGACCGCAACCAGTAAATCATTGACGGATTTGCGTAAAGAGGGTGAATCTGGTCGTATCAAAATCAATCAATATACGCGTTATTTGGCTGTGGTTTTGGCTGTGGTTCAAGGTTGGGCGGTTATTCGCGGATTGGAATTTATGGCACCTGTCAATGGTCTTCCGGCGGTTGTGAATCCGGGTTGGTCTTTTGAATTGTCGGCTTTGATTGCATTGGTTGGTGGAACTGTATTTGTTATGTGGTTGGCAGAACAGATTACAGCGCGCGGCGTAGGTCAGGGTGCATCTTTACTGATTTTTGCCGGTATTATCGCAGAAGTTCCATCGGGTATTGGCAAAATGTTTTCGTTGGGCAGTGTCGGTCAAATTTCGCCAACAATGATTATGTTGATTATCGCGTTTGTTGTTGGTATTGTCGCATTGATTGCTTTCTTTGAACAGGCACAACGTCGTATTCAAATTTTGTATCCACGTCAGGTCATGGCAAACGGTGTTGTGAATACAAATGCATCTTATTTACCGATAAAGGTTAATATGTCCGGGGTTATGGGGCCTGTGTTTGCTGCATCTATTATGATGTTGCCTGCATTTATTCAACGTTTTGCGCAAAGCGATAGTTTGGTTGTGCAATCTATTATTGGATTCTTTACATATGGCGCATGGTCTTATATTGCATTATATACGGTTTTGATTATATTCTTTGCTTATTTTCAAACCGCGGTTGTGTTTAATTCCGAAGAAACCAGTAATAATTTGAAAAATGCCGGTGGTTATATCCCTGGGGTTCGTCCGGGTGAACAAACAATGACATATCTAGATGGTGTCGTTTCCAGAACAACGGCGATTGGTGTTTGCTATTTGATTGTTGTGTGTGTGATACCAATTATATTGAATACTCATGCGGGGATGCCGCTTGTAATTGGTGGAACCAGTGTATTGATTGTGGCGGGCGTTGTGTTGGATACAATGAACCAAGTACAATCTTATTTGGTTGCAAAGCAATATAGTGGTGTTGTGCAAAAGACACAAAAACATGGTCGTTTCCGCGGTTAGTGGGCGATATAAAACAAGATTTGACTTTTGTCTGGATTGATATAATATATCTGGGCGAAAGTTGGGTGCATTCGAAAAAATATTTTTTGGGTGCAAGGTTGAATGGAAACATTCTAATGAAATAATCCCCTGTCGCCAAAGCTTTGGGGGACAAGTAGAAAAAGGAATATAAAAGATGGCACGTATAGCAGGTGTTAACATCCCATCAGAAAAACGCATCGAAGTTGCGTTAACATACATCCATGGTATTGGCCCAGCAAAAGCCGCCCAGGTTTGTGCTGCGTTGAAATTGAAAGATGGTTTGCGCGCGAAAGATTTGACTGACGAAGATGTTATCAAAATTTCTAATTACATTGAACAGAACTTTAAGGTAGAAGGTGATGTTCGTCGTGAAGTCGCGATGAATATTAAACGTCTGCAAGATTTGAAAACATACCGCGGTGTTCGTCATCGTAACCGTTTGCCGGTTCGTGGTCAACGCACCCAAACAAATGCCAGAACACGTAAAGGTAAACGCGTTGTGGTTGCTGGGTCTGCGACCAAGGGTAAATAATAAAAACAGGTAGAGATTAACACGATAGTTAATTGAAGACATCTAAATATAAAGGTAAAAAAATGGCAATTACTAAATCAAAAAAGAAAGTTGTAAAAAAAGTATCGCATGGCATTGCGCATGTTGTTGCAACAAATAATAATACACGTATCACTATTACAGATCCGTCGGGGGCTGTTTTGACATGGGCCACAGCGGGTGCTAATAATTTTAAAGGTGCAAAAAAATCAACACCATATGCTGCGACGGTTGTTGCGGATGCAGTTGGTAAAAAAGTCGCAGAAATGGGAATGAAAACAGTTGATGTTTTGATGCGTGGTATTGGTCAAGGACGTGAATCTGCGGTACGTGGTTTGGCAAATGCCGGATTGATTGTACAATCTATTACCGATACAACACGTATTCCGCATAATGGGTGCCGTCCAAAGAAAGTGCGTCGTGTGTAATTTTAAAATGCCCTGTTGTATAACGGGGCATTTAATTTGGTGAAAAAAATGAAGAATATTTTAATTCGTATTTTATCGGGATTGATGCCAACAAGAAAACTTAGGCATAGATTGCGTAATTGTTTAACAGTCGGTTTTGGAAAAACCAAAAATCGTGGCAAAAACAACAAAATTGTTTGGATTGATGCACAAGGTCGACGTCATATTATGCGTCGTTTGCCGGGTTGGAATATTTGTTTTCGTGGTGATAACAATTATATTGAAATTCATGGTTCTTTGGAACAAATGTGCATAGATGTAAAAATGTACGGAAATTCCAGGATTGTTATAGGAAATAAACGTGTTATGTCTAATAAAATTTTTAAAATAAGCGGTATGGAAAATTGCGAATTAAATATAGGTGATGATTTGTTAACAGACGGGTCGTGTGATATTGTTTTTTCTGCGAATACAAAAATTACAATTGGTGTTGGATGCATGATTGCCAACTCTGTTTATATCCGGACAGGTGACGGACATAGTATTTTGCACAAGAATAAAGTTATAAATAAAAATGCAGATGTTTATATTGGAAATCATGTTTGGGTTGCAGATGGTGTTTGTATTTTAAAAGGTGCAAGTATCCCAGATAATAGTATTGTTGGTGCGCGCAGTTTGGTAAATAAAAAATTTACAGATAAAAATGTTATAATTGCTGGAATTCCGGCAAAAATTGTCAAATCTGGTATAGATTGGGATATGCAAAGTGTGTGTTGATTAAATGCCCGAAATATTGGGCATTTTTTTTGTTGTGTTTTTTTGATGAAATCGAATCGAAAAAACGATTGTATCCTTAGTGTTTTTGCGGTTTTTAAAAAAAATTTGATTTTTTATTATTTTGTGCTTGCGCCGCTTTTGCGATTTTTGATAGAATATGTTTGAAGGAAAAATTTATCGAGAGAAAGTATGAGAATTCTGCGGTTTTTTGGCTGTTTGATTCTTGGCGCATTTGTCGTTATTGCGAATGCGTTGGCTGATACTACTTCTGCGCAGACATTTCAAGACGATGATCATTCATACCCCACTTTTGCAACGAACCAAACGGGACAAACGTATCCTGCGAATACGAATTTGAAAGATTCAGGGATAAAGGTTGCAACAACGGTTTTGGTTGATGATGCGGTTGATG
>JAFXVB010000020.1 GCA_017534945.1 Alphaproteobacteria bacterium | reverse complement strand
TTATGCCACATTTTGCACAGTGCAATTCTGCCTGTGTTGGTAGCTACATGAATCCACCTCTGGTTCTTACTGCAAAAACCAAAGGAGTGAATTATGCAAAGAACAGCAGAAGCAGTGTCATTGGGACACCCAGATAAAGTCGCCGATTACATTTCCAGCTACATTTTGGATCGGTTAATCGAACAAGACCCACATACCAGATATGCCGTTGAGGTTATGATCAAAGACAATACTATCGTCCTGGGCGGTGAAGTTACCACCTCTGCCCCACTTGGTGATTTGACTGCCTATGTTAAGGCCGCCCTTGCCGAAATCGGGTATGATGAACGTTATGCAAAGATATGGGGAGAATATGCTATTGATCCGGACAAGATCAAAGTTATCAACATGATCGGGGTGCAATCGTCCGATATCGCCCAAGGGGTTGATCAGGATGGCTGGGGCGACCAGGGTGTGTTTGTTGGTTATGCCTGCCGGGGCGAAGGTAAGATAAATCGGGAATTGTTTTTGGCCCGGAAGCTGAATAAGGCACTTTATGATAAAGCTCGTAGTTCTCGCAATCTTGGGCTGGATATCAAAACCCAGATAACATTGAACGATGGAAGGATAGAAACCGCCATTGTGGCGATACCAATGCTGCACGATGAAGATCTGACCGATTTTATCGTGTACGTCCTGGCGAAAAGCCAGCGCACATCATCGTAAATGGCACCGGACGTTACACATTCCACAGTTCCATCGCAGACTGTGGCATTACAGGGCGAAAATTGGCCTGTGACTTTTATTCTACGGCTGCACCGATTGGTGGTGGTAGCCCATGGACCAAGGATGCTAGCAAGGCAGATTTGACCCTAAATGTATACGCACGTATCTTAGCCTGCGAAAATCTGGCCGACAACGACGAATGCTTTGTTTACCTGTCTTCGTGCATCGGGCGAGCCGAACTGCCTAGTGGCCTGATTAAAACGATTAAAAACGGGGTTGTTTCTTATCAGGATCTCTGGTGCAATCAAAAACCAAGTAACTTGATAAAGGCACATGGTTTAGACAAACCGATATATGCAAAATTATGCGACAAAAGTATATCGGGAATACAGAATTAAAAAAGGTGCCAAACGGCACCTTTTTAACAACTTTGATTATTGTCTTTAAGATAATTCATGCTATTATACATGAAACTTAAGGATAAACAATGTCAGCCTTTGAAATACCAGATGTTATCTATCACTACTGTACTGTAGACAAACTTGAAAAGATTCTTCACTCAAAGTGTATGTGGTTAAACCCTGCATGGCACATGAACGATTCAACAGAATGTCAATGGTATAAATTTATCGTTATGAATGTTGTTACAAAACTATCCATGGATAATACTCTAGATCAAAATAGACTAAATAAAATCTGTGAAAACATATTCTTAAATGGAGATTTTGCAACTAAATTTATATCTTCTTTTTCAGCAGATGGCGACTCATTAAGTCAGTGGCGAGCATACGCTGGTGATGGCACAGGATTTGCCATTGGATTTGAAACATCAAAGATGCAAATTGATACAGGTTTGTGTTTAGTAAATGCTAATGATCGATACTCAATAAAATTGAATAAAGTCATATACGATAGGAACGAACAATTTGATATAATGGAAGCGGAAATAAGAAAATTCTTATTAAACAACTCTGACCCAATTGAAAGTGCTGTTTTATCTGGACTTGCATCAATTTTTAAACACCCTGGATTTAAGGATGAACAAGAATGTAGAATTATCTATACTCCACCGCTTTTTACTGCCACATTAGACCATCTGTCTTTAGAACTCTGCCACAGAGATAATGGTAAAAATAAGATTCCATTCTTTAAGTGGCCATTTCCAGAACCATATCCTATAACCAAGATTGTTTTTGGACCAAAAAATGTAATGCCACACGAAACTATTGTCAGCTTATTGCAGGGCAATGGTTTTTCAACGGAAAACATACAAATTACAAGATCTGAAACACCATATCGATAATTTTTAGGTAAAGCTTGCTTGGAGACATTATGATTATTAACAAAAACGATATATTTAATGCAAACCTTATTGTTGAATCTGATGGCAAGAATTTGATGTCTGTAGATTTTTTTGCCAGTATGATGAAAAACCATCCAATAAGTGCTGTAAGCCATGCCATATCAATTCATGATTTAGGAGTAGTTGTAAACAACGATAAATCTGGGGTTGCTTTAAGAACAGAGGAAAATAAATTCAGAATCTGGTTAGGCGGAGAGTTTGAACCGTATATTTATCGTGGTCAAAACAAGGATTATAAATTCATTCCAACCATACATAGACCTGCTGACCAAAATAAACTTTTAATTTCTCTGGTGCAGAGAGAAGAGTTTAAAAACTATTTCATGGCATTACCTTATTACAAACGTCTTTCTAACATCAGCATCAAGGGTAATACTTTTGACTTTGATTTAGAGGCAGTTACTCAGCATTACGGCTTTCCTACTGAATATATAGATACAACTACCAATATGAATGTAGCATTGTTTTTTGCATATACCTATTATGACTCTGGCCAATATTTACCCATTACTGATTTTGATGCATACAAACCAATGTTATACATTGCAGATTATAAAACTTTACTACACGAGACAGAACCTATAATTGTTGGTTTCCAGGCCGTACCAAGACCTTTATTTCAGTGTGCGATGGCAATAAAGCTACCAGCAAAAAACAATGTAAAAAGTCTATTCAGGTCAATTGAATTACCAAAAGATAAAGACCTTGCTATAGGTGTATATAATAGTTTCAAAAAAGGTTTTGATCTTTTTCCGAATGATTATATGTCCGAAATTGCAGAAAAGATAAATAGATTAAAAATAATTCACTCTGGTACTATCGATGAATTTTGCACACAATATAACCACTCTAAAAACGATATTTTAGATTTGCTTAGAAGCAAAGAATTTAAACTTGTTGATGGTAACGAATATGTATTTTCTGATAGAATTCTACACGACATACATTCAGAAATTACCAATTTTATATTACCATGGATTCAGAACAATATAGGAGTTCGTGGGACAACACCAGCAATCCATGAATTTATGAACAAGAGCTAGCAACAATCTAAACACTCATTAAACCGTACTATTGAATTTTTCGTCATTTTATGTTATAATCTTTTTATCAAATTGGCAAGTGGTGCCAATTTTAATTTATTCTGCCCCGGCTTCACACCGGGGATTTTTTTATCTAAAAAAGGACTTAAATATGCAAAGAGTTACATACATATACAGTGGTGAAACACAGACTTTTTATTTTAATTTTCCATACATAGAAAAGAGCAACATAGTTGTTACTGTTGATGGGAAAACGGCTCCGGCATACAATGTTATCGGGGTAAAAGGCGGTCTAAATCCTGATTTTCCATTTTCATCAGGCCGTATCGTATTTGTAAAACCATTAAAAATGTTCCAATCAATAACCATAGAACGTCATTTGCCTTATGAGCGGCCTGTTGATTTTCAGCCAACTGCAAAAATATCCCCTATGGACTTAAATTTGGACATGAATAACACAATGGAATTGTTGAAAGATTTAAAAGACGATGTAGACGATCTTCGCAACAAGTACAAAGACATTACAAATAAGGAAGGTATAGATACATTATTAGAAAAAATTGATCTGTTTAATAAAGATATTACAACTTTCGCTGAGCAGCTAGAGATCCTTGAACAGGTTCCCGGCATGCAAGAGGTAATTTCTATTATCCAATCAACAATTGAATCTATAACTGCTACAATATCTGAAATAATTTCGTCTTTAAATCTGCAAATCAGTAAAACCGAAAATTTGCTAGATTATGTTGTTGAATCACAATTTCCAACTGTGGAAAACAATTACACATGGTATCGTAAATACAAATCTGGCTGGGTTGAAATGGGTGGATTGGTTTCTACAAATTCATCAGACAGTAATATAATAACATTGCCTATAACAATGGCAGATACAAATTATCACATAATTGCTATGAACGAACCAACAGATTCTATCAACGCATGGGGTTGGGTTTTTACAAAGAGAAACAGCAAAACAACAACAGGATTTATGCTAAGCAGCAGATACGGTTCAGGACAAGAGGTATCATTACGAGCGCGTTGGCAGGTAAGCGGACTTTGTGCATAAAAAAAGGTGGTATGAAACCACCTTTTTTTAAAATTTATTTACCAAATCAACAATTTGTTTTACTTCATCATCTGTCATCACTGGTGACATTGGCAAAGACATTATTGTGTGATGAATTTCTTCTGTAATTGGAAAAGATTGGTTATTCCATTCTTTGTATGCACCCTGTTTGTGTGGTGGGGTTGGATAGTGAATGTTTGTCTGTACACCATTATCATTCAGATATTTACATAATTCATCACGAATTTCACATCTGATAGCAAATACATGCCACACATGTGCATTTTCATCATATGTCTTTGGCAAAAGAATTTTTTGGTTTGTAATATTTTCACAATAAAACTTTGCAATTTTACGACGACGGGCGTTATCAGCATCCAAATATGGCAACTTTATATCCAATAGAGCGGCCTGAATTTCATCCATACGCGAATTTACACCCTTGTAGATATGATGATATTTATAATCAGAACCATAATTTGCTATTGCTTTAACCCGTTCAAATAATTCCGTATCATTTGTTGTTATGCCACCGGCATCGCCCAACGCCCCCAGATTTTTACCAGGATAAAACGAAAATGCCGCCGCATCACCCAGGTTCCCAACGCGGTTCCCGTCATAAATTGCACCGTGTGCCTGGGCGGCATCTTCGATAATTTTCAGGTTATATTTCTTTGCCAATTCCCAAATTTTTTTCATTTGAACGGCCTGACCATACAAATGAACTACGATTATTGCTTTGGTTCTCGGAGTAATTTTTTCTTCTATTTTTTCGGGGGCTATGTTGTAAGTATTTATATCAGGTTCAACCAATACTGGTGTGCAACCATTTTCAGAAATTGCCAATATAGTTGCAATATATGTATTTGCTGGGACAATAATTTCGTCCCCCGGACCAAAACCATAGCCACGAATAATCAGGTTTATCGCATCCAAACCATTCGCAACCCCAATCGCATGTTTGGTTCCACAAAATTCAGCAAAATGTGCCGCAAATTCATCATTCCATTTACCTGACAAATACCATCCGGAATCTAGAACATCTTTGATTCTGGCATCAAATTCACTACGAAAGCGGTTATTTATTTTTTCAAGATCTAAAAACTTAATCATAATATTACCCCAACTATACTGGTTAACAACAACAGCGCAGATAAGATCAGCATTAAATTGAAAAGCCGTTTATATTTTCTGTACTTTTTTGAATATTCAGACGGCTGGAAGGAATTTACCAACTTAACCAAATCACGAAATTGAAAACCATATTCTTTATATAATCTTGCCCTGTCTGTATTATAGCAATTCATTATCTGGTGGAATCCCCAAATTTTTCGCGAATCATCATACGATAACAATGCCATACGCCCCAGAAAATATTTTAAATCACGTATATTTTTAATGTTTATACCTGTTTTTTTAATTTCATCACTGAATATTTCATGTAATAAATTTATATCTTCGATTGAAAGAAAAACATCCATTAAACTGTCTGTTTCTAATTTACAGCGCATTTCTGTAGAAAATCCCGCCGCACTTATATTTTTTTGGTCATGTGTTATACGATATTTTATAACCTTTTCCGGTAAAACAAAAACATCCCCCATTATCAACAATTGAACATTTTGAATATAATCTTGGAATATGCAATTTGCTGGTGTTGCAGGAAACATTTTCTTTGCATATTTTGCCCGCATTGACATACCTGGCCCATAAAGAACGTTATTGTGCATAAACGCATCGTGCAAAAATGAAGCGCGCGAACGATTTTTTAATTCTGGCATGACAATGTCTGTGCGCGCTTCATTATTCTCGTCAATTACATCCAGATTACAATACACTGCAACTGCGTTTGGGTTCTTATCAAATGCCGCCCCTATTTTTTCCAGTGCATCCGAACACATAACATCGTCAGATGCAACCATAATCCATATCTCGCCAGTTGAATTTTCAACCCCAGTATTTATCGCAGCATTTATCCCGCCATTTATTTTATGTTGAATAAACTTTATGCGTTTATCGGTATAAGATTTTATAATTTTCGCGGTATTATCAGATGAGCAATCATCAACAATGACCAATTCCCAATCAGAAACAGTTTGTGCCAAAACACTGTCAATAAACCATGCAACATAGCGTTCGTGATTAAAGGCCGGACAAATTATCGAAAATCTTGGATTTTTCATTTTTCAATTACCCCATACTTTTTCAATTTTTTTTGACAATATCTAAGGATGCACAGCATAACACGATATTTAAGTTTTTTTGGTCCATTTTCCGCTTGCACAGGCATCTGCAATAAATCTGTATGTTTCATACATACCGTCAATGCATTAAAAAATGCATTTTGTGATTCTACGGAAAATGTTATGTTTTCATGTTTTTCTTTAATAAAATCAATCGCGGTATTCAGTGCATTCCATGCAGATTTTATAAAGAATCTCGCATATTTATGTTCAAAATATTCATCATAATCAACCAATGTTTGTGCCTGAATAGCGTGTCTTTCAAACGTATTCATACGGGACCAAATTCCCGCAGATAATACACGATAAACCCCAGATGCCTTGTTCTCAAAATGTGCGCCACCGTATTTAAGATGCATAATAAATCTGTCGAAATCACCTTCAAACGAACGTTCATGAACAGTTCCAATTGCATCACTCATAATTTTTGGAATACCATGTGCAAAAATAACATTTCTAAACACCCCACCCGTAGTTTGCGGAATAACAATGCGGTTATTTAAATAATCTTCCATTGTAAAATCACCATCAGGTGTATTTTCGGGAATAAACAACCATTTTTTTCCAGATTCGTCCAAACATTCTACATTACGTGCATAAATTACTTTATCTGGATTTGCATCCAAATAATCAACCGCATTTTGTAAATAGTTTTCATCGGTCCAATAATCATCAGCATCTAACAAAGTAAAATAAGGCGTTTTGGTTATCGCCTTGGCGCGAAGTACATTTTTCAAATACCGCCCATTTTCTTTATTCAAAAGAGCGACTATTTTTTCAGGATATTTTTCTGCATATTTTTTTATTATTTCTACACTGTTATCTTTGACCGAATTATCATCAGTGATTATCAGTTGCCAATAAAAATTTGTCTTTTGTGCCAAGACCGATTCTATTGCTTTTTCAATATACTGCTCTTGGTTATAATTAGACATAATAATTGTTAATTTATAATCCATGCCTGCACCCCCTTTTTGTATAGTGAATCTTGATAATATTAAAGAATACCAATGTGCGTTTTTGCCCGTCCCGAATTTTACGGAATATTTTGAAGTTTGATTTACGGTATTTTTTACCACGTTTAAACGCCTTTATCATTTTACAATCATTAACATCTTTCGGGATTTCGTGACGTTTTTGTTTCATGGCAAACAAAATATCAAGTGTTATGATTTTAACACCTTGATAATATAAGTGATTCATTGGATTAAATATAATTTCTTGTTTAGAATACGGGTAGTACACCAATTCCGTATCATGGTTAGACAAGGTTTCAGTTTGAATATTAAAGTCTTTGTTTCCACAATATAAGAAATCTAAGTCATCACTTTTCCGCAAACCGAAAACATCAAGTGGTGTACTTCCTCCACCACAAACATCATTTAAATCAATGCCGTAATTATGTGTAGCATCCCTTAATTCCGTAACCATATTATCAAAATGATTGTCTTCGTATTGGTATGGACGTTTATTTATCATATACAACGAATTTTTATTAAAATATGTTTGTGCCAACGCAATTGCTTCTTCACGAGTATCATTTATATGCACACAAAAATTACCAATATTAAACAAAGCACGTATTTCAGATTTTGCCGCCAAAACATCCGCCAATTTATCACAAACAAAAACATATATTCGCATCGGGTTTTTGCCAAAAGAATTATTTGCATGATATACAGCACCAGCAAAGCTATTTTCTGCGGTTCCTATCCATGATTCGCGATCCCAAAACGAACCATAAGATAACTTTTTAAGATTTACCAATCCATTAAACGTAATATTGACATTTTTCTTGTAATATATAAAACCATATTTTTCCAGTATCTGTTCTACCTGTGAATCAAATTTTGTGTCAATAATACTTTGCAGATTTACAATGTATGCATTTGGGTTTAATTTTACATATTCTAATGCGGCATAATCTGCCATATCTGGGTCTATACCCTGATTTTGAAAGAATTTATAATCATATAAATCATTTCTGTGGTCTTCTTCCAATTCAACATCTAAACCCAAAACAGCTGCACAGGTTAAACGGTGTGCACCATCGCTTATTTCACCATTATCACCAATTGGAATTATTCCATGTTTTTTATCAAAGCCTCTTTTTGACATATTGTCATATAATTCATCAAAAGATTTTATGAAATCTTCACATGTGTTTTTTGGAATACCATCACTTGGGTTGATTTCGTAAAAACCGTTAAATGCGCGAATATGTTCCGCATATAAATTTTCAAAGAACTGTGTGTTTTTATCTTTGTTTTTCAAATAAATATACTTAAAGATTAAATCAAACCTTTTCTGTCTAAGGAATAAATCGAAAGCATTTACTTTCATACCTTATCTCCCTTTGCCTTGTTTCCATTCATAGAAATTATATGCGATTGTGCGTGCACCAAAGCCTTCTTTTTGCGCACAAAGCCCCGGATTAAATACTTCACCGCCTTGTTCAGTTGATATCCCAAAATCAAACCATTTCTTTGATTCGGCATATTTATCTATCAATGTTTTGATTAACAAATCAAGGCCACCGATTTCGCGTGCAATTTCATTTGCAGCCATATATTGTGTATGAACAACATTTGGATAAATAAACAACAAAGTTCCGGCTATCATTTGTTCTTTATATTTTGCAATAAACAATTTGATATTTTCAGGGAATCTTGATTTTAATAACTTTAATTCCGCACCAGTATGTACCGCCCGAACTCCATGCCGCAAGGACAAAACAGAATCTTCCAAATCAATAAATGTATTAAAATCATCGGATTCAATAATTTCGACATCTTCGCGTTTGGCCCGTGATATTTGCGCTTTGCGCCCCTTTGGCATTTTTAATTGGTTTTGTAAATCTATAACTGATGAAACATCTGTGCGTTCCAATCTGAATCCAGCCTGCCACAATGGCCACATGTATTCTTCAGACGGTAAAATATTATAAATATTAGGTACAGATTTATAAATAAAGTGATTTATTTTATTAGCATCCAAATATTCAATCAATGCAGAAACACAATCGTTCATTGTGTGCTGCTTCATCGTATCATTTACAAAAAATCCACCATATGTCAATCCACCATGTGAACGTATTTGTTGCCCATGAATTGACGCCGGCAAGACGGCCAACAATTCATTTTTTTCATTATAAAACAATAGTGAATTATCGATAAACCTGTCCGAATGATATTCCATAAAACCACGATTAAACATAAACATCGGGGTTTTAGAAGTATTCACAAAATTATCCCATTGTGCCTTTTTATCTTTTGAGTATTTTTCAATCTTTATCATTTTGCAATCTCTTGTAAAAATGTTTGATAATCGCGAATGTAATCAGCTTCATCATAATGTTCAGATGCCAAAACCATTACAACACAATCATGCGAAAAATTTGTAAATTCACGCCATATATTTGATTTGATATGTAATCCTACAGTCGGATTATCCAAATGCACAACTACACGTTCTTGACCGTCATCCAATATAAAATCGCATGAGCCAGATGTACAAACAATAACCTGTTCTAATTTTCGATGTGCATGTTTACCACGAACTGCATTTTTGTCCGTACCCCATATATAGTAGACTCTTTTAATATCAAAGGGAAAATCCGCCCCCTTTTCAAGCGCAACTAACGAACCGGTATGGTCGCCGTGAACAGGAAAATTCAGCAAATCATACTTTACCATAATCGTTACCCTCACTTTTTGATAAGACTTAATAATTGATGCAGGTTTTTATCTGCATCAAATCGATTTATATTTTTGTCTGCACATTCAATCATCTTATGCGTGGCATATTGTTTGTTTGCGATTTTGCCCAACTTAACCGCCAAATCTTGTGCATTTCCTGGTTCGAATAATATTCCTGCGCGACCATTTAGTAATATCTCACGTGGACCAGACGGCGCATCACTGGATATCGCAAGTGTCCCAAGTGCGTGCGCTTCCAGCAATGTGTTTGGTAGACCTTCGCCGATGGTTGATGTTGATGATAATATCAGTGCCGCAGCATTTTTTATAAACGGGTATGGGTTATCAATTTTGCCGGTAAAAATAACATGTTTGTTGCCCGTCGTCATTTGGCGCAATTCCGCTATTTGAGGTCCATCACCAATTATGTATAAATTATATTTTGGATGTTTTTTTGAGAATATATTAAAGGCATTTATAATTGTTGCCACATCTTTATCAACAGAATCCAGACGTTGAACCGCGACAAAATACGGTTTTTTCACAGATACCTTAACATTAGACAATTTACGAACTTCATCGACATTTATTGGATTGTAAATACGATGAATTTTATTTCTATAGCCAGGATATAATTTTACAAATTCTGTTGTAAAATTATCGGATAAACATACAATATCGTCATATATATCCAACACGCGTTTATCAATACGTGAATTAAAGAATAAAATACTGCCGTGACAAAAACCGATTTTTTTCTTGTTTATATTTTTTAATTCTTCAAAAAACGTAAAATTCGCAAAATCAATAACTATGTCATGCATCCCTATAATATGACGCAATTTTCTTTTACGCATATATTTAGAAACTATTTTATTTAAGAAAAAATGCGCGTTATGCTTATTAAGAATTTCTAAATCAATTTTTCGCGTTCTGAAAAAATCAATAAAATATTGATCTGTCACTTTTTCACAAGATAAAACTGTAACATTTACACCGGCTTTTTGCATAGAGTCCAAATATTGCAACAAAACCTTTTCCAAGCCGCCCATAATAATGTGGTTCATTAAAAATAATATTTTCATTTGGCGACCCTTTTTACTATTTTCTTGCATATACGTCTTGCTTGACCTAGTTCATCGGGGTATTTTGAATAGTGATATTCTGCATAAATCAAATGTTCTGAGATTCGTTTTGGTTTGATATATTTCTTTAATTCAATAGACTTGTTATGGTTTATATAAAGCAAATCTATCTTTGCCTTATACGATGAATTTATTTCGTTAATCACCTGTATAAGCTTATCTTTATCACCAGTTTTTCCTAATTCAGAATACACCAGTAAAATCTTTTCATCGGAATTCAAATGCTTTAATACGCGTCTTATCCGGCGGTTATACTTTTCTTTTACATCTGGGAACACATCCTTGAAATTTCCTGTTGGAAAATCATGATTATAAACAATACCAGAACGATTATTTTTATACACGGATTTCCCATTATCTGGATTTGGTCCAACATATTCAAAATCATTAAAATCAAAGTAATTCTTGAATCTGTTTCTAATAAAACTTAACCGCATTACAACATTAGACCCATACATCCAATCAAATGGTCCCGAAAAATCGCGTAACTTCAATTCTTTTAACACATCTGGAACAAAACACGCCGCACCAACAGATATAACTGTATCGTATTTACGGATTGTATAAACAGGTATTTTAAGAATTTTAACTTTATAATTTTGTATTCTGAAAAAGAACCTTAATATCCGTTGTGGATACAGCAAAACATTCTTAATTCTGCGCCATTTACGCATTGGGTATTTTTGATATAGTATATTCATTAAAAGATCATAATGCGTTTTTCGTTTTTGCTGATTTCGTGACAGATTTTTTGGTTTAATACGATAGAAAAATAGTATCTCTGGAATTCTGTAGATTTTTTTATTGAAATTATATATCAAATTTAGCCACAGATCATAATCTTCGATCATAGCAGAAAAACGCTCATCGAAGCCACCGCATGCAATAAAATCAGACTTCCTCATCAACGCCGCGTTAACCAAGCAATTCGTTTTAGACATATTTAATTTATTCGGTGCAGGAAGTAACATTTCACCATTTTCTTCACCAAATTGCATCACGCGACACGTTATAATATCGCCACGACTGTGTGTGATTGCTTGATACATTTTTTCCAGTGTAGTTGGCGCAATTTTGTCATCCCCGTCTAACATGAAAATGTACGGAGATTTTGCCTTATTTATTCCATTCGTGCGTGCAACAATGACACCGGCGTTTTTCTGGTCTATTATTTGTATGCGTTTATCGCGTTTTGCATATTGTTTTAATATTTTTAATGAATTATCCGTACTGCCATCATTTATACAAATGGCTTGCCAGTCAGAAAATGTTTGTCCAATAACACTGTCCAGTGTTTCAGTGATGTATTTTTCATCGTTATATACAGGAATAATAATGCTGATTTGTGACATATATTATCTCCATTTAACCTTAAATACCGGAATGAATTCAAACAGGTAAACTTTGTTATTCTTCACCTTTAATAAAGGAATAAAACCTAGTCTAAGCCTAAACCTTGTCCCAGATCTGCCACTGTTTCTTAACCAGTATTCATGATATGCTGGGTACCTATTCTGGATATCTAAACTAATGGCATTATGGTTTATGTCCATACGGTCCTTTTGCGCATGAGTTGTATTTCCATCAAAAGCGCGGTATTTTACTAATACTTCTTGTATACAGTAAAAAAACGTTTTATCCATCAAACGATTCCACAACTGGTAATCTTCACATGGACTGAAATATTGTTCATATCTTATGTTATTTTCATCCAAAACTGACTTTCGTATCATTGAAACAGTATGGGGAAAATAGCAATTATCCGTAAAAGAACATTTAATCTCATGGTCGTATTCCGGACAGGTTCTGACAAATCCTTCATCTTTGCATTGAAAATATTGCATAAAGGCACTAACTACACCAATTTCTGGATTTGCATCCAAATAAACAACTTCTTTTTCAAGTCGTGTTGGGAGAGATATATCATCATGGTCAAAGATTGCTATATATTCTCCTTGAGCTAAATCTAGCAATTTGTTACGAGACGGAGATATACCCATATTCTTTTCATTCTTGTAATACTTAACACGATTATCTTTTCGCGCATATTCTTTAACAATTTTTTCAATTTCTTTATTGTCTGGACTATCGTTCAAAATAAGAAACTCAAAGTCTGTAAATGTTTGATTTAATATAGATTCCATACACTCTTTTAGGTATTGTGGATTTGTATTATAAATTGGTGTTAAAATAGAGACTTTTGGAGGGGTCTTTACCATTATATATCCTTTATGTTATTAGCAATCAAACAGCGTCGTACCGCAGGTGCATTTATGTTCATTTTCTTGGCTATCGCATACATGCTAAATCCATCTGCGTGCATCAAAAGAATTTCGGCTTCATGCTCATCCCAAACATGTGTCTTGTTTTTACTACCTTTGTGACGGCCAGCGGGTTGTCCTTGAGCTATACGACTTTGAACCACTTTGGTATTTTGATTTGATAGGAAACGAAAACGAATATCTTCAAAGAAATTAAATGCATTGACTAACTGGTCAAAATTTGTATTTTCATCAATGTTATATTTGCTTTGGACGGAATAAATGCATACATGTTTATTGATAAGATGTCCTAGAAAAACATTCAAATATTTTCGTGAATTGCAGATACAACTCCAATCATAAAAGACGACTGTATCCCCTGATTTTATATTCAAAATATTAGGATTTGGGAAATACGAAAGGAACTGATCAATTTTTAATCCGTTTTTTCTAGCAAAGGCTTGTATTCCAACACGTTGTTCCGTTGGTTTCCATTTTATGTGTTCAAGAAGAATCATTCCATATACCATATAATTCCTTTGCCATTAGGCTTTTGTTCAAGTGGAGGAGCTCAAACAATCACGAAAACCGTAATCCTGGTGGCGTTACCGTTGCACCACTCCTCCCAAGTTTGATGCTGCCAAGAAATTTGGTGATAGGACTTAGAAACTCTACAACCTCTTTGTTCCTTGACAGCACAGAATTCAAAAACCTCAAAATATAAAGCCGTTAAGAAAAAAGGTTGGTTTAATTTTGATAATTTTTGTACGTCGTAATGCTAATATATTTATTCCCATTTATCAAGTATTTTCATAGATTTTTTATTTCTAGAATTTATTAACAAGCAACCAAGGTTATTTCCTTGTTATTACAGATGTATTCATAAAGTGTTGGGGAACTCACTCCAAGCTTTTTAGCAATCTGTCGTTTTGATATTCCACAATTAAGCATATGTTTAATTATAGGCATTTTTCCATCCAGTTTATGCGATTTATTACCACAACCAATCGGTCGTCCCAGTTTCTTACCATTTGCACGACGAACAGCCAACGCTTCCTTGGTTCGTTGACTTATCAAATCTCTTTCAATTTCTGCTGATAAACCAAAGGCGAAAGCCATTACTTTTGATTGTATATTATCACCCAATTCATATCCGTCCTTTACGGTATAAACCTTTGCCCCCACATTCATGCAGTGTTCCAATATTCGCATGATCATAAATAACTTGCGTCCAAGACGGGACAGTTCAGAACAAATCAAAACATCACCTGTTTTTAATTTACGAAGAATTGGCCCCAATGCCCTGTTACGAGGGTCTATTGTACCTGAGATCCCCGAATCCTTGATATACCGATCTATGTGCATATTTAATGATTTTGCCTTTGCCTCTATTCCAAGTTTTTGATTTTCGCAATCTTGGTGGTCTGTACTGACCCTGATATAACCATATACCATGTTTTAACTCCTTATTTTTATTTGGTTATCTTCTGCACTATTTATAATTGAAATAAAAAAAGGCCCGAGGAATTGACCTCGGGCTTAGTTAGTGCATAATGCTTCATATGCGATGTTGTTTTGGTCTATCTGTTGGATTGTTTCCGGTGTGTCGTTTTCATAATCTGCATAGACCGGTCGGTACAGATAACAGAAATCATTTGCGGCGGTATTTATTGTGCAACCGGCGAACAGCATCAGGATTATCAGCAAGAGTATGCCTAGCTTTATCAGCCCTTTGTATGTTCGCCAAAAGTGTATTAGTTTGATGTGCTTTTTCATTTTGTTTGCCCTTTTTTATTCCTAGAAAATAAGCCAGCGCAACTGCACCGGCCACTATTGCCAACGCATATTGTTTCAGTTTGCTTAACATTGGATTGCCGCCTTTATTTCTTCCGGCGAATATGGTTGTTTACCGTTTTCGTGTTTGATTATCGCCATCATTAAATTGACCAGGACCTTATCATCTTCGATGTTCAGTTGTTTGTGCGGATCGTATCCGGTACTGGCCGCCACAGATTTGATGTATGCATCTGTTTGGTTTTCACTTGCCGGTGCGAACCGTTTGATAATTCTGTATATTGTCCTGATACCATAGTATCTGTTATAATTTCTAAGGACTTTCGCCAACGCACGCAAACCAAACCTTGCATCAGTAAAGACACAAAAGGTTCCATCGTGTGGTGGATTTGCCAATCCAAGCCACGCTGTTCCTGTGTATTTTATGTTTCCTGGGTTGTTATTTCTGATTCCACGAGGTTCTTGTTTTTTCATCATTTATCCTTTTCGAATACGCTTGCTATGTTTTCGCCAAGTGCCGCAGCCACAAAGACCGCAACCACGTCCACGCTGTAACGGCAAAACGCCAATATCACAGCAGTTATCCCGAATATCGCACACGCAAATCTCTTTGCAGATGGATATCCTGCCCTGTCGCTAAACAGGTCATAAAGGTATTTCAGTATTTTCTTAATCATCTTTGATTCCCTTTAGTAATATCTTCATGTCGCCTTTAATTTCATACAAACTATCCTTGATGGATTTCAAATCGACCTCCAGTGTGTCAGTTCGCCTTTCCAGTTGTAATAAACGGGTGTCTATTGCCGCACTGTGCGATTCCACCCTGACTATGAAACCAATCAGTGCGGCGGCTAGACAGTACAAAAGCGAACTATCCAGTTTTACTCTGAATCCGTCCTTTTGCTCTTGTTTGCTCATAGTGACTGCCTCCTTGCCAGTTCTAATGTTGTTTTATATCCGGACGATCCAAGACTGTGTCGGGCAGATCTGACGATCCACGTGCCGGCAGCATCACTTGGCACACCGAATAGATTCACAACGCATTCGGCAGTCATTACCGGATTGCCTACGATTTCCAATGTCATACTTTCTGTTCCGGCCAGTATTTCGATCAGTTTTTGTCTTGCACGATACTGGGCCAGTTTTTCGTTTGTGTATGTATCCCTTAATGTAAAAGTCGGGGATCCTGCCCCGACTGTTATTTGTTTTTCTTCTGCGTTGTTAAAATCATAGTATTTCGCCACAACTGATCCGTATTTGCCACGTTCCGTTATCTTGAAATTGTACCGCAGTAAATCCTTGCTTATCGTTACAGATGGCATCGGTCGTCCGTCTGGGAATTCGCCAGACAGTGGCAACAAGAACAGCAATTTACCGCCAGCAACCTTGATGGTTGCACTGTAATCTTCGGCCAGTCGCTGAATAAATGCACAATCGCTTTCTTCGGTCTGGTCTATGTGCTGGACCAGTACGTCTTGGTACGTCTGTGAAACAGCTGCCGTCAGTCCATATCGGCCGGCAATCGTGTCTATGATTTCACCGATTGTTGTTTTATCCCAAGAATACGTCTGTGGGGCCTTTATTTCGGCGATATTGTTCAGTGATGAATCACTGGCCCGGGCGGTTATAATCATCGTTTCTGGGGGCGATTTTAGCTCTATTTCATCGACAACAAAACGCCCCATGGAATACATCATCTCGTAGCCAAGATAAACTTCTATCTCTGCCCCACGTGATGGCACTTCCAGCGCAAAATCACGATTGTCCAGTTCAATGGTCATCGTGTCGGAAACAAGTCCTATTTCGTCCGATATTTCCAACGATATCAGACGGCCGTTTATCTTTTGTGTTATGTCCGAATTATTCGCAAAAATTTGATACTTTGGTCGCATATTATTGCCACAGTTTGATTTTCTGGGTTGCCTTGGGTTCTTCGAATGTCGGCAATGTTATCTTGATTCCGGCAGTCAGCACCGCATCCATACTGGCGATGTGCCGGTTAGCATTCAGGACTTTTTCCATATTTCGTGAATTGCCATAGTATTTCCAACAGATATAGTCCAGTGTTTCGCCGTCCTTGGTTACATAGATCATGATACAATTCCTTTACTGCCGTTTTGGTTTTCTTCGCCATACTTTTTCAGTGTGATTGAAAATGTCAGTTTGCGTGGCGATCCATCTTTTAGAAATGTTTCCTGATGTTCGGTTACCGACACAATGCACCAGCGACCAAATGCGGTTCCATTTCCACTTATCAGCATTAACGGGATACCTTGACCGGCCTCGGATCGCATATGTTCTATCTGACCGATACCACCACGATATTGTGGATAAATTGTACCCTCTAACGTGATGGTGTCGGTTCCATTACCAAGGAATTGCATTGCGGACTCTTTGCCAATCCGTTTCAGTTCTTCCCAGCGATATTCACTGGATCGTGCAAATGTTTGATATGCTGCGCTATCAATGCTGAACCGGTAGTTGCCCAGTATCATCATCATATTCACGCCCAGAACTGCATTCAGGTTAGTCATAGTTTACACTCCGTTGTCTTCGCTGTGCTGCCTGTTCCCTTGCGTTCAATTCTCGGGATACCTCTTGTGCGATTTGTTCTGCGGTTGCCCCCTCAGACGCATTTATCGTTATCGGTGCATTCACAGAAACATTAGTCTGGGTTGATGTGCTGGTAACCGTTGAACGTGGTATTTCGGCCGGCGGTGTTGTTTCAACATTTTCAACAACGGTCCGTCCGATTTCAGGTGGTTCGCTTTTCGGTGTTTCCCCGAATGCCCAGTTCCATGCTTTCCCGATCCAGCTATCCTTGACCCAGTCCTTGATTCCGCTGAATATGTCCTTGGCTTTTTCCCAGATGCTCGTTATCCAATCCCATACGTTCTTGAATACCTGAACGACCGGTTCAAATATCCGCCTGAAGAATGCAGATATCGGTTTCCAATACCTGATTATCAATGCTGCCCCGACTGCGATACCGGTTATAATCAGGCCGATAGGATTGCTGACAAACGCAGCACCAACGGATCTTATTATCGGTATCAGACTTGTGAAGCCCAACCGGATAAGTGAGAATGCCGTCCGCATTCTTGTGAATATGCTGATGACCGACAAGATTCCGCCCTTGATGAACGTGAATCCATACCCCAACGCAAATGTAGAAAGCCGGAACGACATCATTCCGGCAACCGCCAATCCGATGTATTTGATCAGTGTCGGGTGCCGTTCCGCAAAGTCCGCCAAACTAGAAGCCGCACGACCAAATATACCAACCAACGTATTTAAGGTTGGCAACATTGTTGAACCGATGTTCGTGGCAAGAACCGCCATCTGGTTTTTCAGCAACTGCAGATTGTTTTCTGTGGTGGCGGATCTGGTTGTAAATTCCTTGTGCATACTGTTTGCATAGTCTGCCTCGTTTGCGACCAGATTAAGGTTTGATTTTAATGAATCCAACCCCTCGACCAACGAATTCAAATGTCTGGTTGCTTGTTCGCCGAACATTTCTTTCATGATCTGGGAACGTTTGATCCCAGAAACGTTTTTCAGTGCCTCAAGCACCGTCATCAATGCATCTTTGCCTCGGCCGGATTCAACCATTTCTGTATATTCCGCCATAGAAATATTCAGTTGGTCAAATGCCTCACGTGCTGCACCGGACGACACCGGTATCAGTTTCAATCGTGATGCCATCATGTTGATAGCAGTTGATGCGATTTCTGGTGTTTTACCAAGTGATACAAAGGTACCAGCCAATGCGGATATTTCGTTATATGCCAGTCCAAATGATTTTGCCATCGCACCGGCACGCAGATTAACCTCTACGATTTCCGGTGCGGTTGCTGCAATGTTATTTGATATGTGGTTGATAACATCGCCAACCTTGCTCATCTGGTCAATCGGCATTTGCAAGACGTTTGACATCTTGGCCATTGATTGACCGGCCTCGTCAGCGGTGATACTGAATGCAACCGACATCTTTGCGGCTGTCTCGGCAAATTCAGTCAGCTTTTCACGTGGAACACCCAACTGGCCCCCAGCTGCAACAATCTGTGCCAACCCATCCAACGCAAGCGGTATGCGTTTAGACAGGTTTTTGATGTCGTTTTCCATTTCACGAACCTGCTGCGGTGTTTCAAAGTTCACGACTTTTTTAACATCCGCCATCGCACTTTCAAATGCGACTGCAGGTCTTACCAATCCATATAACGATGTACCCAGTGCCACAACATCCATCATCTGGGAACGATACATTGACCGCTTAGATAAGTTCGCCTGACGTTTGGATTCAACCGCCGCCAATGCTGTTTGTCTTTGGCGCAGGATATCAAGAGCATGACCCAATCTGTTTTGTTCCTGAGTCAAGTTCTTGGTGTCCACGCCTGCCGCTTTCAAGGACGTGGACATTTTCCGTAGTGCCGCCTTGTTCTGTTGATATGCAGATTTGGCAATTGCGGCATCTTTCTTGGCATTACGAAAACTGTTATTCAGTTCCCTGCTTGGCCTGTCAGTGTTCTGGATTTCTTTTGCCAGACGTTTTACTTCGGCCTCGGCAGATGTCCATTGCTGGCGTGCCTGCAATGTGCTTTGGCGAAGTTCCTTGAACGCATTAACATTTTCTGACGTTGTATTCAGTTGTTTTATGCTGCGCCCCAGTGTGTCCAACTGCTTTTGCCCAGAGGCAAATGCACCGCTGAATGTGCCACCTAACTCTGCACCAATAATAACAGAAACTGCCGTTTGAACAGCCATATCATTCCCCATTTATTTCTTTTTGAATGGCGACCGCTGATGCGTGCCATTGATAAAAGTCTTCTTCGGTCATTTCCAGAATCTCTGACAACGACCAGTGTGTGATTTTGGAAAGCACGATTATTTCACGTCTGAGGTCGCATTTGATCCGAAAAAAGACATATACACCTTTTGCACCTTGGTATAATCTACTTCGTCCAGTTCTTTGATGACGGCTGGCGAAACATCACAAAGGTTCGCAAACAGATTTATTTCTTTTTCTTCGTCTGTTGCTTTCATCACAGAAACCGCCAGACGATCCTTGACCTTGCTGCGCCGCATGGTCAATTCTTCGTATGTCGTTTCATCGATTTTGATTGGATATTGTAATTTTATTTTTTCCATCTTAGACCCCCAGTGCTGAACGGATATCTGACAAGACATCTGTACCGTTTATGTTACGAACCATGTTGTCCACATCGATTTCGATTATTCTTTGGCCGCCGATTTCCAGCGAATAATATCTGCACGCAACGGTGCATTTTAATGTTGATAAATCGCCTGCCTTGAAATCGCCCATATCGACTTCGGTGAACATGCCACGCATACTGATTACCATCGGTGTGGTGTTGCGGTCATCAACCAGCGCACCACGCAATGAAATCTGTACGTTGTTGCCGGATACCAACCCAAACTGACGAAGCACGTCCGGATCGTATTCAACCAAGGCAAAGTTCATTTCAATCTTTTCCATGCCCATATCAATTGATGCAGGCACGTCCATTCCACCGCCACGAAAGTCTTCGGTTTTGATGGTCAATTTTGGTGGTGTGACCTGATCGGTTTTGCCGGCATAGCCACGACCATCAACGAACAAATTAAAGTTTTTCAGGATTTTAGTCATTGTTTCCCCCTTGGTTATTCAAAGATTTCTTCTAAGTAATCACTGGTCAATCTGCTGCGGAATGTGATGTGTTCGGCCGGATATGATGGTGTAAAATCAAAGTCGAACATTATGTTCCCCAGTTGGATATTTTCCGGTGTGTTCAGATTCTTATCTGCCCAACAGGTTCCATTGATGATTGCCCCGATGTTTTTCAGATAGCGCAAATAGTTATTCACACTGGCACAAACATCTTCGGTGTATGTGGTCGTGATATTGCGATCCACCGCCCACAGGTGTGCCGCCAACAAACTGTCGTTTATCATATCGGCTGTTCTGCGTACCGATAGGAACCACCATTTGGAATCTGCGGTTGCGGTGCGGTTACCCCACAATCTGTATCCGTCTTGTTGAATAACCGTTGCGACTTTGTGTTCATTCAAGTAATTCGCAACGCACTGGCTGTCACCCAATGTGAAATCCACTGGTTTAGACAATCCAACAATGCCGTTGATGATTTGGTTTGATGGGGACCACCAGAAGCCACGATCGTTATCAGATTTCGCAATCAAACCTGCGACACGTGCCGACAATGGTTCTTCTACGATACCGCTGTCTTTTTGGACTTTGGCCCATGGATAAACCGTATACAAACGGGCTGATTCATATTGTGCCTGATGTGCAGATGCATCTTCCTTGGTACTGTTCGGGCAATCGGCAATAACTGTTGCACGCAATCTGTCGGCAACCGATACCAACGCAGTAATTACTGCATTCTTGGTGTCGCCTGTGCCAGCCTGATGCGTGAAGCCCGGTGCAACCAAGATACGTGGTTGAACGCCACATTCTGATTGTGCCGCCAACAAGCATTGGATACCACGATATGTGCCATCTGAATTCACACCACCAACGATGTCAGTTGCGGTTATTTTGGTTACATCAAATTCTTCATCTTCGTTTTGGAATGCTGAATTGGTTTGATCTGCAACATTGACGACCACGACCACTGCACCGGTCTGATCAAAGATTGCCTTTAATGCGGCCGGAATGGTATAGCCCTCAGTGTCTTCGCCGAATGTTGCGATTGCATCAACCAAGTTTCCGGTTATCAATGTCGGTGTGTTTACCGGACCCTTTGGTGCGGTACCGACCAAACCGATTACGGACGATGCAACAGTACTGACCGGATGCGTTGTTCCGTCCAGTTCAATGACTTCGATGCCATGTAAAAATCTATCTGTCATGTGTTTTCCTTTTGTTTGGGGTTGTTGTTAAAGTTTGCGAATTCTTACGTATCCTGTCTGACCGTTTACTGCGGTCATTGCACCGGTGCCGGTACGCCAACCAAAGTCTCCTGTTTTACCCTCGTTAGTGTTATCGGGCCAGTTGTCATTTAGTGTGCCGGTTCCAGTTCTGGCTGCAGCCGTTGATGATGCCTGAACTGGTGTACATGGATTTGGGTTGTTTATCAGTGTTGATAACAGTGCGGTTCCGCTTGCAGTATTCGTTCCGATCGTACCAACGGTTCGGGTACATCCGGTTGTTGATGTTGCACGTGTACTGCCTGGGGTTCCACCACCTGCGGACAATGTGAGATTTGCAAAGTTTGTAATTGACGATGCACCACCAGCCGTTCCGGTTACCGGTCCACCCGATGCACTTGAAAACGATCCTGTCTTGGTGGTTCCACCGGTACCAACTACAATCGTTATCGTTGCGGCAGCTGTTAGTTTTGCGGTTACCTGTATCGTTCCGCCAACACCACCCTGTGCATAGTGATACGTGGTATTTGTTGTACATTTACGTCCAGATGCACCACCGCCACCACCAATCAATGTGATTTCATAGGTTCCGGCAGATAATGCCAATGTGAATGTTCCGGATGAGGAGTTTTCATATATCAGTACCGGATCACCAGAGTAAAAAACTCGGGCCAATCCATTGACCCCTATGTATCCTTTCTTTACCTTGCGTGCCAATCCGCCATAGCCGACATAGAGTTTGCCAATCTTGCGTGCCAATGAACTGATTCCTATAAGTGCGTTTTTGCTCATTGCTTTTCCTTATTCATAAACCAGTAAAATCTGACCATTTGCCAACGATGACAATTCACCAGGATCAACTGTCGTTGCCTTGATATTTCGCACGTTGAATGCCGATGTCGGATCTGCAGACGCCACCGTTATTGTGTCGTTTGTTTTTGCTGCCTTGGCCGCCAGCGCATTTGTCACCGTTGTTGAAAAGTTCGCATCATTGCCGAGTGCCGTTGCGAGTTCTTTCAATGTGTCCAGTGCCGCCGGTGATGAATCAACCAAAGATGAAATTGCGGCCGCCACCGCTGCTGTTACGAATTCTGTGGTGGCAACCTGTGTCGTATTTGTACCGGCAGTTGCCGTTGGTGCCTTTGGTGTGCCTGTGAATTCAGGCGATGCAATGTCCGCCTTTACATCAAACTTTTGCTGACCAGTCGGTGTCAAATTGCTAAGGTCTGTGTTTGCCGCCCCCTGCATAATTCCGCTGTGGTATGTGACGATTACATCATCTGCATTTGTGACGGTAAGAACCATGCGAATACCGAGTTCTTTGACCGTACCCTCGGTCGTTTCCGGTTTGTATGTCGCCGGATATTTACCGACTGCAAACAGATCGCCGTCTTCGTCTATGATTCCGACCTCTCTGATCCAGAACCCACCAACGGTTCCGTCCAATGTTGCCTCGGCTGCAACACTGTTCGGGTTTGTTTGATCTACCGCCACACTGGACAAGGCGCATCTGTACTGTTCGCTGTGCAACTGGGTCATATCTGCAGTTGGTTCAATCGTACTGTTCCCGACCGCCAGATGTGTCAGTGTTATCGTTTCGCCAGCCGGCAATGTTGCCAGCTTTGCCAGTCCGGTTTCTGTTATCAATGTAAAGTATTCAGACATTATCTTCCCTTGGGTATATCGTTGTTGTTTCAAGATGACCTAATGCGACCCCATACCTTGGGACCGTATCTTCCGTTTCAATTTCAGGCAGAAAAAATTCAAGATGCGAACGCAGATTCTTGGTCTGCATAATCGCACTGTATATCAGTTCCACGTCCTCAACCGACATACCGGTATTCTTGTATGTCGCATAGACACGAAACGTATATGGTTCGCCACCGTATTCAAACCATTCGGTTACTCGTATCCGTCCGGTTATAAATGACCCCAATGTGCGTTTTAATCCGCCCACAGTGCCTTTTCTTTGATGAATCTGTATACTTTCCCGAACAACAGATCTTTGCGTGTCCTCGGGCCAATTTGAGTCCCAAACGTCCACCGACATTGCCCACGCCAACCATGGCAAGAATTCAATCTGGCAATGTTCAGGATTGTTCAGGTATCGCAGTGCATCTACATTCAACAAAGAAAGCCGCCCTGTACTGGCGGCCTCTAAATCTTTCTGCAGTTGTGTTGCGTTTGGTGGCAAAATGCTTTTATTCTGACTCATCGATTGTTATAAATTGTAATGTTATGTTTGTGCATTTCGGTGCTTGTTCTTTTGTGGTTTCCACATCGTTTTCCGGTTTGGTCAGTGTTACTTTCTGAACGCCCTCGGTATGCAGTGCATCAAAAATGCCAGATTTCGCAATCACGTTTCCGATTGTGGTGTTCTTGGCCAGATACCGATCCAACGCATCACGACATTCCTGTTCGGTAATGCTCATACTCGGACTCAGGTATAAATAGACCTGTGCTTGGATTTCGTATTCAACCATTTCGGCACCTTGGACGGTTACCTGATCTGTCAGCGGTCGCACGTCTTCACTGCTTAGATAGTTTTCAACAGTTTCAATCAATTCCTCGCTTGCGACACCGTCATCTTCGGTGGACATTATGGTTACCAGAACTTCGCCTGGATCCGGTGATTTCACACTGGCTGATTTGACCCGGGGGTCCGCAGATAAAGTGTGAAACAAATATGCCTTTTCTGATCCGGCTGTGGTTAATGCCTCGGCCGCCAGTTGCGTTCTGTAACGCAATCTTTCATCGCTTTCGCCGTCCTGACGAACCAATCCATAGAATGCTGCGTGGTTGTCCAGATCCGATCCGGTTGCGTATGCCAACAGGCTCGCCTTTGCTGCCTCGTTTATTCTGTTTCGCAACAGGACTTCACGATATGCAGCACATTCCAGTGCGATGATTACCGGATCACTTTCAACCAGCGCATCGTATGTTGGGTCCTTTGCCTTGAAATCCAACAACAATTCTTCGAAGATGTCTTCAAACGACAGTTCTTCGATTATCTTTGGTGCCGGCAATTGCGACATATCCACGTGGTTTGGTGTCAATAAACTTTCAATATCTGTGTTGCTTGCTGTACTCATTGTATGTCTATTCCGTTTATGGTTACTGTTTCGCCGGTTACTAAATATTTGCCGACCAGATCCAAGATCAGGTGGCCGTTTTCAATTGATACAACCGACACGTTGGTTACTTCAAATCGTGGTTCATAACTGAATAATGCCTCGACAACGTCCGAATAGATTTCTGCCATCAGTTCGCCTGTCATCGGTGCATCAATCCGTTTGAATAATCGGCTGCCATAGTCGCGCCGCATAATGCGCGAACCAATCGGTGTTGATAAAATGTCCGCGATGCTTTGTTTTAGATGTAAAAGATCAGCCAGTGGTTTCCCACTGGCTTTGTCCATTCCTGTCATTATTTTTACCCTAATTTATATCACTCTAGAATCATTTGATTACAAATAATATCTTTATAATCTTTATTTTTTGATGGTGTTGCCTTATTTTTAAATTTTATACTACTGGATTTATTAAAGCCTTCACAAACTTCATCCACATTTTTTCTTACTATAAAAAGACGATTCATCTTTGCTAAAGAGATTTTATTACTCTCATCAACGCTTTCTTCATCAACATGTGCAATCTCCATAACAGGAACACCATCTACATATAAAAATATCTCATTATTATTGTGTGTTCTCACATCAAGCACTAAAACCATAAACTCGTTTTCATTGCTTATGATATTGTATTTTTTTGTATAATACGGTTTCAAATTCTGGTCCGAATCCATATGCTTCTTTAATTCGCTTATAATCAAGCTTATTGATAATTTGTTGTTTATTTCAATTTCATCTGGAGTAACCACCTTATTTAATTGTTCCGTGGTATTACTGCTTAATGGTTCTTTGTTTTTATCCCAATAAATTGCACCTTGCTTATTATCATTTGAAATTTGTAATCTATATTGACGCATAATAGCCCCTTTGTTTTATATTTAGCTTAAATTATAGAACTACAAAAATCAATACCTCTAACTCGGTTGTTCAGTTGTTGCCGTTGCAGGTGTGTCGCCTGCGTTATATGAAAATTCATGTGTATGTGTTGATAACTTTTTGCCTTTGCCCTCAACCTCGCCGGTGGCTTTTATGTTACCGGTGGCCGATAAATTACCTTTGTGTTCTATGTCGGCAGAGATAGTTATTTTTGATGAATCTTTTGACGGTGCAGATTTTGTATTTTGATAAAGTGCTGGCAAAATCATACCCATTCGCAGGTCACCATTTGGCGAAAGCACGACAACCTGTTCGCCATTTTTTAACGGTATCCACGCAGACGTACTTGGTGTCAACCAGGGCAAATAATCGGTCGTTATTTTGCCGATCTTAACCTTGGCTTTGGCATTGGTGTAACTTACGGAAACTACTTTACCAATACGGATTATGTTATTGACTCGCCTGAATAATTCCGAAATGTCTTTTCCTTGTTCAATGCTCATTTTTTATTTCCGTCTGGTATGTCAGTGTGAATGTCAATCGTATCGCACCATAGATTTTATTGCCGTCAATGTTCATATCTGTTTCAGTACTTTTGAATCGCAAAACTGCATTCATTCTGTTCGGCATTTCCCACCCGTCCAGAAGTCGTTCTATCGTTTCTGCGTGCGTGTCTAATTTATCGTCCAGATCATCTTTGCCGATATCAACTGCCTCGATCGCAATCTCTAAATCACGAAACAGATTTCCAAATCCGTCCGTATCCCATCGTTCTTTTTGCACCGTTTCATTCGTGGTATAAACCAACACCGCTGGCATATCTTGTTCGAATAAAACCTTGGCACGTGATGTGAATACATTCGCAAATTCGGTTCGCAGTTGCGTTGCGATTTGTTCTCTAATATCTTGTCTTGCGTGTGTCATTCTTCGTGTAAGACCAGTTTTCTTGACCCAGGTATGTGATGTTCAATGTTCATAACCTGATACGTCACACCCCAGATTTCAACATAGTCGCCTTGCTTTGGTTCAGGATAGCTTTCAGGAAAATCAATCAACCGCACAAATAATACTATCTGTGCGGCTGAGATATCAGCACCGGCATTCCTTAGTTCAACCTCCATGTAGCTTTCATGGAAGTCGCCTGTGATTGCGAATGCCGGATGTGCCGTATTCTTTGGACGGTACGTCACCGGCCGTCCAAAGATTTCCATGTTTGGTTTGTTTACAAAATTATCAAAGTCAAACATTTTACTTAGGCTGTTTTGGTTATATTGACCAAGCATGCATGTTGCCAGTAGCCATAGCCGACATTGCGCCAGCTATCAACGCCATACTGGTGTGCATCATGGTCAAATTCATATTCGGACCCCTCAGCTTTGGCTTTGATTTGGACCGCTGTTTCTTCTTGGCGGATAAAGGCTTTTACGTCCCCATCGGCGCGGAATACATATAATTTGTTTCCGCTGATTCTTGGGTTAGCCGCCACTGCAATATCCAAATCTGCCAGAACTTTGACAGGGTTGCTTGCGCCACCGACAGACAATGGCACCGCCAATGCTGCCTTGGCTACGAACCACAATTTCACTGGGACCATTACCAAGAAACGTGATGCGTTTTCGTTGATCGGTTCGCCTTGGTCATCTTTGAATCCAATGATCTGTTGGATACCTGCCAAGATCGCTTCACGCAATGCTGCCTCGGTTGGAGCATCTGCTGTACCGACTTCGCCATTGATGGCTGCATTCTTCAAATCAAACGTGACGATGTTTGATTGGTTTCCGGAACGACCCTCTTTGTGGTCCGTTGCAAAGAAACACTTGCCGTCATAACAAGGCAATGTTTCGCCCTTGGTTATCAATTGCGACAACAAGAACGCCCAGTGGCTGTTCGTACGTGTCGCCAATTCGCCAATGCGAACATTGATTTGCCCCGTTTTATCACGACGCAAGTGTTTTACTGGGATGTCGATTGTCGCCTCGAAGTGTTTGTTTTCAATGGTTATACCATTTGATGTGAAACCTTTGGCATGACGACCGCCAACCCATTCACGCATTACAGGCGATTGCCCGATCCATGCGTATTCCTCTGTATCTTGGTCAGATGTAAAGTAATTGGAAATGGCATCAATCCATTCCATACCTGTGTTCTGTTCCAAGCGTTTATAAAATTGCCCAATGATGGCACGTGATGAAAGTTTATTCATTATTCACCCTCTGTGTTATCTGTGTTACCTGCTGGTGTTTCAGGATCCGTTGTTGTTGGTTCCTGGGTTGTTGTATCCGTTGTCGTTGTTTCGGCAGATGCGGTTTCTTTGTTGAATATGAAATCAAAAGCAACGACCGCCTGTGTCGCATCTTCCAATCTCAAAACCTTGCCAAAGTAATCGCCGTCAGATCCCAACGCAATTGTATCGTCATCCGTTGCGACAACATCTGAACCGATGCTTTCTTGTGACAAGCCCGATATTTCTAAACAGACTTTGCCACGTGCTTTGACATCGACTTTCTTGTCGCCATTTGCACCGCTGGTGTTATCGACTTCGTCTTTCGCAAAACCTGCGATCTTATCGCCTGCTTGGTACGGACGTGCAAAGCCACCGGACAACCCCAACAACATTCCTTGGAAGATATGCACACCTGCGGCAACCGCCACAGTGTTTGTATCCGCCTGTGTTTCATAGTTTCGCACTACGTTCTTTGTGATTTTTGCCATGTCTTATTCCCCTTTAGTTTGGATTTTGATTTGACCTTTTTCTTTGGCAACCGAGTAAGCGATGAAGGCGGCTTTATCGCCATCAAATTCTTCCCTTACTGCTGGGTTTGTTGCCCATTCGTTTTCGGCACGTTCCCTTGGGGTTGCGCCCGATCTTTTTGCCACAGGTTTCGTACTTGGTTTAACCTGCGGTATAGAATTAGCGGCCTTTTTCAGACCGTTCAGAAATTCGCCACCTTTGGCTTTTTCTGCTTTTACGATTTCTAATGCCAACTTTTCCGCCGTCATAGTTGGGTCAGCTTTGGCTTTGGCCAGCAAGTCTTCATGACCAGCAACCGCCACCGCATCTAAATCCAACAGACGTTTGCGTTCTGCTTTGGCACCCTCGGCACGCAAAGCAGCAATTTTCTCTTTCGAGATGACCGGTTGTTCGGCCTGTTTTGCTTTTGCATCCATGCTGTTTTCTCCTTTTTGGTTGGTTTGGTTTGAAAGAGTTTTCAATGTTGTTTCATAGTCGCTGATTGAATCCGCCATGCCGACTTGAACTGCTTTATCGCCCATCAAAACGCCGCCTTGTCCGAATTCTGTTTTCACATATTCGATGTCTTTGTTGCGGTATTTTGCGACCGATTGGATAAACTCAGATTCCAGCGCATCTAATTCACTGCGGATTGTTGCCTCGCCCTCTGGGGTGCGTGGATCTGGTCTTTTGTTCTTTGCGTTTGTTGAAACAATTTCTATCTGTTTATATCCGTCCGCATCAGGTTTTTCCTGAACCGATATGCTGGATACGACACCGATACTGCCAAGCAATGCCGTCTTGTGTGCCACAATCTTGCCGGCGGCCGATGCGATCCAGTATGCTGCCGAACAACAGTTGCGTCCGACATATGCCCAAACAGGTTTCCAATCATTTGCCCTGTGAATAATGTCCGCCATTTCAGACGGGCCGACTGCTACACCGCCGGGGCTGTCCACGTCCAACAAGATTGCGTGGACTTCGTCATTATCCAGTGCCGCCTGTATGTCACGTGCCAGAATATCCAGTGCCGTTCCACCCATCAGAAAAGTGAATAAGTCAGAACGTGGCGTTATTACACCATGGACTGGGATAACTGCCACCCCATCACGAATAGTCGTTGTGAACGTGTTTGCTAGCGGTTTTTGTGCAAATAAAGAGAGGCCTGCTTGGACCTCTCTAAATGTTGCATTCACACCTTGCATTGCTGTTGGTTCTATTGCCCAGTGTTTGGCAAGAGCCTGAAGCTCATTCTTCATCTGTATCTTTTTCATTGTTGTTATTCTCTATGGTTGCGGTTAATCCTGCCTCGGTTCTTAGTTTCTGTTCCTTGGCACGTTGAATGTGTTTTGTTTCCCATGAACCACCGGTTATCTGTGCGGTTTCTTCTTCCAGTGTTGATACACCTAAATCCACACGATATGCGGCGGCTCTGATTTCTTTCAACTGATCAATCTGACCCCTTGGTGGTCCAATCCATTCGGCACCCAAATATGCGGCCCGAATGAATGGATCCGAAAAGAACCCCGGTGCATCAAGGTAGCCTTTGGCGATTGCCTCGGCTATTACCATTTCATAGACCGGTTGGCAAAACTGGTTTGCCATCCATTCACGTCTTGCACTGAATGTCTTCCATGCCTCAACCAGTGCCGCCTGTGCTGCCGAATAACTTGCTGTGAAATGCTTTATCAGTATTTCAAAAGGCAGTTCCAAAGCCACACCGATCTGTCGCAGGATTGATTGAACGAAACCATCAAACGATTGGTTCGGGCGTTTCGGGTCTGCGATTTCAATTGCCTCATTTGGTTGCAGGTCAAGGATTGCCCCAGGCGACAATTTATAGTCGCTGTTCCTTGGTGTGACGGTCGGTTCATTACCGCCCATCGGCACCATCGGTTGCAATCCCTCTTCAGATTCTGTTTTCACAAAGATTGTAAACATGGACGATATCACTGCTGCCATGATTTCGGCCTCGGTGTATCGGTCCAATTGTTTCAGACTTTCAATGACCGGTGCCAGATAAGGCACGCCACGTGTCATTCCGGGTCTGACCCTTGTGAATATGTGCAACATTTGACGATATCCATCTTCATCAAATGCCGGTATCTTTACGAATTCCAGCGCACCATGTTGATAATCGTCTGGGTTATGGTTCGCAACGTGATATGCAATTGGCGCACCATCATCGTCCATTTCAACGCCAGCCACGATGTTTTCGTTACTGTCGTCCGGATCTGCGATACGGTCCGCCTCTATGATTTGAATTGCGGTTCCAAACGGTGTGCCGGCACGTTCTTTGTATTTGCGTAATGCGAACACATCGCCTGATTCCAAACAAGAACGCAAGATCAGAGCTTGCATTTCTGCAAAGTTCTGACCACGTGTTATGTCGCAATCACGATTTGATGCCCACATCTGGAATATCCGTTCCGCTTTGTTTTCCCATTCTTCCATTGCCTCATCGGTTTTCAGATAAGGCCGCAGAACATTGCGGTCAATGTGTGCCTGCGGTTTCAGTCCGGTTCCAACAACATTGGTCACAACAGTGCTGACGGCACCGACCGCCAACGGAGCATTGCGGAGCAAATCACGAGAACGATCACGCAACACTGGCAAATCGTCCAGTGTTACATTATCGCCTGATCCGCCAACCGGATTCCATGCCTGTGTCTGTCTGCGACTTTTGCTGGCACCGGTATAACCGCCCAGAATTGCCATCTGGGTTCGTGCCTGCCATCGTCTTAGACCTGCCTGTGGCGATATCCACGAAATCGCTTTATCCACAAAGTTTTGCGGTGGTATTTTAATCTTGTTCATTGTTTATCCGTTTAGACTGGTGTGGCACCACGTACGGGAATGCCACCACGTTTTTTCAACGCAATTTGTTTCGTGAGATATTGCTCTCTGGCCTGTAATGCAGATAGGTCTGCTTTCCTAACCCGTTGATTGTTATACGATGCTTCCTGAGCACCGGTCAGAATTGCAGTTATTGCGTCTTGGACCTCGACCAATTGTTCTTCATAGGTTTTGATTTTTATGGTTGTTGTCATTCTATCCCCCGACTGCGTACGGTTCTGCCACGTGGTTGGATCGGCACTGATGGCTCAGGCCTGTTTTGTGGTTGAGTAACCGCCACTTTGCGTGGTTGTTTCATCTTTGCCTCGGCCAATTTATCTGCCCCAAGGTCCAGGTTTAAACGGAAGTTCCGGACCAGTCCTCGCAATGCTGCATACGCATACACACGACAGTCCAGCCCCTCGGTTCGCACGCCGTTTTTACGTGGCACCCATTCCCGGATCAGACGACCTTTGCTCAGTTTCTTTACAGCAACTTCATTCGTAACCTGTTCGAACCAGTCAGATTCACGATCCATTGGGAAGTGCCAAACACCGGCACCACTGCTATCCTCTAAATGCAAACGACGCATCAAAATGTCTTTCGCATCATTTACACCAATCAGATACACAGGCTTTTTGGTTGTGTAACTTTTACTGGCTGTTGCAGGCCAAATTGGTTTGCCAATGCCACCGATACCTTTGATGGCGAACACACCATGCAATCGTCTTGCATGGCAGTAATTGATGACGTAATCCGTATAGTGACCACCGCTGTCGATGCAGGTTGCAGCAATCGGCAGATCTGGTACGTCTTTACTGTGCGGATATTTGCGACTTAAAATCTCGTCTAACTGCGACCACAATTCCGGTGTGCTTGGATCGCCATACAGAACGTGGTAATCGATAGACCAAGATTCCTCGCCACGACCCCAACCGACAATTTCCAATTCCAAACGGTTGTCCTGAACGTCCACACCACAGGTCAATATAACAACCTGTTTCGGCAGTTCCGGCCCCCACTTTTCTCGGCGAACCATCAGGCTCGTTGGGTCTATTGCTTGACCTGCCATGTCTTCCCAAGTTTCTGCCAATTTGGTATTGGTCCATACTTGCAGACGTGACGGATCATCTTTAGAGTTAAGGAACTCTCTCGCTATGCTCGTCCAGCTTGTCCAGCCATGTGGCGAATACAGCGATGACAAATGAAACGAAGCCACACCCGGATTCCCGTCCGGATTGGTTGCAATCCATTTGCCGTTTTTAAGAATTTGGTCTTTTTGATAATCGTGCCAAATCGCCCCACACTTTTCGCATTTATAAACTGCCTCTGTGAGATTCTTTGGATCAAATATCACATTGCACCAGCGCAGCACTTGGTAATGACCACAGTGCGGACATGGCACATGAAAGTATCTTTGATCGCCCTCTAAAAATGCCTGCTCGATACGGCTGGCATCTTTGATGGTCGGCGTGGATACCATAAAGATTTTTCGGTTGTTGAATGTTGCGGTACGTTGTACGGCAAGGTCAACCGGATCGCCCTCGGCTCCGGCTTCATCGGGAAAACCGTCTACCTCATCCAAGAACAAATAGCGCACTGGCATTGATCGTAACCCTATGGGCGAATTCGCACCCGTTAGGATCAGGATCCCACCCGGGAACTCCTTGATCAATGTGGTGTTGCCACTGTCACGTGAACGTGGGCTTTTTACCTTATCGCGCAATTGCGGACAATTTTCTATTGTCGGATCAATGCGCATTCGGGATGTTCTTTTGGCCGTTTCTGTTGTTGGATTCACAATCAACATCGGCCCTGGTGCGTTGCAGATGCAGAATC
>JAFXVB010000019.1 GCA_017534945.1 Alphaproteobacteria bacterium | reverse complement strand
TGTTTTATCATTTGGGTTATTTGGCAATTCCGGTTGGTGTCGTTGTATCGGGTTATGTTAAAAATATGTTGTTGGCGCACGCATGTCGCCGTAAAAATTTAATACATTGGGACAGTCGCACAATTCGCACAACAATCGGCTTTACAATTTGGTCAGTGATATTAGGCATCGCTTTGTGGTTTACACCAATCACAGGGCTGATTTCATTATGTGTGGCAATCATGATATTCGGCGTATTGTATTTGCCGGTTGCGTATGTTATAGACAAAAAGTTATAACAGCAATTAAATTAAAGTTGAAAGTAGCCCCAAAATATGATAAAATTAGTTTCGAGAATGTAGGGAGTTCCCAAAAATTTACTCCCTTTTGACAACGCTTAAAAGGAGAAAGCAAAATGAAAAAATTGGTATCATTGGCGGCTTTGATGGCTGTGATGGCGGGCTGTGCAACCGATCAAAATCCAAACATTTATGGAACAGAATCTATGGCCGAAGAAACTTTGGCGGTCGATACAACAGAATTAAACGATTCGTATTTGATGGCGGCGGCACCAAAATATTATATTGGTAATGCATACAAAGTTGACGATGTTCAATATATCCCAAGTGAGGATTTAACATATAATCAAACTGGGATTGCCGGTATTATTCCTGCAGAATTAAACGGTCAAAAAACCACAAATGGCGAAGTGTTTGAATCATCACAAATGGTCGCAACCAGTAAAACTTTGCCTTTGCCAACAATCGCAAAGGTCACAAATTTAGACAATGGTGAATCTGTGGTTGTTCGTGTGAATAATCGTGGTCCATTTGTAAATACACGTATTATGGATTTGTCCCCTGCGGCGGCACAAAAAATTGGCATGAATTCCCAAGCAAAAGTTCAAGTTCAGGTTTTAACAGAACAATCTGTGGCGGTTAAAAACGCAACAATTGGTGTGAATACACCGGCAGAATCAGCCGAAGTTGTCACAACAGAAACAACTGTGACGGTGGAACCAGCGCCAGCACCAGCCGCAACAACAGGTGATTACACAATTCAATTGGCGGCTTTCTATGCCGAAGATAGCGCAAACGCGATGGCACAACGTATGAAAACATACGGTGATGCGGTCGTCGTGAACGAAGGCGGCATGTACAAAGTCCGTATTATCAATTTAGATGCAACCAAAGCACGCAATGTTATTAATGCTTTGCGTACAAACGAAGGTATGGCACCAGGTCTGTTGAAAAACGGTCGTTGGGTCAATGCCGACAGCATTTAATAAAAGTTTCTTCTTGAAAGCGAAACGCCCGCATATGCGGGTGTTTTTTTATCTATTTTTTTAGAATTTAATTATTTTATATATTTTTGAATATCGGCCTCGGTCCAAATTGGGATATTCAAATCTTGGGCCTTTTGTAATTTACTGCCCGCATCTGCACCCACCAAGACAATATCTGTCTTTGGTGATACAGACGATTGGACGTGGGCGCCAAGTCCTTCTAATATTTCACGCATTTCATCACGCGTATAGTTAGTCAGTGTCCCAGTTAAAACAATTTTTTTACCCACCAATGGACCGGTTTCATTTTCTTGTACCTTGGCATCCAGCACAGTTATATATTGCAATAAATCGTCCAAAATTTGTTGGTTATGCGCATCCGCAAAAAATGATTGAATTTCATTTGCCATAACATCGCCAATACCATCGATATTCTTTAATTCGCCGTATGTAGCGTGACGAACCCGGTCCAGATTGCCGAACTTTTTTGCCAATAATTTTGCGGTGACAACACCAATATCGGGTATTCCAATTGCGTATAAAAAGCGATGCAATTCTATTTTTCGTGCGCCTTCGATTGATTTATTCAAATTAAATACAGACCTATCACCAAAACCGTCCAGATTTTTTATCGCATCGACATGTAATCTTATTAAATTAAAAATATCAGCCGGTGTTTTTATCCAACCACGTTCAGTAAACAATTCTAATTGACGCGGCCCAAGGCCATCTATATCAAAAGCATGTTTGGAAACAAAGTGTTCCAATTCGCCAATTCTTTGCGCCGGGCAACCCAATGTGTTCACACAGCGCCGCGCCACCGCCCCAGATTCCCTTACCACCGCCGCACCACATACAGGGCAAAATTCTGGGAATTTATATTCTGGTCCCGAACCAGTTTCCGCCACACCAACAATTTGCGGAATTACGTCCCCCGCCCTTTGCACGATGATTTTGTCACCAATCTTTATATTCAGGCGCGCAATTTCGTCCGCATTATGTAATGTTGCGCGTGATACCAAAACGCCACCAATATTGATTGGTTCCAATTCAGCCACAGGGGTTAAAACACCCGTCCGTCCAACCTGGATTGTTATATCACGAAGCAATGTTATACCACGCGCCGCAGGAAATTTATAGGCAACCTCCCACCGTGGAGAATTGGCACGCGCCCCCATATGTTTCTGGGTTGCAACATCATTAACCTTTATTACCAAACCGTCTATATCAAATGGGATTTCGGCCCGATGCGCCATTATGTCGTTATAAACATTTTGAATATCGGCAACCGAATTCGCATGTCGCGCCCAACGAAGCGTTGTTTTGAATCCCCATGATTCCAGTTTTTCAAGGTATTCACTTTGTGTTTGCCAAGTGCGCGCGGATACCACGCCGTATGTATATCCAAATGCAGATAATTTACGTTTTGCGGTTATTCCGGGGTCTAATTGACGAAGCGACCCCGCCGCCGCATTACGCGGATTTGCAAATTTTTTAGATGACCGTTCATTTAATGCGATAAATTCATCACGCAACATGTAAACTTCGCCACGAACCTCTAAGACATTTGGAAAATCACCATGCAGTCGGGTTGGAATATCAGGAATTGTGCACAGGTTTTGGGTTATATCTTCGCCGGCAACCCCACTGCCCCGCGTTAAACCGCGCGTCAATATTCCGTTTTCATAACGCGCAGAAAATGAAACACCATCAATTTTTAGTTCAATAAATAAATCATGATTGCTTAGTTTTGAAAACCAATCAGCAACCTCACTTTCATTAAAAACATCGGCAATTGATAACATTGGAATGGCGTGCGGATAAGATTTGAATTTTGTAGATACCGCCGCCCCAACACGCATAGAGGCACCATTTTTAGCGAGTTCTGGGAATTTTTCTTCCAGTTCAAGGGCGCGTTTTTTTGCGGCATCGTATGTCGCATCGTCCACAATTGGCGCATCGTTTTGATGATACGCAATATCCCATGTTGCCAATTGTTTTAACAGTTCGGCGTGTTCTGTGCGCGTAAATAAATCAAGTGTTTCTGTCATGCGCAAATTATAGAAAAAATGATGTTTTATGTCAATTGGCTTTGTATCGTATTTACAAATAATAAAAAACTTGCAATATTTGATAAAAAATGCTCCAATTGCCTTAGAGATTTGTTAACAAAAAGGAAGAAATATGGCTGGAAGTATTAATAAAGTTATCTTGGTTGGTAATGTTGGTCAAGAACCGCAAATTCGTCAAATGCAAAGCGGACAAAAAGTTGCAAGTTTTTCACTCGCGACAAGTGATCGTTGGCGCGACCGTACATCAGGTGAACAAAAAGAACAAACAGAATGGCATCGCGTCGTTGTGTTTCAACCGGGTTTGGTTGATGTTGTTGAACGCATGGTACAAAAAGGAACAAAACTTTATATCGAAGGCGCACTTCGCACACGCAAATGGCAAAACCAACAAGGTGCAGATCAATATACAACCGAAGTGACATTGAATCCTTTTGGTGGTCAAATGGTTATTTTAAGTGGTGCAAAATCTGTGGACAGTTCAATGGCAGATGTTGCCCCAGCGCAAAAGACAGAAGAAATTTCTGTGGGCGATTTGGCGGGCGATGAAATCCCGTTCTAAAAATGCCAAAGTGTGAAAATAATGTGCCCCATTGGGATTTCAAATGGGGCTTTTTAATAGGATAAATTATATGCGACAATTAAATGATAAAGATATTGCAGAAATGATTGATGATGACGTTGTGATAGATAATGCCGCGGTCAGGTCATCTGTGCGTCATGAATTGCAATTATCAAAAAAAATACCGGTTGCAAAAACTGTGCCAGAACACATAACTATTGATTTACATCAACACACAGAACAAGAGGCGTGGGATATAATTATGGGTGTGGCACAATCTGGGGCACGACGCGCAACAATTATTACCGGTGCCAGTGGTATCCTTAAAATCAAATTTCAACAATGGGCGCGCGATAGTTTATTGTCGCCGTATATTGTAAGTTTTACACCAATAAATAACGGCAGTTTTTCTGTAAAATTTAAAAAATAGTTTATTTTTCATCCGGCAATTTATCACCGGCGTTTTTCATGCAATGACCACTGGCGATGCGCCATGCAGTTTTCTTTTCATTACCTTGGAATCTGTATTGAGTGTTCAATGCGCTGTGCGCGCAAGAATAACCAGTATTAATTGTATTTAAACTTTCGTTATAATTACTGGTTTTATGTGATCCAGCACAAGGACACAAAACATCAATATATGCCGGTGTCCCATTTTTAGACAAATAAATATCATAATGTAAATGCGGCCCAAATGAATATCCGGTATTACCACTGTACCCGATTAATTGTCCCGCATGAACAGATGTGTTTTTTGATACACTAACAGAACTTAAATGTTTATATTCTGTAAATAAACCGTATGCATGACTTACCAATACATAATTACCGTTTCCGCCACCACAACGTTTATTGCCATCGGTACACCCCGTTGTTATAGTTTTTACAACGCCATCAGCCACAGCATAAATCGGCGTTCCTGATACAATTGCAATATCAATTCCATTATGTAAATAATGTTTGTTTTCTATATTTCGCCACCCAAAATCACCAGATAATGCGATGCCCGCATTTACAGGCGAACGCAATGGTAAAGAATTGCGACGGACCATTTGGGGTGGTTGTGTTGGAACACTTGGTTGTGTTGGAACACTTGGTTTATCGGGTATTGTTGGTGTATCCGGTGTGGTTATTGGCGCATCCGGTTGAACCGATGTTGTTCCAATTTCAGGTTCAGCCGCCGCAACTAAATCCGCAAAATATTGTGTGGCTTCCTCTGTATTTTGTTTATCTTGTTCGATTGTCATTCCGGCATACGGACACCCCGATATACATTTGCCGTTTTCATCATATACTTTATCAAACGCACCGTAACTTTCCGCCAAAACCGCGTATTTATCAACAAAATCCAAATCATTAAAAGTTTTTGGAAATGCGGTTGCCTGTAATAAAGAGTCCCCACTGGCTGGTAAAATCGCGCACAAAGACAATATGACAAAAATGTTTTTTGCGTTTTTCATTATGTGTATATTATATCATAAAACGAAACATGATTGAAATCCATTTTTTGATTTTCTATAATGAATATGTAATAAGGAAGTGTCATGAAAAAAGTAAAAACTGTTTATGATCATATTCGCGAAAACAATATAAAAACCGCTATATTGGTGGCATTGTTTCCAATTTCTTTTATTGCCTTGGTGTTTTTATTTTGCTGGATTATTATGCCGGCACGTGATGCGTTTAATGTAATGATTCAGGTTGCCGTTCCAACATTTGTTATTTGCGCAGTATGGATGATTATATCGTGGGCATTTGGTGATTCTATGATGTTGTCAAGCACCGGTGCGATTGAGGTTCATGATGATAACCCAGAATATAAAAAGATTTTTCGTGCGGTTGAAAATGTTGCTTTGGCGGCGGGGTTGCCAACACCGCGCATTTATATAATCCCAGACGATGGATTAAACGCCTTTGCCACAGGTCGAAATCCCCGCGATGCGTCGGTTGCTTTGACGCGCGGAATTATCAATAAATTGAATGATATTGAATTGCAGGGGGTTATTGCACACGAAATGTCACATATTGGCAATCGTGATATTCGTTTGGATATGTTATTGATTACGGGTGTTGGTGTGACCGTTTTTGCCGCAGATATAATTTTCCGCGCGGCAATATATGGTAATCATGGTCGTGACGATAACGGTAAAAATAGTACTGCCGCTGTTTTAATGATGGTGTGGTTGGCATTTACTGTGTTTAATGTTATTGTATCACCATTATTGCAATTGGCAGTATCCCGTAAACGCGAATTTGCGGCGGATGCATGTGGCGCACAAATTACAAGAAATCCCCAGGCTTTGGCCGATGCATTGCGAAAAATTAGCGGGGAATCGTTGGTGCAATCTTTGGCAAAATCAAAATCTATGGCGATTGCATGCATTGCGGAACCGCGGCGTGCATTTATGGGCGATTTGTTTTCTACACACCCAAGCACCACAGAAAGAATTAAAAGATTGGAAAGCATGTAATTTAAAAAATATACTTTTTTTCTTGCATTTGGATTTTTTTTATGGCAAAATTGTCCGCGAACTTGTGAAAGTTTCGAATGGAGCCATAGCTCAGCTGGCTAGAGCAACTGACTTTTAATCAGTGGGTCCAGGGTTCGAATCCCTGTGGCTCCACCACGAATAAAAAACCACCGAAAGGTGGTATTTTTGTTTGTGTGCGTCCATATGATTGGTTCAAAGCATTAGGCAATATTTATATTGCCGGTTGGGTTCGGAAACGAAGTTGAAAGGGGCCCACGAGTGACACGAGTGGGAATTACAATCCCTGTGGCTCCACCACAAATAAGAAAACCACCGAAAGGTGGTATTTTTATTTTTTGAACATTTTATTGTCGCCACTTGAATTTTTGTCAAAAAAGTACTATAATAATATGATGTGGCGGAGTTATTCACACATCGTGTGATAAAAAAGGGGGTTGCCATGGCAATCAGCAATGTGAAAGATTTTATTTATGAATATACCAGAAAGCGTCATTTTGACCAAATGCCGCCGGAAACCCGCGCACGTTATGATGAATATAAAAAGAATAAAGATTTTGCCAGTGGCAGTAATGTTGAAAGTTGGGTAAAGGATTTAGATGGACACCCAGTTCCAAGTTTAGATTCTGCTAAATATAATGATTTGTATAAAATGTTTCAGGCTATGTTTGAAAACATGGCCCAAAACAAGAAAAAATTTATCGGTAAAAACAAAGCCGTAGAAACGTTTTTTAATAATTGGTTTGGTGATACTAAGCTATTTAATCATCCACAACCAGAGGTTGGTGTTGATTCTAAGATTACTGATTTTGTGAACGAAGTTTTAAAACACCGCGACCCTGTTATTTTATCGCAAATTAAAAATATTTTTAATCCTAAAAACCCAGATAACACCAATTATTATATTGGATTGCCAGATGATTTTGATTATAACGCCTTTGTCGGTGCCGTTGAACGTGGCGATTATAAAACAGATGCCAAGGTTCGTAGTAATTTAGTCAAAATATTAAATTATGTCCAAAATATAAACGCGAATATTGCAGCCGGTGGTGGCATAGATCCAAAAATGTGGCCGGCAGGATTGACATACGATATTACCGCACCGGTTGCCGGGGGGCCGGCATTAGACCCAGACCCGAACAAATGGTTTAACGCAGCATACAATCCGGCATTTCGCTTTGCAATGCCAAATATTTTGAGTCAGTTGATTGATTCAAAATCTTTGCGCGATGGTGTCAAAGATTATGATTCCAAGGGAATTATCGGTCAAATAGAAAACGGTATTAATGATACAGATTATTCTAATAAATCCAGCAAGGATTATATCGCACCAAAGGTCAGCGATAAAAAGAATATTTTTGAAAGATTTAATGATTCTGTTGAAAAATTCAAGGAAAATTCCGTTGAACCATGGACCAATATTTTACGCGGAACACGCCGATTCTTTACGCCGTATTCAAAAACAATTTTAGACGCAATAAGCAAGGTCAAAACCAAAGATGGAAAACCGTTAAAACCGACCGATGGATTAAAAGGTATTATCGACAACAAAGATGCGATACTTAAAAAGATTGAATTATCACCGACGGCAAAAAAACATTTCGAGTGGTTTGTGGAAAAAATGGATGGTTATTCCAAAACTATGCCAAAGGCTTTTAATGGTGCGTTGTACAATCCTGCAAAAATGCGTCATATTGTGGAACAATTGATTTATGATACATTGGCCGATGGCAAAAATGATATGGCCCAGGCAAAGACTGCAATGGAAATTTTATCGACCATGAAATACGGCATTATGCACAGTCGTTTGGCCGATGCTTTGAAAAAGGAAGAATTTACATGGTTGTCGCACAAAGATTTATCTTGGAATAAATATGACGGTGTCCGCATTGTCACAAATGCTTTGGATAAATTAACCAAATACACTATTATTGGCACTGTGCGTGTTGGTGCGGCGATACGTAATAAATGGATGCGTGATCATACAAAATTCCGCGGTAAATTTAAAAATAACCTATTAAACAAAGCACGTGCAAATGCTTTGGTTGATGGCGTTGATGATATTAATAATACATTTGCCGGATTGGATGCAGATTTAACAACCGCAAGGGGTGATTATCAAACATCTTTGAATAATTTAAGGGCGGCGGGTTATCCAAGTGCGGCAAATTTAGAAACAGCAATCAATAATGATATTGCAGCAAAAACAACACTGAATCAAGATTTACAAAATCTAAATCAAAAATTGCAAAATACACAGCAGAAATTAGATGATGAAACAAATAAACTGCAACAATTAAATCAACAAAAACAAAGATTAGAAGATGAAAAATCTAAATTAGATGCAATTATTGTTGATATAGATGACAGATTAAATGATGCAAATGCTTTGTTGCCAACATTAACAAATCCAACCCAGATTGCAGAAACAAACCGCGCTATTGCCAACCTTGCTCGGGCAAAAGCGGCGGCCGTACGCAAACAAACCAAAGTGCAAGATGATATCAATAATGTTGTTCAACCACAAATTAATAGACAAGAACAAATTGTTCAAAGACGCACAATGGTTAGAGATAGAAGACAAACCAATGTGAATAATAAACAAAACGATATAAATACATTGCAATCACAGATTGATAATAAACAGCAAATGCTGCGCAATCATAATGATATAAAAGACAAAATGGTCGCAATCGCACAACAAAGACGCGATGTAAAACAACAAAAGGATAATTGGAAACAAAATCATCCTGATAAATACCTGCAATTGATGGCGTTTTGGGATATGTTAGAATCTTTTGGAAAATCACATCATCTTACATTTGCGGCGGATCAGATGCGTAAAAGATTTTTAACTAATTATAATACTGGGAATTCACGTGCACAGATGACCCAGGCGTTATATGAATCAAAATACGAACGCAGACATGCAGCGTAATAAAGAAAGAGGCGGTTGCCTCTTTCTTTATTTTCTTTTCTTCTTGTGTTTCTTTTTATGTGGAATTTTATTTACAACATTTTTTTTGACGGTTTGGGTTACTGTTTTTATTTTTTCGACAACCTCTGCCCTTTTTTCGTTTGCCTCGGCCAGCCAGCGACGAATACGGGCACGCAACCAACGTTCATAAATTACAAATAATCCCCCCACCCCAATCAACGGCAATACATAATAAATTATACGATATGCCAATAATGCACCAAACACAGTTGCTTTGTCCACGTTGTCGGGCAACGCCAATAAAAAGATAGTTTCAAAAACACCGATTCCACCGGGAACCTGGCTGAATACACCGGTTGTTTGTGCAACAACAAATAATCCAATATATGTACCAAAAGATATGTGCCAAAATGGAATTAAACAAAAATACAATACCATGCCAGCTAAAACACTGTCTGTTATGCCCAATACAGTTTGTAAAAATGCGGTTTTTGTGCGCGGAATACGGAATATTATTTGACCAATTTTAATCTGTTTGTCGTGAAAAAATGCGGTCATGCCAAAATACGCCAATAATACCCCCAAACAGAATATAAATAGCGCACCAAGCCCCATACCCGCAGAATCAGTAAGTAAATCACGCGGAATTAGAAAAAATCCAATAATTACAATCGCAGCACAGCCCAGAAAATAAGTAAATCCGGAAAAAGTCAACATTTTTAATATGTCACCACCAGTTATACGCCAACGAGTATAAAGACGATAACGTATGGCACCACCAGATACCACCGCATGTCCAGCATTATTACTTATTGCGAACCCCAGCATGCCCGCCAACATCCATTTCCACCAAGAAACTTTATTACCGGCCCCCACATAATTCAGTGCCAAATAATCGTATAATGCCAATGCCAAATATCCGGCAAAACACGCAACGCATGCCGCAATCAAATTGCGTTTTGGAATCGCAAAAATAGCGTTTATAATGTCGGTCAGGCTGTAATTACGCAATTGCCACCACAACATACCCGCCGCAAGAACAAAAAAGAACACACCAGCATAACTGATGATTTTTTTAAAAACTCGTTTTGCCTTTACAGACATAATTTCCCCTTGTTAACACGATAAGTTTCAGCATAGCAATTTATAAAATAAAATGCAAACCTTTTTCCAAAAGTATGATTTTTAAATTTAATCAGTATGCGAAAAATACGGTCGTAAAATTATTATTCACTTGCTTAAAATTTGGATTTTAAGTACTTTTATTGGTATGAGACGCGAAATTGCCGAATTTTTAAATACTGATTTACAATTTATAAAAGGTGTTGGACCGGTATTGGCCGAACGATTTAATGATGTTTTGGGCGGACGGCGCGTGTTGGATTTTTTATTGCATAAACCAGCATATGTGCGAAATAGGAAAATTACAGAATCCATCGCCGGGGTTGATGCTGGTGATATTATTACAATTCCACTTTTGATAAAATCTTGTAAAAAGCCAAAGGTGGCACCATGGATGAAGCGGGCGCGTGCTATGCGGGTTGTATGCAATGATAAAATGGGAAATCCCGTCGTAATTCAATTCTTTAATTCAAAATATTTGGATTATTGGTTGGCAAAATTGCCAATTGGTGAGTGGCGCATGGTAAGCGGAAAAATAGAAGCCGGTAATCCGCCTGTTATAAATCATCCTGAATTTATAGAAACAATGGATACCGCCACAAAAATCCCGTCGGCCCAGGCGATTTACCCATCTGGCGAAGGATTGACCCAAAAAATTTTTGCATCGGTACGTGACCAGATTTTTACAAGGTTACAATCCTTGTTATCAAATAACGACGATGCCGAATTACGCGAATTTTTTGATGCTCTGCAACATGTGCATTTTGCAAAAACCAGTGATGATTTGTTGCCAAATGCAACATATGTTGCAAAGTTGGCATATTGTGAATTATTGGCACACCAGGTTGCAATCGCAATCAGTCGACGCAATCGCACAACACAAAAAAATAAAAAACAAAAACGCGTTAAAAAACATGATTACATGACGCAATTCTGGGACACATTGCCGTATAATTTAACCGATGCACAATCACGCGCGGTGGATGAAATATTCAAAGATATGGATGCAGATGTACCGATGATGCGATTGGTTCAGGGCGATGTTGGTTCTGGGAAAACAATTGTTGCATTGATTGCGTCGTTAAAAATGGCGGAAAGTGGTGGGCAAAGCGCCCTGTTGGCACCGACGGATACTTTGGCACAGCAACATTTTGCAAAAATAAAACCGATGTGCGACAATTTGGGGATTGTTTGTGATGTTTTAACCGGTCGTGACAAAGGTACGGTTCGCCGCGAAAAATTGATATCTTTGAAATCAGGTCGAACAAAAATTGTCATTGGAACGCATGCCTTGTTTTCGGCGGATGTTGAATATAAAGATTTAGGATTAGTCATTGTTGATGAACAGCATCGATTTGGCGTAAATCAACGCGAATCTTTACGGGAAAAAGGCGCAAATGTTGATTTGTTGGCTTTGTCGGCAACGCCAATACCGCGGACTTTATCAATGACAATGTATGGTGATATGGATATTTCTATTATAAATGAAAAGCCCGCAGGGCGTTTGCCGATACGCACAACAAAATTGCCAATTGCACGTACAAATGACTTAATCGAACGAATAAAGCAACAAATCGCAAATGGTTCAAAAGTGTTCTGGATTTGCCCACTTGTCCAAGATGACAATGGTGTTGGTACCGCAGCGGCGATTGCACGACACGAAATGCTGCGTGAAATTTTCCCAACGGCGGGATTGGTTCATGGACAAATGCCCAAAGATGCCCGCGATAAGGTTATGACAGAATTCGCAGACAATAATTCAAGTATGTCTATTTTGGTCGCAACAACAGTTATTGAGGTTGGAATCGATGTCCCAAAAGCATCTATTATTGTTATTGAAAACGCAGAACAGTTTGGATTGGCGGCATTACATCAATTACGCGGTCGCGTGGGACGTGGAAAAATTCAATCTTATTGCATATTGTTATATGGATTAAATGTAAGTCCAGAAGGATTAAAAAGATTGGATATTTTATGCGAAACAGATGATGGTTTTGTTATCGCAGAACAAGATTTAATGATGCGTGGGGTTGGTGAATTACTGGGGACACGACAAAGTGGTTGGATTCAGTATCATTTTGCATCTGTGCGCGAACATAGGGATTTATTCAAATTGGCGGCACGTGCGGCGTGTGATAATGAAGTTAGTAATTGGATGCGTGATTTAATGAATATTTTTGAGTGCGGAGAAAATATCAGTGCGTAAATTATTTATTTTTCTGTTTGCTGTGATTTTGGCGAGCCCAGCGCACGCGTTGTCTGTGATAAATGATACAGAGGTTGAAAAGGAGTTATACAGGCTTATTACCCCAATCGCAACGGCGGCAAATATACCGGAAGGACGCTTAAAAATCCATATCGTGAACGATGAC
>JAFXVB010000018.1 GCA_017534945.1 Alphaproteobacteria bacterium | reverse complement strand
CTGTTGCGTTCTGGTGTTTTTTATTTTAGAATGGATATGAAAATATCGCGCAACAGATATAAATCTATTCGCCGGTCTTTGCATACTACGAATCTATATACAGCAATACAAAGGTTGAACCAAATGAAAAACTTTATAAACACATTCAGCAAACTATCACAAGAAGAGCAAAAAGAGTTTATTAAGTTTTATACTGGTGGGGAAGAAACACTAACAGAAGAAGAGCAAAAAGAGTTAGAAAACGGCGACACATCAAGCATTATTTGCGCCGCACTTGATGTATGGATGGCGCAAAGGTTAGATAGCGATAAATTGGCAGAAATATTCGCTAAAAAAGCATACGAATTTGATATAGCAGACACAGGTTTTCCAGATACCGCGGCAGAACGTGTAAAAGCAAAACGAAAGGCGGCGGAAGACCTGGTAAACGCAAAATATATGATGTCCATTAGGGAAAAATTGAACCCAGCGGAAGCACAAGAATACGAAGACACACTTGAAATGATAAATGGCTCTAAATTGCGCGATAGGTCTTGGGAAGAATATCAGGCACGCAAAGCCGGTAAATTTGCCCCCACGGTTATTTATGCCGCCCAACCGCAACAATCATATCAGGAACCACAAAAACCACAAAACAAACATACTATTGATGAAATTATGCAATACATGTTTGAAGTTTCACAAATCAAGTCCCAAACACAAATAAGTCAAAAATATGATATAAAAAATATGATTGCCAGTGTGAATTTAAGTTTGGATGATGACTATTCTAAAATGAATGACCCAGACGTGATTAAGCAGATTTGTAAATGGATAAAAGAAAGACAAAAGAAAGACGGCGCCAACATATCAAACAAACGCAAAAACAAACAACTTGGCATTTTGCGTTCACTAATACATGCCGCCAATCGTAAAGAACCCGCGCAATACAAACTAACAGAATTGACAGAACCTATATTGTTTTTGAGAAAGGAAACTAAGGGACAAACAAAAGAATATTGGCCTTTTAGTGAAACACAATTAGCAAATATGTTTGACCCAAAGCATGATTTTTTCAAAAAGAACCCTGAACAATTTTTGGCTTGTTTGATTGCGCTATTTTCCGGGGCAAGAACAAATGCCGCGGTAAGTTTACAATTCAAAGATATTACAACAGAATTTGATATATATTGTATGGCTTTTTATGAGAATCATGAACGCAAACACCTAAAAAATGATGCCACCGAAAGATTTGTTCCAATAGCAAAACAACTGATTGATTGGGGATTTGTGGACATGATAAAGGCGCGTCAAAAGAAGATTGGCGCCAAGGATACAGATTTTATATTTGCGCGCACTCAACATGAATTATCGGGCGACCCAGCAGACAAATTTATGACACCATTTTTACGATTTATCAGGCAGAAATTGAAAATCACATCCACAGACCGTAAAATATATGCGTTTCATTCTTTCAGGGACACCGTTAGCAACAAAATGGCGGATTGTGGCATAGACGATACAATGGCAAAAAAATTAGTTGGTTGGAAAGGTGGCGACACGCGTTATACCCACTATACAAAGCGCGATTGTCAAGAGCAACAGGCCGCGATAGATAAATTGGTCTATTCCGAAGACATTCTGCATTTGGAAGAATGGAAGAAAATCATCCCGGATTTATATATCAACCCAGAGAAAATCAATCATTCGCGCGGGAAATACAAACCGCACATCAAAATTGATTAAGTTTTATCGTTGCGCACATGTTTTTTTGATTTTGGGTTGATAAAATGGTGTGGTTTTGCAACCTTGCGCCCCCGATTAACAAATGGGCAACATGGTAAAAATTTGACATAACTATTTGCATTATTTTGAAATATGTTTATAATTATGACTGAATCCAAGAGATTGGGTTCGGGGCACGCTAAACCCCAGTGAATCCGGTGCGAAAGCATCGTTATATGATGTTATCGGTGTTTTTGCACCGTTATCATCCCTGACTTGATGGTCGGGGGTTCGTTGGTTATACAATAGGGGCAACCCGAAAGCCGCGAAATCATTGATTCACTGATTTTAGCAACTCCCCGGCCGCTCTTTCTTGGAGCGGTTTAATCTTTTTATAAAAAGGGGAAAAACATGAAAAAATCTTATTTAATCTTGTTGGCAGGAACAATAGGAGTTTGTGGTTGCGCATTTGATACAACACCACAAGACACACGAACTGAACATGAAATAAATTTGGAAGAAGCGCAACAAAAACGAGAAAAGATACTTGCTACAACAGATATAATGGAAAGAATAAGCAAAATAGAAGAAGTATATAATTACGAAATGCCACCTTATAGTGAAAAATCAAACACATTTTATCGAAATGGCGACATAAGAGACATGCCCCGCCAGTGTACATATCTGGAAGTTTTTATGCAATCGGGTGAATTCAAAGATAATTTGAAATGTTTTTGTGCACCAGTGTATGAGGAAGATAATTCTGACGAATGTATTTTAGCACGTCGTAATTTGAAACCGAATGAATTAGGAAATTTTGATTATGCTTCATTATTTCCGGAAGGGCACAAAATCAATAGCATTGAAGCGTACAAGGATTTGTTGGGCGCTCGTAGATACTATTATGACATGTACTATGAGGTTTGTGAGACAAGTCAAAAATATACATCATATGAAAAAGAGAATTGCAAAAACAATATAAAACAGTATATCACAGATAAAGTAATGGGAACCCTCAAATCATGTAAGGATGTTGCACCGATAGCATATAAAGAATTATTTACCGTAACAGATGAAGATATTCAAGCAGCAAAAATGTCATCGGCACTATTATCTAATTTTGGGTTTAATACAAAAAAAGAGTCCGAATTTATTACTGCTATGGTAGAAGATTTTAGAAAGAAAGAAGCGCCGGAATTTGGTTATAAGTATATGTGTAAAATGGAAAATTGGGAAAATGATTATAAGAATTGGATTTCTAAAATAGTGAAAGCCGCGAAACAGACCAAAAAGACAGGAAAAGTCATAACACTAAACTAATGGAGATAAAAGATGAAACAATTATTTAAATGTTTTTTGACTTTGATTTGTATGTTGCCTTTGGCGGGTTGTTCTGATGCGCCGGAATGTTGGGACGACCGCGCAAAAAAAGCGCTTACAGAATTATTACAAGAAAAATATGGATGGGAAAAAGCAAAATTATCTGACATACGTGAAACCGACAGTGATTTTGATTCCCGAACATGTGTTGTGACCGTTGAATACGAATCTGCATTTAGTGGCATGGGAAGTTTAGGAATGGCATTTAGTCAGGCGATGTATGGTCGGAAATTTACAAACGGGACAGAACAAGTTGAATACAAAGTCAAGGTTCAACAAACAGAAAAACATGGTAAACAAGCATTAGTGGAAATATCAGCCATGGAAGACGAATCAACCAATGAAATAAACAGGTACATGAATCAATTCAAACACATGCGCAAATAAAAAGCATTGAAATGCCCCGTACGTGGGCATTTTTAGTATAAACAACTGCGCCCAGCGCATGTAATTCAAATTTGCCCCAGTTTGTAAAAAAAACAGGTTTAGGCTGTGGTTATAGGGCGCGGCGCAAAAAATCAATCCTAGGGCTATTACAAGCGTTTTATCGTGTATTGCCTCGCGCTACCAATGCTTGTGTCCAAATTTATCAACTTTTATGGGGTGATTGAATGAATTATAAACGATGATATAGTCGCCAGAACGCCGCGCATATTTTGCCTTTGGAAAATCTAAACTAAATTTATACGGTTTACTAACAGTTATACCATCATTTGTGTATCTGTATCTAAGTCCATTTGTTGCCATATAAAATCCTTTTGTTTGCTATTAGAACTGATTTTTATTTATGCTTTTCGCGTTGTATCGTATATTTTATGGATAGTATTTGTATCAGGTCTTCGGGGGCGCGCATTTTCCTTATTGGTTTGGGTAGTCGAGTGCGGGCGCGTTTCTTTGTCTTGTGTTTATAAAATATGGTCTCTGGTGTATATATTCTTTCTGTGTGTAGTGTGCCATCAAAATATAATTCCTTAGTGCAGTAGTTGATTGTATTTCTTGTATTAGAGTATGGCACCAGTTGTATATCATAGTCCACACCCCTGTTTCGTTTTGTGTGCCGTTTGAATATATTATTAGCCCTTTCAAAACACCGCTCTATAAAATTTAATGAGAGTTGGGTGTTGGTTATCGGGTTTATAAATGGTGCCAGTATATGTATGTGCCATGGTTCCTTTCCCTTGTTATTTTCATAGAACGCATAG
>JAFXVB010000017.1 GCA_017534945.1 Alphaproteobacteria bacterium | reverse complement strand
GCATTAGGTATGAAATCCGGCATTGAATCCCAGGTTGTAATGGATAGTGCAAAAATGGGATTATACGATGACAAAGGAAATGGTATTGAAAACGGAACATACGCATCACTTTATCGTGCATCACGCGGAAATGAAAAAGATGCCAACAAAATAAACGAACAAAAAGAATCTGCATCAAAAAATCTTAAAATTGGTGCGGGTGTTGCAATTGGTGGTGCGATTGCGACGGCCGTGGCAAATTACGCAATCAATCATGATAACAAAAATAAATCTGATGAATTGTTGGCTGAACGTAAAAAATTATTGAAAGATAAATATGCGGAAGTGTCAAAAATTTTGTTAGATGAATGTAATCAAAGAATTCGTGAACACAAAGAATATATAAAAACATTAACATCTGACCAATTACAAATAGAGGACATTAAAGAATACAAGGATGCAGTTGATGCCGCACACGAAATTAAAGATGTTTCAGAAATAGCAGACAGCAGGTTTTGCCGATGATAAAAATGTTTTGGATTTTTATTATTTTACTAACCGCAACAAACACAGTTTGGGCGGCTGGTCACAGTGCTGTTCAGAGTGCCATGCAGGCCGAACGTGACAAAAAAGAAATTGTAAGTGTTGTTGTAAAAGACAGCAGAGGAAAACCTATTTCTGGGTTGAATATTACAACAGAAAACCTTGTTGATAAACAATTTACGGCAAAAACAGATGCGTCTGGCACCGCAAAGTTTGAGGGTGTGTGTTCAGATTTTGCACGTATAGGACGCGAATATTCAACCGAAAAAAGAAAAAATCCAAAGACAGAAAAACGTCCTGTCTTTATAAAAATAAGCGACCCTGATAAAAAATACAAAGATTGGTATGGATATTTGGAATGGGATGATTATGCTGGCCAAACAGGATGTGTTCGTACAATTACAATGAAACCAGATATGATACGCGAAACTTTTCCAACAGCCGAACAATTGAAATACGCGTTTGATAACAGAACTGGGAATTTGAAATTTTATAATATTTGTACAGACAATAAAAAACCGGGTGGAAAAATACAATCTGGGTGCATAGATGTGTTCAGAAATGTGGACACTCAATTAAATGAAGCCATTTTCTTGGCACAGGAATATATGTTCAGAAATATTTTGCCTGAAAATAATTCTGCGTGGATTGAATGCGTTGGAACACCGATACGAACAAAAGGAAATCAAGATTTCTTGAAATGCACATCAACAGATGGTAAATACGCATATGATTTTGAGTTTGATGATTTAATTGAATCCACCGATAATACCGTGCAAAAAGATGCCGCACAGGCATTGTGCGAAATTGTACATGACGGAAAGTTTGAGGCAGAAATCCAAAAAGCTTTTTGCACCAAAAATTCTGCAACAGAAACAGAAGAAATGTGTAATCAAATGCGCGGAACCACATATGGTTTATCATGGACAACAAAATTTTACCCTGTAATTCAAGTAGGTTCAGTATATCAAGGGTCTGCAACAACAGGATACATGCGAGAGATTCCTAAAACACGACAAAATGTATGTGTGTTTGATTTTAGAAGCGTTGGTAAAGATTATAAACCTGCAACCATTGATGGTGTTGATAATTACAAATATGAATATATAGAAGTTCGTTCGTTGCCATCGTTAGAATTTTTGTTACATCAATATGTTAAGGCGCAGATTGGTGCAGATTTTGATGATTTCCATTGTACATCTGGGTTTAGACAATGGAATTCGCCAAATGGCACAAAACATATTTTTGAATGCTATGTCACAAGTGATGATGACGCAAAATCTGGCACAATTGAATTTGTTTTTGATAATATAAATGTCAGAACAGAATTGTATTCCGATGCTGGCGAAGGTGGTATGAATTGTATCGCCGCTGGCGGATCTTTTGATGGTGCGAATTGTATGGGCATGACCGAGGAACAATGTATTGAATTAGATAGCAAAACCCGGGATATTGGTGGTGCCACTTGGAAATCTGAAATAAATCAATGTATATTAAATGATGCACAAAAATTACAAAATTATAAAAAGGTTGGCGACGCACTGGTGACAACTATTACTGTGGCAGGAACAGTGGTGGTGATGGTGGCAACAGCTGGAACAGCGGCACCTGCAATTGCGGCATTGGCTGTTGCGGGCGGAACTATGTCTTTGGCTGGAACGGCGGTGGAAATGAAGACCACAGAAGTAATGACAAAACAAGTTGAAAAATTCAAAACATTATATAATGGATGTAAAAATCAACCAGAGGAAGAACAAGACCCTTGTGCGCGTTCGGTATTACAATCATTTTTGGGCTTTATTGAAACATATGTGTCAAAAGGTGCCTTTGAGGGACAATATGCAAAATCTTTGGATGAAATATTTAGAGATTTGATTGAAATGACAGAACCAGAAACCATTACAAAAGAAGATATTAAATATTATTCTTTGCAAAAAACGGTCGCAGAAACACTTGTTACAACCAAACGAGCTGCAACAGTTGCTACGGTTGTTGGTGATTTTGCTTTGATTTTTGCCGGTGGTGCAAATGCGATTGCAAAATTAAGCAAAATGGGGATTACATTAACCAAAGACGGCATCGCGGTTGTTAATATGGCAAACAAGGGAAATAAAATGTCAAGATTTTTTGCCCGTGTATATAATTTAAGTAAAAAACCTGTTGGTAAAGCAAACGATTTTAATACCGTTAAAACTGATTTGTCACGAATATCACAAGTTCCAAGTAAGACCAAACCTGGTTTTTGTTGGATAGAAGGATACTTGAAAACACCATGTAAATAATGCTTAAAAACCTTGACTTTTTGGAAATAAAGTATAATAATAGGCCTGCAAATCCCAAAGATTGCCATTTTAAACACTCCTGTGTGCGGTATGCACGAGGAACATCATCCGGCGAGTTTCGCCCTTGATGCTGGTTTTCTTTGTGGGTTAACCATATTTACATAAAGGAGCATATATATGGCAACAGTTATTAGATTGGCACGTTATGGTGCAAAAAAACGCCCTTATTATCACATTGTTGTGACAGATTCACGCAATGCACGTAATTCGGGCAATGTATTGGAAGTCGTCGGTAAATACAATCCAATGTTGGCACGCGATGACGAAAAGCGCGTCGTTTTGAAAATCGATGAAATCAAGGCTTGGATGGCCAAAGGTGCCAAAGCATCTGATCGTGTTTATAAATTCTTGGTCAAAGCGGGTTTGGTTGCTGCAAAACCAATTCCAACGCAAACTAAAAAGAATTTGCCAAGCGAAAAAACACAACAAAAAGCAAAAGATAAAGCCGATAAATTAGCAAAAATCGCAGAAGAAAAAGCAGCAGCAGAAGCAGCCGCCAAGGCCGCCGCAGAAGCACCAGAAGAAGCTGCAACAGAAACAGTAGCAGAATAATATTATGACAACAGATATAAAACCGACTTATACAGATTTAGAATTAAGGCATGCCTTGACCGATGTGTTTAAGTCGGTTTATTTCGTTAACAAACGCACAAAAAACAAATTACAAGGCAGTTATTTCTTGAACTTTCATAATTTGGTGAATTATGCACGCGATAATAACATTGACGAAATCAAATATATTCACAGTATTCGTGATGTTTTATTAAAAATGCCACAAACTTATGAGGTTAGATAATGAGTGCAACAAATTGCCCATATGATGGTGATTTTTGCCAGAAAAAAGATGCAAAATTTAATGCATGGCAAAAGGTTGTTATTCAAAGTGATGGCATGGTGTTTAAAATAAACCCAGATATGTTTGCAGGCTGTGCGATTGATAGCGAAGAAGAACGCAAGAAAATCTGCGACAGGTATCAAAGATATTTATTTATTACAAATAATATAAAACATGAACGATAATAAAAAAATCTTGGTTGGAAAAGTTGTGGCAATGCAAGGCGTGCATGGCGATGTACGCATACAAACATACAGTGAAAATCCAGAGGATTTTCAAAAGTTCAAAGTTCAAAGTGCAAAGTTCAGTCCAAATGATTTCAAATTTATTCGTGCTGTGCCGAATTCAAGTGTTATTATCGCGCATATTCGTGGGTTCGAAGATAGAACATCTGCAGAAGTTTTGCGTGGAACAGAGTTGTTTATCGAACGCGATGCCCTGCCCGATGTTAAATCTGGTGAATATTACCAGGCGGATTTAATCGGTTTTACCGTTATGCGTGATGGCGAAAACATGGGGACTGTGGCATGTTTTCAAAACTTTGGTGCGGGCGATATTATCGAAACAAATGACGGCAACATGTATTCGTTCAAAGACGCAATTGTCGATTTTAACAATAAAACCGTTACAGTAAAATAGAGGTGTATTGTAATGTATTCTAGTAGTAAAAAAAGTTCAACAACGGTCACTGTGGATATAAGCCCGGTGTCATTTCAATGTCTTCCCGCAGAACAATGCCCGGCGGTTGTTGTATTAAAAAACGAGATGCCGTCTGTTAAATTTGAAAAATTACCAGAAGGAACAACCATCGCAAAGTGCCCTGTATCAGATTATGCACAGGCACAAGAAAAAGTAAAAACTACATGTTTTGGATGTAGAGCACGCGGTATCAGATAATTTAACGGAGGTTGTGTTATGGAAAACTTGTATTCACAATTTATGTTTTTGAAAAATTTTCGTGTGCGTCGCCGCGATTTTAAAGTGTTTAAAGTCAACAATCAAGAAGTTGTCAAGATTCAATGTCCGCATTATCCAGAGATGTGTCCTGTGGTTTGTTATGCAAATGAAAATCATTGGAAACAATTCCACGAACAATGTAAAAATTCTGGTTCAAATTGCGAAATATCATATACAGATACATTTCACTTTGATACAACAGATGTAAAAAACACAAAGCAAATAATTCGTAATCTTTGCAACAATTGTAAAAATAATGTAAAATAAAAGAAAAAGGAGAAAATATGCGTACAGTTTATAATATGAATTTATTAAACACAGAATGCCCAGCCACAATGACAGAACAAAAATGTCCTTTGCGCAAATATTTGAATTCACCGGCAAGTGCGTTAAGAATTTCTATTAATGAAACATTATTGATGCCAAAAACCAGTAATGTGGAAGATTTAGTAAAGACAATCAATCAAATGAATCAAATTTGCCACGAATGTCAAACAAACAACGTAAACCAAAGATAAGGAAAATGCACTTTAATATATTGACCGTTTTTCCAGAAATGTTTCCGGGAACCCTGGGGGCTGGGGTGGTCGGTCGTGCATTAGATAAAAATATTTGGTCGATGAATGTCGTTAATATTCGTGACTTTGCCATCAATAATTATGGCAGTGTCGATGACGAACAATTTGGCGGTGGCGCAGGTATGGTTATGCGTCCAGATGTATTGGGCGATGCGATTGATTCAATAAAAAACAAGGGTAAAATCATATACTTTTCGCCGCGCGGGGTGCCACTTAATCAAAAATTAGTGCGTGAATTTGTTGCCGATAAAAATGCGGTATATACCCTGCTCTGTGGGCGATACGAAGGAATTGATGAACGCGTATTGCAAGAATACGATATTATGGAAGTATCAATCGGCGACTACATTTTATCGGGTGGCGAAGTTGCCGCACAAGTTTTTGTTGACAGTTGCGTTCGTCTGTTAGATAATGTAGTCGGCGGTGGCATTGACGCCACCAATAATGAAAGTTTCGAAATCGGCGGGTTAGAATGGCCGTTATATACCCGTCCGTCAGTATGGCGTGGACGAAATGTCCCAGAAGTCCTGCTGTCCGGTCACCACGGCAATATTGAACGGTGGCGGAAACAACAATCGGTCGACATAACAAAAGCGCGTCGTCCGGACTTAATAAAGGAAAATAAAAAATGAGCATAATTAAAAAAATTGAACAAGCACAAGTCGCTAGATTAAAAGGCGATAAAAAAATACCAGAATTCAAAGCTGGGGACACTGTCAAGGTTCATGTAAAAATCAAAGATGGTGACAAATTCCGCATCCAAGTTTTCGAAGGTGTTGTTATT
>JAFXVB010000016.1 GCA_017534945.1 Alphaproteobacteria bacterium | reverse complement strand
CATGAAGGTGTTAGAAAAAGTTTTCAAGGGTAAAAGTATAAAAGTCACTATTAATCCAGAAAATAAACATGAAAAAATTATATCTGCGGATGGTGTTTGGGTGGCCAAGGTTATTGATGGTAAACTAATTGAACTAAATTTACCAAATATTACAGAAGTTGGAGATAGTTTTTTAAATGATGCCAGACATTTAAAAAAATTGTATATGCCAGATTTGGAAAAAGCAGGTGGAATGTTTTTGTGGAATGTTTATTCAATAACACAAGTGTATTTGCCAAACTTAAAAGAGGTTGGCTATTCGTTTATACCTAGTGGTGCGTTGAGCCAAATAGAATTACCAAGTTTAAAACGATGTGGTGATGGATTTTTGGAGGGTAATAATTCTTTGACAGAATTGTATTTGCCAGAATTACAACATGCCGATGGTAGGGCATTTTTACCTAACAATTGTGTGTTGCGTCGTTTGGATTTGCCTAAAGTGAAAAGTGTACCAGAATGGTTTTTATTAAAGAACACAGTTCTGGAATATTGTAATTTACCCAGTGTTCAGAAATCTGATAGTAAAAAATTACGGCATGTGCGTTATGTCGTTGCCAAGAATAAATTAAAATCTGGATTAAAGAGAGTGTTTTTACCGCAGAAAGCACAAAGTTATAGTAAATAAGTTATGCAACAAAAGAATGAAAAATCTTTGAAAGATAAAAAAAACACCCAAGAAAAGCCGTCTTTCCGTCGGCGGATGTGGGCTTTTTTGTTTAATTTGGCATTGATTGGTATTATTTTTATTGCGGGTTATACCGGGTTTATTTATATGATGATGCCATCTTTGGATGCTATTTTGCATGAAACGCGTCCTCCGGCTATTATATTTTTGGATGATAATGGTAACGAAATTCGCAGTTCAAATCGTATTATGGGAACGCCTGTATCTGTTGATAATTTGCCACCACACGTATGGCAGGCAATTGTTGCAATCGAAGATAAAAGGTTTTTTGAACATGGGCCAATCGATTTACGTTCAACAATGCGGGCTGTTTTTTTGAATGTTTTTCGTGGGCGTTTTGCGGCTGGTGGTTCGACAATTACACAACAAACAGCGAAAAATATTTTCTTATCACGTGATAAAAAAATATCACGCAAAGTCCAAGAATTGATTTTGGCGCAATGGTTGGAAAATAGGTTTTCTAAAAATCAAATACTGGATTTGTATATGAACAGGGTGTCTTTGGTTGGTGGTTTGCGCGGGGTGGATGCGGTTGCACGAACGATGTTTGGGGTGTCTGCTCAAAAATTATCTGTGGCACAAAGCGCACAAATTGCGGCAATGTTAAAGGCGCCAACACTTTATAGTCCATTAAAAAATCCAGAAAAAAACATTGCACGTGCGCGTGTGATTTTGGCGGAAATGGTGCGACAAAAATACATTTCTTTGGATGCTGCACGCATGGCGGCGGCAGAATTAAAACCAGCCCCAGGTATGCGTGATACGAATATTTATCGTTATTGGACGGATTATGTTATGGAAGAGTTGGAATCTGTTATTGGAAATTTAACAAGCGATGTTTATGTATATACCACATTGAATAAAAATCTCCAAGAACGTGTTGCCGCGGTTTTGCCGAAACACACAGGTGAATATCAAGGGGCCGTATTGGCAATGGCACGTGATGGCGCGGTGCGTGCTATGGCGGGTGGGGCGGATTATCAAACCAGTCAATTCAATAGGACATTGGCAAAACGTCAACCCGGCAGTGCGTTCAAGCCTGTGGTGTATTTGATGGCGTTGGAAAATGGTTTAACCCCGGAATCTTATGTTAATGATTCTCCATTTTCGGTTGGTGATTATAATCCAAAAAATTATAATGAACATTATTATGGTGATATTCCGTTGTCGGTCGCTTTTGCAAAAAGTGTAAATTCTGTGCCTGTAAAATTAACCAAGATTTATGGAATTGATTCTGTATTAAATATGGCGGGTCGTTTGGGGGTTGGTACAAAGTTGAAACGCGAATATTCAACCGTCTTGGGGGCCAGTGAAATGACATTATTAGATTTAACAAATATGTATGCTGTGATTTGGAATAATGGGTTATCTGTGCATCCATATTCTATTACGAAAATTACAGCCCAAGATGGAACGCTTTTATATGTACGGAATCCGTCGGATCCAATTCAGGTTTTACAACCAAGCACAACAAATGCTATGTCTAAATTATTAGCCGATGTTGTGGCAATTGGTGGCACCGGACATCGTGCGATTGCGCCAAATGTGTTAGGTGGAAAAACAGGCACCAGTAATAATAACAGGGATGCGTGGTTTATTGGTGCGACTGATAAAAATATAATTGGTGTTTGGGTTGGAAATGATGATTTTTCACCTATGTCGTCCAAGGTAACAGGGGGGACTTTGCCTGCTGAAATCTTTCACGATATTGTAAAATAGACCACAATGGCATATCTGCTTGTTGTTTATGCACTCGTGTAGCTTATGTACACTTCGCTTATAAACAACGGCGCATCTATACTATTGTGATCTATTTTTAGATTGTATGTATAAAAATCTATTTTTTTATAATGCGATTTGTGGTATAATTCTTTCAATGAAAATGTGAGTTAAAATATGAAAAAATCTGTATTTATTTTTGCTTCGTTAATTGCGTGCATGGGAACTGCGGCAGATGCAAATTGGCAATACCCAAATAGTCGCCGCCGCGATTCGTGGAATGGTGATGATGGTATGCGTTTTGTAATGTCTGTGCGTGGTGGTGCGGCATATGGACGCGCAAAGATTAAAAATGATATTGGTGGTTTAACCGGAAATTATATGTATGATCTAAGTAATAACTATGAAATTGTGACCCAGGCGTATGCAGAAGCGGTGTGCAGTAATTCTACGGATCCAACATGTTTTACTTCTTTGTTTCAATATGCTGGGTATGGACGTTTAGGGGATTTGCCTGCATCGAAAAATTATTCCAATGTTTCTTTTACTGCGGGGTTCAGTGCGGGTTTGACTTTACCGGGTGCATCACAATGGCGCGTTGAATTTGGTTTCGACCATATTAGCGAGGCTGATTATAACCCGAATCCCTTGTTTGATGGAACTTTGGTGTTACAACCGTCTGGTGATTCTGTCGCCGCACAAAGTGGTGGTGTGCAATCAACTGTGGCCAGTGATGTTTACGGTGTAATGGCATTTTACGATTTCTTTGATGGTATAAGAAAGCCTGTTCGTCAAATGATTCCGTATGTTGGTATTGGGGCTGGCTATGCGGATACAAAGACAGTGTTGCAATTAACGGATTCGTATGGTGATTTGTCCAGTATTTATGAATTGCGTAATTTTGGTATTGTTGATGGTAATAATATTGTTCAGTTTAATAAGGCAGAAACACACAGTTCTAATTTGGTGCCAATGGCTGCGGTTGGTGTTTCGTATGGTGTAAATGAAAGATTGTTTTTGGATGCTGGAATTCGTGGGATGTTTATGCGCAAGGTTAAATGGCAATTGACTAATGCTGCAACTGGTACGGATGCAGAAAAAAGACGCGATTGGTTCAGTGCGGAAAATATGATGTATATAAATGCGACGGTCGGTTTGCGTGTTGAATTCTAAAAAAAATAATGCTTGCAATTTGCAAAAATCTATGTCATTATACTGGCACATTGCGAGCGTAGCTCAGTTGGCTAGAGCGCAACCTTGCCAAGGTTGAGGTCGAGGGTTCGAGCCCCTTTGCTCGCACCAAAGTTTTAAAACCGTCCGAAAGGGCGGTTTTTTTGTTAGCAAAGATATTTTAGATAGTAAAAAGCGTGGTTTAATTTATCATAGAGTTTATAATTTATTGATTGCTTTGGTTTTGATTTTTTTCTAGGATGTTTGTTATAAAAAAGGAGAAAAATCATGCCCAGATATATTTTTGTGACCGGTGGTGTAGTTTCCAGTTTAGGAAAGGGCGTTTCGGCGGCATCGTTGGGCGCCCTTCTTCAATCGCGGGGCTACAGTGTTCATGTTCGTAAATTTGACCCATATTTAAATGTTGATCCGGGAACCATGTCGCCATTACAACATGGTGAAGTTTATGTGACAAATGATGGTTTTGAAACAGATTTAGACCTGGGGTATTATGAACGATTTTTGGGTGTAAAATTATCCAGAAATGATTCTGTGTCTGGGGGACGAATTTATTGGGATGTTTTAAATGCCGAACGTCGTGGTGATTATTTAGGTGCGACGGTTCAAATGATTCCGCATGTGACAAACAAAATCAAAGAATACATTGGTCGGCCGACTGATACGGATTTTGTGATTTGTGAAATTGGTGGAACGGTTGGTGATATCGAAGGAACAATTTTCTTGGAATCTATTCGTCAATTTGCAAATGATATTGGGCGCAAAAATGTTATGTTTGTGCATTTGACTTTGGCACCTTATTTGGAACAAAGTGGCGAATTAAAAACAAAGCCAACCCAGATGTCTGTGCGGCGTTTACTGGAAAACGGTATCCAGGCAGATATGTTATTCGTGCGTTCACCACGTATGCTGACAAATGATGAACGGGCCAAGATTGGTATGTTTTGTAATTTGCCTGCGACAAATGTTATAACCAGTATGGATGTCGACAATATTTATAAAATACCTTTGGTTTACGAAGAACAAAAGGTGTTTGATATTATGGCAATGCATTTTGGTTTGCCTGCGATTGCGGGTGATATGTCCAAGATTAAAAGAATAGAAAAATATTTAACAGATGATTTGCCTATTTGCACGATTGGTGTTGTTGGTAAATATTTTGATGTGCCTGATGCATATAAATCATTGAACGAGGCGTTGTTTCATGCGGGAATCCAAAATAATGTACATGTGAAAGTCAAAAAGATAAATGCAGAAAACTTTAATCCGGACGATTGCGCTGATGTTGACGGGATTTTGGTTCCCGGTGGTTTTGGTTCGCGCGGGGTTGACGGTAAAATTGCGGCGGCGGGTTTCGCACGCACTCATAATATTCCGTTTATGGGAATTTGTTTGGGTATGCAGGTCGCTGTAATTGATTTTATGCGAAATGTTGTGGGAATTGCCGATGCAGATTCAACAGAATTTTCAAAAAATTGTACACCGGTCATAAATATTATGTCGAATTGTGATACGGGTGATATGGGGGGAACCTTGCGTTTGGGGGCGTACCCTTGTGATATAAAATCTGGGACGTTGGCGGAACGGGTGTATGGCGCAAAGCAAATAAGTGAACGGCACAGACATCGGTACGAGGTTGATATTAAATACAAAGATGAAATGGAAAAACATGGTATGATTATATCTGGTTTGTCACCAGACGGTAAATTGCCTGAAATGGTTGAAATTCCGTCGCATAAATTCTTTATTGCTGGACAATTCCATCCAGAATTTCAAAGCAACCCGTTTACAGGTCATCCAATGTTTAATGCGTTTGTTGCAGCGGCGGCAAATAAGTAAGAAAAAACACCCATTTGGGTGTTTTTTTTATCTTTGTTTTATAAATAATCCGGCGTCTGTTAAAATCCAATCGCACATATTTTTTTCTAAGCATTCTTTTGCATCATATACATGATGTTCTGTTCGCATACATGCGTTAATTTCTTTTTCTGTCATATTTGTAAATCGTTTATATATTTCTTTATGGTGGTTACGATATCTTTTTTCGTTTTTGGCTGCCAAATCAACTTCTCCGGCCGCACTGACATCTATGGTGGAATTACCATAATGAACTACATGATATGATGCATCGTACATAATACGGAAACCTTTTGTTCCTTGGATTGCAATCATACTTGCGCAGCTTGCGGCACTTCCAGTGATGGTTGTGCGAATAATTGCGCCTTTGCTACGTGCAATATTCAAAAATGTCATAATTGAATTCATTGTGTGTATGCCACCACCATGAGAATTTATAAATACATCAATAACTGGGTTTTTGCTGTTGATATCGTATGGGGATTGTATGGTGGTATCGTCTATGTGTTTTTGTGTTGTTGGTATGTTGTTGACCATACGCGCCAAATCACCAATCATTTCTGCGCTGGTTTCGCGGTTAAGATAATCGTATAAAAATACAGCGTTGTCTCTGACGAAGTTTGCTTTTGTTTTATTGTCTGCCATCTTGTATCTCCATTACTGATAGTAATATAACACAAAAATATTGATTGTCAATATATAGTTAGTATTAAATTCTTGAAATATTGTGTGAAAATTCTCTATAATTTTAACGAAAGTAAAGGGGTTGTGTATGACACAAATTTTGGCTGAACCATATCTTGATTATTCTAATATTTTAATAAGACCAAAAATGGGTATAAACTTAAATTCGCGTCGTGATGTTAATTTGCAACGTGTGTTTAAGTTTAAACATGGACAAAATCGTACTGGGCTTGGTGTATTTAACGCGAATATGGCGACGGTTGGTAATTTTGCTGTGGCAAAGAAATTGTTGTCGCGTGGTATGTTTGCAACAATTCATAAACATTATACAATTGATGAAATTGGTGAATTTATGCGCAGTGCGACAGATGAAAAAATTCCTTTGGATAATTTGTTTATAACAATCGGTTTGCGTGATGCCGATGCTCAAATTCAAAAATTAAAAGATTTAGAAAATAAATATGGTTGGACGTCTTCGCGGAACATTTGTATTGATGCCCCGAATTTTTATATTCAAAAGGCTTTGGATGTGTTAAAGCGTGTGCGCGATGAATTTCCAGATGCCGTCATTATGGCGGGTAATATTGCAAGTGGTGATATTTGCCTGAAATTGTTGGATTATGCCGATATTATAAAGTGTGGAATCGGCAGTGGTTCTGCATGTTTAACGCGGCGCCAGACTGGGTGTGGAACACCAATGGTGTCGTTGATTTTAGAGTGCGCAGATATTGCGCATTCTGTTGGGGGACATATCTGCGCAGATGGTGGAATTGTTGATATTGGTGATATATGCAAGGCTTTCTGTTTAAATGCTGACTTTGTTATGGCGGGCGGAATTTTTGCCGGCACAGATGAAGCCGAAGGTGATATAATCAATAAACAATATCAAACAAATGAAATTATTAATGGTGTTTCTGTTATTCAAACCAAATATTTCAAAGTCTATTATGGTATGTCATCGGAATATGCAAATAATAAATTTGCGGGCGGTATGGGAAATTATAAAACAAGTGAGGGTCGCGAATTATTAATTCCATATACTGGTTCGATTGATAAAATTTTACAAGATATTTTTGGGGGAATCGCATCTTGTTGTACATATATTGGTGCGGCATCGGTGAAACATATGTCAAAATGTGCCACCATTATCCAGGTACACAACCAATTGAACAAAGTTTTTGAAAAATATTCGGTATAATTATTTATAAAAATAAAAAACACCAGAATAATCTGGTGTTTTTTTGTTGTATTCAAATTATTAGAATAATTTGAATTTGTAATTTGTTCCTGCTCGGAATGCTGTTTGTGAGCCAGAAATCCCAGCCCCAGCATTAACAGACCAATTATCTGTAATGCCCAAAGACGCACCCAACGCAACGGCAGATTGTCCGTTAAAGTGACCCATGCCGCCACCAACAGACATTTCGCCGCGTTTAACATTGCTTACTTCCACGGAAGACAAAGCAGCAACACCGGCGATGCCAGCGGATAAATCTTTATCTAATTTTTCTACTTTGTTATCCAATCCTGCAATGGCATTTGTGTTTGCTGCAATACGTGTGTCCAAAGCATCTACGGCTGCTGTGGTTGCTGTGTTGATGTTGTTTATTGCAGTTTGTAATGCTGCGTCTGCGTTTTGACGTGCAGTTTCTTCGTTTGCAATAGCGGTTGTATTTGCTGCAATTGCCGTATCATGTGCTGCGATTGCCGCGGTGTTTGTTGCAATTGCTGCGACATCTGTGGCTGTGATACCTGAATCTACCGCTGCCAATTGTGTTGTTGTTAAACTGTCTTGTTTCCCTGCCAAGGCAGCATTAACAGTTGTTGTATCCGCTTTACCTGCTAAATCTGTTGCGTCCGCTTTGGCGTCCAATGCTGTTTTAATAGAGCCACTTGCAATAGAAGTATCAATTGCATTGTTTGCCGCAGTAGTTGCTGCTGTGCCAACGCGATTGTCTATGGTTGTCAAAATTGGCGCATTATATACTGCTTGGGCATCTGTTAAATCTGTTTGGTTTGCTGCATATGTTGCTTGGGCTGCAGCTTGGTTTGCTTGTGCAACTTGTAATGCTGTTTGTGCATCGGTTAAAGTGTTGTACTTTGTGTTTAATGCGTTCACAGCAGTTATGTCGTTTGTTAATACGGTCCCAGCAGCCAAGTAATTGGCGTGTTCTGTATTATGTTGCGCCAATGTATTTGTTTCTGCATCAGCAATACGCGCCACAGCGGCCGTATATTCTGTTTTCATGTTATTGAAATCTGTTTCTAATTGTGAACCAGAAGTCGGTGTAACTTCTACATCATGAATATCTACTAGTTTTGTTCCATCAGCAGATAAATGATAAACATCGCCGTTGATTGTCACATTGTATGCTGTGCCATCAAATGTTCCAGATGCAGTACCATTGATAACATCAATACTTTGTCCAGATGTATAATTGTTGCTACCTGTTTCCAAGACAACAGTTTCTGTCATATCGCGTTCTGCATTGCCGTATTGTATCCATTGACCGTCACCACCCATGTATTCGTAATTGCCGGCCACAGGGGTTGTTCCAGAAACCAAAGTTGTTGATGTCGCTCTTACAGTTGTGTTATCAGCCGTAGATGTATCTGTGTAATCTGTTTGTGCAGGTGTAGCCGAAGATAAATCTGCAACTGTGTCATCTGGGGCTGTATATGTAAAATCGGTTAAGTCAGGGTCCGTAGATTGTGGTAAAAGTCCGCTGTCACTGTTATCTGTTTTTGTATAATGGTATGTGACATTTGCAACAGCATCGTTGACACTGACACTTGCGCCACTGGTATTTGTATAATGACCAGAAAAGTCGACGTTTGTTTCTGCATTAGCGACAGAAGTTGTCAATGCTATAACACCTGCAAAAAATGCTTTTTTTAATACACTGCGGTATTGAGCAGACAATTCTTTGATAGTTGTCTTTGATTGTTTAATCATTGTTCTTCCTTTTTTTGTTTAACGTTAAATCCTAAAAAGAACTCCCTTTTTAGATACTCTTTCAGTATAAAAAAACCTAGGTTTTGTGACCGCCACATCACAATCGATGTTGGCTTTTGTGTTGTTTATTGTTTTTACGGGAAAAATGAGGTTTGAAAAAAAGTAAAAAAAGTGGTTGATTTTTAACCTAGGTTTTTTTGCGACCACTTGACAACAGTAAAAAAACAATTATATATCGTGGTGATAAAGGTCTTCGCTTTTTTTGCGTGGGCCTGTTTTTTTATTATAATAAAGGAGGTGTTTTATGATTTATGGTTATTGTCGTGTTTCTACATCGCATCAACACGAAGAAAATCAACATTTTGTAATAGAAAATTTTGCTAAAAATAATAATATGACAATAGATGTGTGGATTGAAGAAAAAATTTCTAGCAGTAAAAAATTAAAAGATAGAAAATTAGGTTCGTTGCTGAAACAGTTAAAACATGGTGATGTTTTAATCACTACGGAAATATCGCGATTAGGGCGAAGTTTGTTTGAAGTTATGGGCATTTTACAATATTGTTTGGAACAAGAATGTCAAGTTTGGACTTTAAAAGAAAATTTTCGTTTGGGTGCAGATATTCAGTCGAAAGTATTGGCTTTTGCGTTTGGATTATCTGCGGAATTATCAAAACAGTTATTACAAGAACGTGTGCGTGAAAGTTTGGCGCGATTAAAGGCAAGTGGTAAAAAATTAGGGCGTCCTGTGGGTGCCCATTCAAAAACTTTGAAACTTAGTCGTAATAAACGTCGTATTTATAATTTAATAACCCAAGGTTTAAGTAAAAATGAAATTGCACGTGTAATGGGGGTTCATAAAACAACGCTTTATAAATATTTAAATAGTTGCGATTTATTTTAAATTGTTTTTTGATAAATATTGTGCAATTTTGGATGGAAATTCTGCGCATATTGCGTCACGAATAAAACAACCGTTGCATGATTTTTCTGGACAAGATTCATAACATCTAAATGGTGGAAAATCATGTATGCCATCACCATAATCTAATCCTTTGCGTGCAAAAGATTTAAACCAATATGTAAAGATTTCGTGATATTCTGGGTATTTTTGCAATTCGTTTAAAAACACAGAAAATCTTTGTAATGTTGCCAATTTATATTTTTGTTCTTGTTCTTTGGAATCTGTGATATTTGATAAAGTGTTTTCGTGACGATTATAAAAATATGTGGCATCTGGGACGGTTGCAACGCGATTTGCATGCAAAACCGCCAACATACAAAATAAAATATCTTCATCCAGTTTCATGTTATCCAAGAAACGCAATTTATGTTTGTTTAACATTTTGCGTTTGTATAATGCAAAGTTAGCATTTTCGCGAACATCTGCTTGACGCAATACAATATGTTTGTCATCTGGGTGTGTATTGTATTCATAAGCATATTTGTATAAATGTTTGCGTAAATACACATCATTTGCATTGATTGTAATTTTGCCGCCCATAATAACATCTGCGTCGGTTTGGCGTGCGGCATACAACATGTTTGCAAAAAACTTATTATCAAAATTGCTTTTGGTTAATTGTTGCGGAATTGTGTGTGCTGTACGAATTTCCATATTCCCAACAAATGGTTGACGTATAGATCTGGCAAAGTAAGATTCAAATGTCTTTGCATTTAAACCAACCATGTCATCACAATCAATAAATGTGATATATTTTCCATGTGATGCGCGAATACCGTTATTACGGGCAACAGATACACCACTGTTTTTTTGATTTATCACACGAATATTTGGATTATATTTCACAAATTTTTGTAAAATTTTTTTGGTATTATCAGTTGAACCATCGTTTACAACAATAATTTCATGCTTATCAATACCGCTTTGGCGCATAACACTGCCCAGGCAGGTTTCAATATAACCTTCGCCATTGTAAACCGGAATAATAATCGATAAATCTTGCTTGTTCATAGTTTGAATTATAGTATAAAAAATAAATTTGTCAAGATTGTCGGGGTAATAAAAAATCCCATCGGTATTGATGGGACTTTTACTTTTTATTTTTTATTTTGTTTGTTCATACCAAATAAACCGGCCAAGATTTTATGTTTTGCTTTAAAGTCGGCAATTTCTTTATCCTTGCGTATTTGGTTCAGGTCGCCTTTCCAATAACGTTTAATTAACACTTCGGTATTGGCATCTTTGTCCAACATTTGTTTGATATATTGAACATCCAGATGTGGATTTGCCGCTAATAAATTTTCCATAATTTTATACCAATCACCCCTATCATGAAAGTGACAATTGATTAATGCTGAGATTACGCGTGTGGATACGCCTCTGTATAATGATGCAGGCATTTCATCCCTGATAATGCGCATATATTGAATTGTTTCAGGTGATAATTCTGTAATTTTTGAGAATTGTGTGTTTGCGTTATTAAATCTTTTGATATACGCATATTCTAACTCTGCATTTGGCAACTTCATTTTGTTCATAAAATCCAATGCATCGTTGTCGTCAACATGTTGGATTGCGTTAAAATACCACATGTTTGGAATTTGCTGTAATGTCCCATTGGTGTCTTCTTGGATGATGTAGTGTAATAATCTTGGATTATTGGTCAAAACATCATATTCCTTGCGATCAAGTAATTGACGAACAATGTCTTGTTTGAATTTTGCAAATTTAGCGTTCGTCTTTTCATCGGCATATGTCACGTTAAAGATATACTGCAGGGTTGTTTTGTTCGTCACAATCGCGCTTGGGGTTTGTGTCGCCAAACATTCGTTTATCATTAAATCTTTTAATTCGTCTGTGAATAAAATATAATCATACCATGGGACGGCGTGTTTGTTTTCTTGTTCATTAATGTGTGCAAATTCATGATCCATGATAAGTTGTTTGGCAATTTGTTTTGCTAAATCAGTGTTGTGGTTTGTCATATAATTAAATAATTTTGATTGTGATGTGATAAACTTAAATTCTTTGGCATCAATCAATTGATTTATTACATAATTAACTATGCGACCATCTACGGCTTTGTATTTCAATATATGTTCAATTGTACTGTGTTCTAATTTTGGTTGAAACGTTTGGACAAGCACAGCCGATTTGTGTGAATATTTGGTGTAATCGAGACGGACTAATTTGTTGATTAATTCAGCAGATACCGGAATTTTATACATTTTGAACATATCTACAACTTGTTGTATTTCAAAAGTTTCGTCTTTGCATTTTGTAAATATTGCAGTTTGAACTTCGTCATTTAACACGTCTGCGGGTAAATCTTTGGCGACCTTTATAATTGGTAGTAAAAACATTGAGCCAGATTTTGCTATTATTTCTGTAACGATTTGAACCATATCTTTGGCGGTCACATTGTAATCTTTGTACAAATAGAATGTTGATGGGTCGGCAATCACAGATTGAATTTGTTTCTTTGTTAATGACATTTGAAATCCTTTTTGTTTAAGTTTGACCAAAATTTTAACACGATTGTCCACTTTGTCAACGTTATTCGTAAATAAATACTGGACTTTTCAAATATTTATTGTAATAATGTGGGTATATTGGTAACGCAAATGGTTTTGAATATAAAAAAATCTTGGATGTAAGGTGTGCGGCCGAAAAGGATTCACGACGGGCGCACTAATTTGCGTCCGTTTTTTTAGCAAAAAGGAACAAAGAAAATGACAGAAAACCAAACTATATCAACAAATGAATTAGAGGCCAGATTGCAAAAGGCTGAAAATATTCGTATTCGTGATGGTGTTGTGTGGAAGGATAAATTTGAACGTTCACATAAAATTTGTGAAGCCCGCGAATTATCTGATGGTACAGAGGTTAAGTTGTGCGGTCGTATTACGGCTCTGCGCTGGTTGGGTAAATTGATGTTTGGTCGTATTTATGATATAGAAGGCGAAATCCAATTTTCTATGTCGCGTTCCGAAATTGGCGAAGAAGATTACAAATTTATGAAGGCCAATGTTGATATGGGCGATTTTATCGGTATTACTGGGACTTTGTATCATACGACCGCCGGTGAATTAACAGTACGTGTGTCCGCTTATGAAATCTTGGCCAAGGCTTTGCGCCCATTGCCGGAAAAGTTCCATGGGTTAACAGATATGGAAACGCGTTATCGTCAACGTTATTTGGATATTGTTTCGAATCCAGATGCGCGTGCGGCATTGTTGGGACGTTTCAAAATGACGCAAAATTTGCGCGATTTTATGAACCGTCATGGTTTTTTAGAAATTGAAACACCAATTATGCAAAATATTGCATCGGGTGCGGCTGCAAAACCTTTTACAACACATCACAATGCGTTAAATGTTGATTTTCAATTGCGTATTTCACCTGAATTGTTCTTGAAGCAGGCAATTGGTGCCGGTTTTGACCGCGTGTACGAAGTCGCCAAAGATTTCCGTAATGAAGGTATGGACGCAATGCACTTACAAGAATTTACTATGATTGAATGGTATGCGGCATATTGGGATTACAAAAAGAATATTCAATTTACTTGGGAAATGGTTCAAGAATTAATTATGAAAGCGCGTGGAACATTACAAATTGAATATCAAGGAACCAAGTTAGATTTTACTAAATATGAAATGATTGACTATACTGCAAAAATGAACGAATTGTTCGGTTGCAATATTTTGGACTTTGATGATGTTGATGTTTTGCGTCAAAAATTGGTTGATATGGGTATGTTTCCAATGGCTGAATTAGAAGATTTAAAATCACTTGCGACTTTGGTGGATTATGTGTATAAGCGCAAGATTCGTGTAAATATTGTTCAACCGACTTTCTTGTATAATTATCCAACATATATGGTACCTTTGGCGCGTCATAATAATGAAGATGATCGTCGTTTGGATATGTACCAGTTGTTAGTGGCAGGTGGCGAATTGTGTAAAGGGTATTCTGAATTGGTAAATCCAATTCAACAATTGGCTGCTTTTGAAGAACAGGCCAAAAGTATAGAAGGTGGCGAAGAAGAAGCCTTTAATCCGGATAACGATTTTGTGCGTGCAATGGAACATGGTTTTCCTCCTATTTCTGGGGTGGGGATGGGAATTGACCGTTTGGCTATGATTGTGTTTAATCAGCCAAGTGCGCGTGATGTTGTTTTGTTCCCAATTATGAAATAACATTGTGTGAGAAAAAAATTATGCCGAACGCATTTGACGCATTTGCAAGAACCGAAGATCATGACAGGCGAAATTTACTGTTTATTGATGATGCTTTGCGCGCGGGGCGTATAAATGCCGAAGCGGCAGAATATTTAAAGTTGGTTTATTCCAATGGTATGGATTGGCTGCGCGAAGTTTTTCATGTTTTGGGTAAATGTTTGGGTGCGCCAAAGGCTGCGGTTGTGCCGTATGATAAAGAGCATAATACCGGTATTGATATAAAAATGAAGATTGCGGATATTAATCCGTTGGAATCTTATTTGGTTCAACATCGTTTGGATGCGGACCCGATGCGAAATCAATTTTTTACATCACATGAAAAATGTCAAATTGATTTGTCTGTATCATCAATAGTAACGGTAATTGTTGGGGCGCAAAAAAGTGTTTCACGTGCGGTTGATAAAATCACTGGCAAATATTATAACGAATATCTTGATTTGGTTTTAAATGCGGTCAAAAATACGCTTGATTCACACATGTCTTTTGATTTGTTGTCTAAATTAGAAAAGGATATTCAAGAACAGTTTGCCGCGCAATATGTGACCGATGCGGCGGCGGTTGTTTTGGATTTATTGCCGAATGTTGATACAAATTTGGCGGTGGAATTGTTTCGTAATTTGGACAAGATTAGAAAACCGTATACTCGTCTTTGTGATGTGTGGCGTATTAAATGTTTGTTTGATTTAATTCCCCAGGCGCGAACTTTTATTGAAAAAATGCATGATTTAATGCCAGACAGAATATTAGAGGTTCGTGATAAATTTTATGATATAAAAAATCCGCGTAATTATCGCGATGCAAAAATTATTATAAATATTGGTAAAGATGGTGCTGTTGTACCAATGGAAATTATTTGCCAAGTTCGTAAATTTTTTGAAGCTGAAATAAAAACTCATACTGACTATGAATCTATTCGTGCGGCTGATGGAATTTGTGTTGATAAAGAACAGACCGCACAAAATTATATGGAAGACGGTGTTCAAAAATATAATTTAATGATTGTTGATTGTTTGGAAGATTTATTTGAAAGGGTGGGGTGGAATATTTTGTATTCGCGTGATCATGATATTTCTATGTTTGATGGTTTTCCAAAGGATTGTAAGGTTTATTATCCGCCACACGTTATGGAATCTATACGGCGTAAATTGACATTGGCTGTAGAAAACGAAATTTTCCGTATACATCACGTGCCGGCCAATTTAACCAAAGAACAAGAAAACAAAATTTTTCTTTATATGGCGCGTTTTATTTTGATTGCGGCGATGCCGTATTTGCGTGAAGATTGGCGTGTGCCATCAAATACTACGGCGGGACAATTATTTAATTTTGTTATGAAGGAAGTTCAAAGATATTACAAAAAATAATTTTGTGTTGGGTATATATACTGTATTCTATTTTCTTGCGTTAAAGTCAAAAAATGTCTATGATTTAATCAGGTTTTGAATAAGAGTTGTGTCAAAACCATAACAAGCATAAGGAAAGGATTGATTATGCGTCAAGGAAAGGTTAAATGGTATAATAGTAAAAAATGTTTTGGATTTATTAGTCCAGACACCCCAAACGAAGATAATAATACGGATGATGTTTTTGTTCATTCCAGTGCGTTAAAGGCTGCTAATATAAGATTTTTAAATGAAAATGATATTGTTGAATTTGAAGAAGAACCACGCAATGGAAAATTGTCTGTAACAACAATAAAATTAATTCAACGCGATGAAGAATCTGCGCGTCGTTTCCAAGAACATCGGGCGGAACGTCGTCGTGCGCGCGAAGAAAGAAAAAGTCGTGAAGAACACGAAGAAAAACGACATGGTTTTGCTTTTTGGAAAAAATAGTGTTTGTTGTATAAATTTTAACCGCCGTTTTGGCGGTTTTTTTATTTTTTGTTGGTCTTGATTTTTGGCATGAATTGCTTTATATTTGACATGAATAAAAAAGGAGTAAAAAATGACAACTTTGTGGGTTATTCTTGGGATTTTGGTTTTGTATATTATATTTACTTATAATGGTTTGGTTGCGCGCCGTAATCAAGTGCGCGAGGCTTGGGCGACAATTGATACACAATTAAAACGCAGATATGATTTGATTCCTAATTTAATTGAATCTGTCAAAGGTGCGGCAAAGCACGAAAAAGATACTTTGGATGCGGTGGTTAATGCACGTAAAGTTGCAATGGCGGCATCTGGGGCAACGGCCAAGGGCGCGGCAGAAACCGCGTTAACGGGTGCTTTGAAAAATATTTTTGCCTTGGCAGAAAGTTATCCAAATTTGAAAGCAAATGAAAATTTCTTGGAATTGCAACGAGAATTGGCTGATACAGAAACTAAAATTCAAGCCACGCGTCAGTTTTATAATACTGTGGTTATGGGATTGAATACTGCGGTTGAACAATTTCCAACAAATTTAATTGCGAATATGTTTGGTATTGGTAAAGAAAAGTTATTTGAAATAGATGATACAGAACGTGTTGCACCAAAAGTAAAATTTTAAAATTTTTATGAAAAACGATTTTAATTTTTGTCCGCATTGTGGCGGAAAGGGTATTCGTAACGTGAATATGCGTTGTTGGCAATGTGCTGATTGTGGTTTTGTGTTGTATCATAATGTTGCCGCATCTGTTGCTGTTATTGTCCAAGATAATTCTGGGGCAATATTGTTTGAGGTTCGTGCCAAAGAACCAAAACGTGGTATGTTATGTTTGCCTGGGGGCTTTGTTGAACCAAAAGAAAGTTTGGAAAACGCGTGTGTTCGTGAATGTGTTGAAGAGATTGGTGTGAAACCATTGAATTTAAAATATATGGGAACCTTTCCAAATACTTACGAATATAACGGTATTTTATATAATACGTGTGATGCGTTTTTTATTGCGACTGTGCCGGATAATGCGGTGTTTGATATTCAAAAGGGTGAAGTAATCCAAATTCAACACCATATTATTAAAAATGGCGATGATGTTGATAAATTGCCAATTGCTTTTGATAGTGCGCGTTGCGCATTGAAGGTTTTTGTTAATAAAAATAATTGACAAAATAATTTTTTAGTATTATATTGTGTCTTGTAATAACAAAAAGGATTTATTATGAAATTAACACCAGAAAAAATTGAACGCGATGAAAATATTAAATTTTTGGATGGAATTATGGATGTTTTGAATCGTATGGATACATCTGTAGAATTCCAAAATGGTAAATATATTGTTATAAGTAATGGTGATAAAAAGTATGAAATTACAATCACTCACAGTGATACATCGGTTCGTAAATTTAATAATGGTATGCCTGGGGCGTTTCGTGTTATTAACAAAGAAGGTTTGCGCGTTAAGAATAAATTATGGTATTTGAAATTTAAATTAGAGGATGAAACATCCACGCCAATGTCCCAGGTTATTATGGAAAAGGCGGAAGATATTAAATTTATTATGTCTTTTAAAGCACACAAATTTGCAAATGCTCTTGCCTCAAAAAGAAACAGAGTTATTAAAAAAGTAAAAACTGTGAAAAGTGATATCGATTTAATAAATAAAGTTTTGACTGTTTTAACATATGGAAATACATCTGTTTCTGTGGAACATGAAACAAATGTTATGAAAAAATACGAAGTGGCGTATCATATGAACAATAACAACCATAAATTACTTGTTGAATACGCCGGTTCTTTGGTTAAATTTACCGAAGGTAATGTTAATACAACAATCGAAGCTGAAAGTTATATGGGTTGGAAATTAGGTGTTTTACGTCGCGATTTGGATAAAAAGGTTGCTCCGCGTGTTCCATTGATGACGCGTTTGACGCAAAAACTGAAAAATCGTCAATATTAATAAAAAACTTGATTTTCTGGTAAATATGGTCTAATATATGCACCGCTGGGTAATCAGAACTGATTAAACTGCGGTGCTTTTTGGTCCCGCATGCGATAAGGATTCTGTTTAATATCCGGCACCCTAAAAACCAAAAACAAAAGGATAAAATTATGGCAAGAGCCGGTGCAAAACGTAGCACACGTAAATTGAAAATCGCCCGTTCTTTGGGTGTGAACCTGTGGGGTCAGGCAAAATCCCCATTTAACAAACGCAAATATAAACCGGGACAACATGGTCCTACATCGCGTGGTGGTAATAATTCTGATTATGCAAAACAGATGCGTGCAAAACAAACTTTAAAGGGTTATTACGGCAATGTCGGTGAAAAAAAGTTCCATGCATATTATGCCGAAGCCGATAATATGAAGGGGGACACACCTGACAATTTGATTGGATTGCTTGAACGCCGTTTGGATGCCGTTGTATATCGTGCAAAATTGGCGCCAACTGTATTTTCTTCACGTCAATTGATTAATCATGGTCATATCTATGTCAATGGCAAACGTGTGAAAATTCCATCATATCGTGTTAATCCGGGTGATGTTATTACGGTCAGTGAAAAAGCGAAACAAATGCCTTTGGTCGTATTGGCACTTGAATCTGGTGAACGTAATTTCTGTGATTATGTGAATGTCGATAGTGCAAACTTTACCGCAACATTTGTTCGTGTACCTGCATTTGCTGATGTTCCATATCCTGTACAAATGTCACCGGAATTGGTCGTCGAATTCTATTCTCGTTAATAGGATTAAAAGGATGTGTTTTATGCGCCCGCTATGGTTTGTTGCGGGCGTTTTTTTGTGCCCCTTGAATTTCTTGAAAAATATGATAAAATTGTATGGATAATAAAAAGGTATAAAGTTATGTCGAACGCAAAAGTTGTTTTAACAGGAATAAAACCAACCGGTATGCCGCATTTGGGCAATTATATCGGTGCGTTAAAGCCATTGATTGAACAATCTGCAACGCATAAAACATTCGTGTTTATTGCTGATTTGCATGCGTTGAATACGATTCATGATGCAGACACAATAAAACAGCATACTTATGAAATTGCGGCTTTGTTGTTATCGTTGGGATTAAATACAGATAATGCGATTTTATTTCGTCAATCGGATATTGATGTGATTTATAAATTGAATACCTTGTTAATGAATGTGACACCAAAGGGGTTAATGAATCGCGCGCATTCTTACAAGGCGATATTGGAAAAAAATGGTGAATTGGGTGATGACCCTGATAATGGTGTAAATATGGGGTTATACACATACCCCGTTTTGATGAGTGCGGATATTTTATTATATAATGCCGACATTGTGCCGGTTGGTGCCGATCAAAAACAACATGTTGAATTTGCGCGTGATATTGCCGAATACTTTAATCGCGCATACGGCAATGTGTTCCGGTTGCCTGAACCCCAGATTGGCAAAGATATTGGTTTAATACCTGGGTTGGATGGTCGTAAGATGAGCAAATCTTATGATAACACAATCCCATTGTTTGCGCCAGAGGCCGAATTGAAAAAGAAAATTATGCGCATCATCACCGACAGCAAATTGCCAAATGAACCAAAAAATCCTGATGAATCTACAATATATTTATTATACAAACATTTTGCTAATGATGTGGAAATTCAAAATATGCGCGATTTGTTTAATCAGGGTAAAATCGGTTATGGTGATGCAAAAAAAGTGTTGTTTGAAAAAATCAATGCTGTGTTATCTGGGCCGCGTGAAAAATATAACTATTTAATGGCGCATACTAATGAATTGGATAAAATTTTGGCAGATGGTGCCATGCGTGCGCGGGCTGTGGCTGATAAAAATATAAAACACATAAAAAAAGTAATGTTGGGATAAAAATAAGAAAAAAAGGGGGAAACATTATGAAAACGACAACTTGGGTTATTGGCGCGATTTTAGCGATAGTTGGTTATGCTTATTTTTGTCCGGTGACACCAACAAAAACAGTGTCTGTCAGTGGCGAATGTTTAACAACTGCACCGCGGGACAGAACCGCAATAACATTGCGTGTCACAACATTGGATAAAAATACCTTGAAATCTATGCGCGATGCAACCAGTAAAATTGCTGAAATCAATGCGTATTTATCAAATTTGGATGTAAAAACTCAAACCACAGAATTTAATTCTTATGAAAAGACAGAGTGGAATCATACAACACAAAAATCTGTGAATTTGGGGACTGAAACCACCATTGCTATTGATGTTTCTGCGGATAATATGGATATCATTGAACAAGTGTTAAACCAGTTTGCTGGTCAACCAAACATTTATGTTGGTAATTTACAGATGTTTACCAGCAGTGAAACTATGCAACCAATTATGGAAAAATGCCTTGGCGATGCGGTTCGTAACGCACGTGAACGTGCAAATGCTTTGGTGGGTGGCGATAATCGTGTTGCAGGAAAATTATTAAATGTTTCGTATGGCAATGCGACATATGATAATAATCCAACCGCGAATTATCGGTTGATGACAGCCAAAGCCGCAGCAGAATCTATGGATGCCGGTGCGTTCGGGACGTTAACAAGCAAAGATACAAATGTTCGGGTTGTGGTTTCTGCCACTTTTGAAATAAGGTAATATGAACGAGATTATCGCTGATTTTATAGATTATTTATTAAATACGAAAAATTATTCCGCGCATACTGCATCTGCGTATGATGCAGATGTGCGTGATTTTATAAAATTTTATGAACGTTGGGCGAACGCGACATTATTACCGGCGGATTTAGGTAAAATTGATACAATTTGTTTTCGTGCATGGTTGGCAGATCGTGCGCGACGAAATCTTGAACACAAATCAACGGCACGTGCTTTATCGTCTGTGCGTGGTTTTTATAAATTTATTGCACGCAAATATGATATTCAAAATGATGCGATTGGACTTATATCTTCGCCAAAGGTACCGCGGAAATTATCAAAGGCGGTTGAACCAGATGAAGTTGGCGATATGAAATCTGCGTTAATTGCGATTGATTCTCGCGAACCATGGGTTGCGGCGCGTGATTGGGCTTTGGTGACATTGTTGTTTGGATGTGGTTTGCGTATTTCTGAGGCGTTGTCGTTAAAAATTTGTGATATAAAAAATCATCCAGAAAATTTGCGCATAATGGGCAAAGGACAAAAAGAACGCATTGTTCCTGTATTGCCGGTGGTGTATGATACAATCGAAAAATATTTAGATGTATGCCCGTTCGATAAAAGTATGGATAAACCTTTGTTTCGCAGTGTTCGTGGGCTTCCTATGTCGGCGCGTATGGCGGAAAAAACGATTGAAAATCTGCGTGCATATTTACAATTGCCAGATTATGTGACACCACACGCATTGCGTCATACTTTTGCGACAGCGTTGCTTGCTGGTGGCGCGGATTTGCGCAGTTTACAAGAATTATTGGGTCATGCATCATTATCAACAACACAACTTTATACCAAGGTTAATATGGCAGAAATAAACGATATTTATGCTCATGCCCATCCATTTGCGGACAAAGAATAAAAAAACGCCAGAATGGCGTTTTCTTATTTTTGAACAAAATGCACCGTATATTGCGGCTTTTTATCAGCCCCCAGTGATGCACGAACAACTTTATTTGACGCCGTTTGAACCGCACGAATCAAATTATTTTTATCTTTGCGTTCTGTTTTTGTTAGGGCGTCAATTGCCTTGGTGATTTCAATTTGAATTTGACGTTTCATAAATCCTGTATCATCACTTTCAAATATGCCGGCACTGGAAACCTCTGGGGTTCCTTTTAAAAATCCGCGTTTATCAACGGGCAATGTGACGAACACAGCGCCGTTGGTTGCGATTTTTTTGCGATTTTTATAAACTTGGTCGTTGGCACTGCGTTCTGTTTCGCCCTCCATAACGACGAAACGTGTTTCGATTGTATTAGAGATATATGCAGGTTCGCCGTCTTTTAATGCAATCATTTCGCCGTTGTGTACAACCATCATTTGTTTTGCACCGCCACGTTCCATTGCCATTTTTCCATTTAACATTTCATTGATATAATCACCATGCATTGGAATTGAAACCTGGGGGTGAACCATATCATAGAAACGTTCAAATTCAGGACGACCCGCATGACCGGATGCGTGTATATTATCTGTATCAAATATTGTATGGGTTTTGATTCCCATGCGTGCCAATTTATTATACAGGTTTGATACATCTTGTTCACGACCAGGAATAATAATCGCACTGAATATAATTGTGTCTGTTGGCAGTAATTTTAATTCTTTGACCGCGCCATTGCACAGACGAGTCAACATTGCGAATTTTTCACCTTGGGATCCTGTTAAAAATATCGCCTGTTTCCCAGCCGGTAAATCTTTGATGTCACGATGCAGATAAATATCATCTTCATTTAAATAACCAAAGTTTATACCGATTTCACGAAATTCTGGCAATCCAACAAATGGAACAGGATTTGGATTACTGCGTTCTTTGATTGCGGCAATACGTCCCGCGGCATGCGCGGCTTCCGCGAACATTTTTAACCTTGCAATACTGCGTGAATAACCGGTGACAAATACGCGCCCAGGGGCGTTTTTCATCAATTCGGTTAATGTTTCGCGAACCTGAACTTCTGTTGTTTGAACGCTTTGTCTGGATGCAGATGTTGAATCGCAAACGCATGCCAATAATTTTGGATCAGATCCAATTTCACGCAACCGTGCGTAATCGGTGCCGGGTTCAATTGGATTATCGTCGTTAAATGTCCAATCCCCTGTATGTAAAACTTTGCCCGCTGCGGTTTTTATTATCAGCATTTGTGCCTCTGGGATTGAATGCGAAACATGAAATGTTTCAACGGTAAATGGATCCAGATTTAATGTGGCGCCACCGGCATCAAATTCAATAATATCTTTTTCGGGATCATAATCTAATTCAATGCCGTTAAATGTTTGACGTAAAATTTCCGCAGGAAAACGTGTGCAATAAATTGGTTTTCTAAATTTTGGCCATATGAATTTTAATGCACCGATATGATCTTCGTGACCATGTGTCATGACAAATGCAACGACATCTTTTTTGCGTTTTTCAAGCCAAGATGTATCACAATATTGGACATCCCCGGCACCGATTTCTTCTTCCAAGAAACCCATACCGCAATCGACAACCAAATATTTTCCTTTGTATTTATAAACATACATATTTTGGCCAACATGTTCCAATCCGCCCAATGCCATAAAATACATTTTATCATCATTTTTGTCGGATTCGTGTGCCGGCATATCATCAATTTGGTTTGGTACAACGATATCTTTTACTTCTTTTTTATCTTTGACCTTGTGCACTGATTTCTTTTGTGCATTTTCTTTTGTTTTTTTATGTAATAATACCATTTATTAATATCCTTTTATTTATGGTTAATGTTTTGCATCACCACGCGAATTTATTACTAATAAAGTTTTTTTAATAAATAAAAAAGTCTTTATAGGCAGTAAATCCATGGCGGTGACGCGCCGATATGTATCCTACATATATCTTTGTGATAATGTAGTATTTTTTATATGGGTGTGCAAGTTTTTTTGTTTTTTAAAGTTTCACGCCATATTTGCCGCGATTTATTGGTCGATATGATAATGCTTCTATTAAATCGTCCATTATAATATCATCGCGCCCAGCTAAATCTGCAATAGTGCGAGCAATGCGTTTGATGCGATTATATCCGCGTGCGGATAATCCAACGCGTTCGGCGGCGGTATTTAAAAATTCTGTCATTTCTGGTGTTAATTTGGCAAAATTGTCCAAAGCGTTTCCGTTCAGCATTGCGTTCACATAACCTTGACGTTGTAATTGACGATTGCGTGCGGCAACCACGCGTGCGCGAATTATTGCACTGGATTCAGGGATGTTTGTTGTGTCTGGTTTCATATCCCATGGATTAACCGCATCAACATCAACATGTAAATCAATTCTGTCAAGTAATGGCCCCGATATTTTGTTTTGATACGCTTCGGCACATCTGGGGGCGCGGGTGCAGGACAGGGCGGCATTACCAAGGTGTCCACATGGACATGGATTCATTGCCGCAATTAATTGAAAGTTTGCAGGATATGTCGCGTTATGTCGTGCGCGTGAAATCATTATTTTTCCAGATTCCATAGGCTGACGCAGAATTTCCAATGTTGCGCGATTGAATTCTGGTAATTCGTCCAAGAATAATACACCATTGTGTGCCAATGATATTTCGCCCGGTCGTGCATCAGATCCGCCGCCGGCAAGTGATACAGGACTGGCGGTATGATGAACGGCACGAAATGGACGTTTTGTGATTAACCCCGTACCATTTAATTTACCAGCAATAGAATAAATAACCGATGTTTCTAAGATTTCTTCGGTTGTCATATCTGGCATGATTGTCGGCAATCGCGATGCCAGCATGGTCTTGCCAGATCCCGGTGGTCCAACCATAAGCATGGCATGTCCGCCCGCCGCTGCAATTTCTAAGGCGCGTTTTGCCGCCTGTTGACCGTATACTTCGTTCATGTCGATATTTGTATCGGTTGTGTTATCTGTTTGAATATTATCTTTTGGAAATTCAATTTCGCAAACACCTTGGAAATGATTGATTAAATCCAAAACATGTGTTGGTGCCAAAATATTTGTGATTCCGGAAAGTTTTGCTTCGGCACCCTGGGACGCGGGGCAAATAATACCCATATTATGATTTTTTGCCCAAACACTGGCCGGTAATACGCCATCTGTTTTTAATATTGAACCGTCCAAGCCAATTTCGCCCATAATCAGGTATTTTGATAATTTGTCTTCTAGTAATATCCCCAGCGCACATAAAATCCCGCATAATATAGGTAAATCAAAATGAGAACCAGACTTTTCAACATCGGCCGGTGACAGGTTTACTGTTAAACGACGTGATGGTCGTGTCACATTTAATGCGTTCATTGCATTTGTGACGCGTTCCGCAGATTCTTTGACTGCGCGATCTGCTAATCCAATAATAAAAAAGTCAGGTTTTGCCAATCCAGATGATATTTGAACCTGAACATCTATCTTGGTGGCATCCATACCATTAAAAATAATAGAATTTAATGAAATCATGTTGTCATTATAAACTTGCTTTATGCTTTTTCAAGTTATAAAATACTTGGCACATAATAAAAGGATGTAAGGATTATGCCACTTAAAAACCCAAATGCAGTTCGTGATTGGTTTAATACCATATTTTATGGCGCGTTGATTGCAATCATATTTCGCAGTTTTTTACTTGAACCGTTTAATATACCTTCGGGGTCTATGATTCCAACTTTGAATGTTGGCGACCATATATTCGTAGAAAAATGGGCATATGGGTATTCGCGTTATTCTTTCCCGTTTGGGTCGTGGCACTTATGGGATGGCCGGTTTTTATCAACAGAACCAAATGTTGGTGATGTTATAGTGTTCCGTAATCCAATCAACGAGTCCCAGGATTTTGTTAAACGACTTATTGGTCGCCCTGGGGATAAAATTCAGGTTCGTGATGGGCGTTTATATATAAATGGTAAAATTGTTAAACGCGAAAATCCACGTCGTTATATTGTGGCCATATTACCTAAATCTATACGTGGCGTTGGTTTTTATAAAGATGATATGTCTATTAAAGGCAACAAGATATGGGTAAACAATGAACCTGCTGGGTTTAATTATACTATTGAATACAAGCCTGACTCGTATTGCAAATTGGCGATGGGGTTGTGTGGTGTGTTTGATGCAACCGAATATACCGAAACTTTACCAAATGGTGTTCGTCACAGTATCATAGAAATGACTGATAATGCGCCATATGATAATACACCAGAATTCACTGTGCCTGCGGGACATTTGTTCTTTATGGGTGATAATCGTGATAACAGTTCGGACAGTCGCGCCGAAATAGGATTTGTTCCGCGTGATAATGTTTTAGGCAAGGTATGGTTTACATGGTATTCACATAATTATTATGCACCTATGGTTGCAATATGGACATGGGGCAGTAAAATCCGTTGGAACAGAATTGGAAGGGGTATTAAATAAAATGAAAATATTAAATTATACTTTCCGGGATG
>JAFXVB010000015.1 GCA_017534945.1 Alphaproteobacteria bacterium | reverse complement strand
CAAAGTTCAAATAATGTGATGCGACATAATCGCATACAACAATTGCACTTTGTACTTTGCAAATTGTACTTTACATTTTGTGCCACGCACAAATGTAAGGACTTGTGGGGTTAATCGGGTGATTATCGCGCCCACCCGCGAAAATCGAACCCATTTTATAGTAAGATTTTGAAAAAAGCAAGAAAAACATTGAAAAATTAGCAAAATATGATTTACTGAAATTGTGAAGGAGCCCAAAATGCATTATTATGATAAAAAATATCCTTATTTACAGTACGAGTATACAGATGGAGTTATGTGCTCTGTGCCGCCGAAAATGCTGGCATCTGTTTATAAACAGCATTATGGGAAAAAGCCAAAAACTTTCTTTGATTGTGGTGCGGCAACAGGCGTTATTATAAAATTGGCAATGGATTATGATATGGACGCACGCGGAATTGATATAACTGATTATTTTGCAAGCTTTGCATTTCGTCACCCGCTATTTTCTGGTCGGCCATTTGATATCGAACAAGGCGACACACGCAAGGGTGTTGCAAAAAAAGATTTATTAAGATTGCGAGAGCAGGGGCGGATTCAAATTAAATCTATTTTAGATTGTAAACCGATAAAAGCAGATTTGGTTTATTGCAACGGTATACTTACATATTTTGACGAAGCGACTTTGCCGTCGGTTCTGGCAAAATTCCAAAATGTAAATATGGTATGTGCAATTCATAATACAATCGAAGATTATGATGCCGCAAGAAAAATGGGGTGTGAATTGGGAACTTGTCAGGAATTAAAGACCGTAAAACCAAATCAGTGGTGGATTGACAAGTTTAATCAAAATGGATTTAACGCTGAATTCAATCATTGGTTGCGTTGTTTTGTTGCGGTGCCACAACGGTAATTGTAAATTATTTGTTGGATTTTTTTATTTCCATTGTGTCTAATAACGCGTCCAGTTTGCGCAGGGAACTGTTTTGACAACCACGACCACGCCAAGACAAAATTTCTGTGCCGGTTTTTTGTTCCACGATGGATACATTAAAATTCCACCACCAAAATCCGTTAAACATACACCATATTGGACGCAGAATTTCAGTTCTTTCGTCAACGCGAACAGAGTATTGCACAGATGATGGAAATTCGTAAGATTCAGATGATTTAGAAATTCTGGTTAAACGACCGTTATAGATTTTATAATTCCGATTTTGCATTGCAAGTTTAATTGAACGTTGCATAGAAAAACCACCACGCGGTACAAAAATTTGTTTAGATGTATCGTATGAATTCGGTTTGACATAAACACTGTTGCAGGCGACCAGTCCAAATAGTGATAAAATTGCCAGCATGCGAAACATATATTGTACTACCTTTTATTATGGCGCACCCGGCGCGATTCGAACGCGCAATCCCCACCTTCGGAGGGTGGTGCTCTATCCAGTTAAGCCACGGGTGCATAAAACTTTCTTATACGGCATTATAAAAGGAACCATGTAAAAATCAAGTTTTTGTAATTATTTTTCCCATTTTTCGCCAATTGATGTTTCGGCAACCAATGGCACAGATAATTTACAAATGTTTTCCATTTTGTCTTTTATCATTTTTGCAAATTTGTCAGCGATATTTGTATCGCATTCAAATATAACCTCGTCATGAACCTGTAAAATCATTTTTATTTTGTCGGCATTTGGTTGCACAATGTCGCGTGCAATTTCAACCATTGCAAGTCGCATAATGTCGGCTTCGAATCCTTGGATTGGGGCGTTGACCGCGGCGCGCAGGGCGTATTGTTTCATACGCGAATTCTTGATTTCTGGAATTTCTATGCGGCGACCCCATGGGGTATAAACGCATGCGTTATCAGTTGCAAATTGTTTGATTTTTTCAATATAGCGCCGAATTTCAGGTAATCCAGCCATATACGCATCAATAATTTTTTTTGCGTCTTCACGTGAAACATCCAATTGTGCCGCCAATCCAAATGAAGATATTCCATAAATAATTGAAAAATTTACTGTTTTCGCGGCGCGACGTTGTGCGCGTGTGACCGGTGCATCCGCGGCAATGTTAAATATTTTGCGTGCAGTTTGTTCGTGAATATCGGCACCCGAATTAAATGTTTCGCGGAAAGTTGTGACATTTGCAACATCAGCAAGCAATCGTAATTGAATTTGGGAATAATCAACGGCAATAAGGACGCGTCCCGTGGGCGCAATAAAACATTTACGGATTTCAGCACCTAAATCAGTCTTGGTTGGAATGTTTTGCAGGTTTGGATCACGACTGGATAACCGACCGGTGTTTGTGCTGGTTTGCAAATATGTTGTGTGGATTCGACCATCATTTGCGATTTGTTTAGGTAATGCGTCGGCATAAGTTCCCGCCAATTTTGCAATAGAACGCCATGCCAAAATTTTTTCAATTATCGGGTGTTCATCAATCAGTGCGTTCAAACTTTCTGCATCTGTGGAACGTTTTTTATTTGCGGGTAATTTCAGTTCGTCAAATAATACCGCACCCAATTGTTTTGGACTGGCGATATTAAATTCATGCCCAGCAAGATTCCAAATTTCAGCCTGTAAGTTTTCAAGTTGTGCATGAAAAACACCGGATAAATTTTGCAGTCCATTTCGATTTACCAAAACCCCATTGCGCTCCATTTGAACCAATACAGGCATTAATGGACGGTCGCATGTGTCGTACAATTTTTGCAATTTAGCATCACTATCTAATTCAGGACGCATTAATTTATATAATGCAAAACAAACGGTTGCATCTTCGCCAGCATAAGGGGTGGCGTGTTCAATGTTAACATAAGCAAAGTTGCGTGCACTGTCGGGTATTTCAGGCGGAAACAGTGATGCAAATGTTATGTTTTTGTGATTTAAATATTTTAATGCCAATTCGTCCAATCCATGACCATGTAATGTTCCATGTAAAATATATGATAACAACATGGTGTCATCAATTGGTTTGATTTTAGAAATATCAATGCCGGCATTTGCCAAAATATGTAAATCATATTTAAAATTATGTCCGACCTTTACAATATTTTCGTTTTGAAGTATTGGCATCAATTTTTCAAAAACGATATTGGTCGGTATTTGTTCAGGGGCGACTTTGTCATCGCCAAATAAATCGTTTGATTTTGTTATGTGGTGCAGTGGAATATATGCGCCATGCGCGTCATCGTATGCCAAAGATAATCCAACAATTTGTGCGGTGATTGGATTTATACCGTCTGTTTCAGTATCAATTGCAATAATATCTTTTATATGTGATAAAAATTTATCCAGTTGTTCGGTTGTTGAAATTGTTTCAAATTGCATTTTTGGTAATTTGTCGATGGGTGTGGCAGATGTGTTTTTGATAATATCGGTATCTGGTGTTGGACATGCCGACTTTGCATATTCAAAATTTGTTTGATTTTTTGCGTCGTATTTTTCCAATGGAAACAATTTTTGAATTTTGTCCGCCAGTGATGCACTTTCAATTTCGTTTCGCACGTATTCCAATGCACGCGGTGTGTTGAATACAAACGGTTCCAGTTTTAATCCAGATAAATCGACATCTGTTTTTAATGTGACTAACTTTTTAGATATATATGCAGATTCGCGACCATCAATTAATAAATTGCGCACGCGTTCGTTTTTAATTTCGTCAATGTGTTCATATATGCCGTCCAAAGAGCCAAATTGATTTATTAATTCAGCGGCTTTCTTTGGACCAATACCATGAACACCCGGAACATTATCTGTGGCATCACCAATTAAACTTTGCGCATCAATAACCTGGGACGGTTTTACACCGAATTTTTCAATGACACCGGGTTCGTGAATTTCGACCTGTTTCATACCGTCGTATAAGAATACGCAGTGTGATACCAATTGCATTAAATCTTTATCACTGGTAATAATTCGTGTTTTGTCGTGCAGTTCGCAAAACTTTTTTGCCAATGTTGCAATAACATCGTCGGCCTCTACATCTGGGATGCACAAAACCGGCATACCAATCGCCGCCATGCAATCACGTACCATATAACTTTGCGTGATTAAATCAGTCGGTGTTTCATCGCGATTGGCTTTATAAAGGGGGTAAATGCTTTGGCGGAAAGTCTGGCGTGATGCGTCAAAAACACAAACAAAAGTATCATCAGGTTTGGCAATCCCCAATATGGGTAATATCATATTCATAAACCCATATACCGCACCCGTTGGTTTTCCGTCCGCACGCGTCAGGCGTGAATGCACACCATAGTATGCACGAAATAATAAAGAATTTCCATCAATTAAAGTAAGCATTTGCCCCCGATTCGTTTTATTGTATTAAAACACATACCGGATTTTTAAACGTGCATCGTATTGCAACAAATCTGGTTTTTGTGTGCCGATTTCCATAAAGTTTGGTGCGTATAATGCGCGACCTTCGACATCAAATTTAAGTGGCAAAGCCAAAATATCAAATGTCAATCCCAACATACCTTGGTAAGCAACAGTTGATTTAACATCGTATTTGATTTTGTCCGCCGCAGTATAATGACCGCCGAATACAGAACCCACACCAACACCGATATACGGATGAATCATTGTGGATAACATTTTGAAATATGCGTTTAACATTGCATCGTTGGTGGAAACCAAATCATTTGTTAAATGATTGTATTCACCCTCTATACGCAATAATGGAATATCCAAACCCAAAACCGCACCAAAAGATTCACCGGCTTCGTTTCTGTGATTGCTGTTTTGATAAATACTGGCCCCGCCGGCACCAAACATGCCACCGGCATAAACATCAACAACCGGATTTGCGTTTGCCATACCCGCACATGATGCCGTTAAAACGCTTGCGATAAAAATTTTTGAATTTAATTTCATTTTTTTCTCCTTTATATGTTATCATATTAGAAAAAGGGTTAGAACTATGCAAGAAAATAAACCGATTTTAGTTGTAGGATTGGGTAATCCTGGGCCGGAATATGCGACGACACGTCATAATGTTGGATTTATGGCGGTGGATACTTTGGCGGGTGCGGGCGCATCGTGGAAAAATGAAAAGAACGCATTGACGGCGCGTGGCGAAATTGATGGGCATGCGGTTATATTTGCAAAGCCACAAACATTTATGAACGATAGTGGTCGTGCGGTGTTGGCTTTGATGACTTTTTATAAATTGCCGTTGGAAAACTTGATAGTGATTCATGATGATATGGATTTGCCAAACGGGCATTTGCGTGTAAAGATAGGCGGGGGCAGTGCCGGTCATAATGGTATTAAATCGATTGATGCCGCGGTTGGTAATGAATATAAAAGAATTAGGATTGGTATTGGCCACCCGCGTGATTTTGAATCAATGATAAATCCGGCAGATTGGGTTTTGGGACGGTTTACACCCGCGCAACTAAATGATATTAAAAAAACGATTGATGAATTAGTTTTATTTTAATTGGCGCTTGCTGATATTTCGACACCATTGGGAATAAGGTTCATGCAATTTTGACCGCGGCTGTCGCAGAATTGGGTGGAACTGTTCATTGTGCATGCAGATTTGGATTCCGCACCAATGCCGTCTGGTGTGTTTTCGGTGTCGAGTGTCGTTGAACCCGCCGGACATGCCGTGCATGATACGGTGTTGGTGTCTGTTGATGTGTTGTAATAACCCTTGATGCATTTGCACTTATTGGCAACACTATCGTATGTTGAATTACTGTCGGGGCATTGGCCACATTCAATAAGTTTATTGTTGTCATCATATATTCTTGTTGGATGGTCTTCGTCGCATACGCAATCATTAACATCTTCGGAACCTGTAATGTTGTGATGAGAATGAGTTGGGCATTGTGCACATGTCCATGTTCCATTATTACTTTTAAGATAATGATCAGCACCACATTGGCATGTATTTGTTGTTGTATCAATATTAGCAGTCCCAGATGGGCACACGCATTGAACAGGAATATTGTTTGCCACAGTTTGTTCGCCATTTACAACATTTGCACCATGATAACATGTGCATTGAACAGGATTTGTATTTGCCGTTGTTATGACACCGTCGCCACATTGACCACAATAATATTGGTTTCCGGTTATTTGTATCAACAGTAATGACATTGCATTATTGCCCTTAGATTTTGATTGGCATGTGCATTGAGAAATGCTGTCTACGCCGGGTGCAGAAATGGAACCGTCGGGACATTGACTGCAACCTGTGCCGGTTGAGTTTTTATAAAAACCTTCTTCGCATTGCCAAGCGCAAGATGCATCATTTCCATTAACGAATTCGGCATTTGCT
>JAFXVB010000014.1 GCA_017534945.1 Alphaproteobacteria bacterium | reverse complement strand
GGCGGGTCGTATTCAACATGTGTTGGCTGATGCGATGGAGGCTGTATTTGGTGCTATTTATTTAGATGCTGGGTTTGATACGGCGCGTGAAATTATTACGGCGCGTTGGCGTGATTTGGCGGCGGCAGAAATTACCGCACCAAAGGATGCAAAAACTGCACTCCAAGAATTTGTTCAAAGAAATCATACAGGCGAATTGCCGGTTTATGAATATTTGCCACAAACGGGGCCGTCGCATAATCCTGTGTTTAATGTGTCTGTGACTGCGCTGGGGAAAACCGCGCATGCGTCTGGGGCATCAAAAAAAGAGGCATCTACGGCGGCGGCGGCAAATTTATTGAAAATTCTTGCAATTTAGGGTTTTTGAATATAAGATTTGATTGTTTTAAAAATATATAAAGGAATAAAAATGTTTTCTATTTTATTGGTTTTATTGATTATCGTTGCGGTATTTATGATTGGTATTATTTTATTACAAAAAAGTGAAGGGTCTGGCATGTCTGGGTCTTCGGCGGCTTCTATGTTTGGTGGCGCGCTTACTGGTGCGGCGGCTGGCAATTTTTTAACCAAGACAACGGCGTGGTTGGCAACAATATTCTTTATTTTATGTGCTTTGTTGGCATTGGTGTCTGCAAAGTCGGCAAATACAAATAATGAAAGTGAATTGCGTCAAGAATTGGTTGGTGACGAAGAAAAACAATTACAACAATCGCCGGTTTCGGCTGAAAATTCTACGGCTGATAAAGTGACTGTAACAGAAAAAGTAAATACATCGAAAAAAGATAAATAAAAAAATACCGACCGTTTGGTCGGTATTTTCATATATTTATTTTTTGTGTTTTTTTGCAGATCCAGATTCTTTATAACTGCGATATAATAATTCGCAACATGTGTATGCGATTAATGCAGATAACGCAGTAATCAATCCAGAAAGCAAACCATCAGAAAAAATTGCGAACAATATAATTGCGGCAATCAAAACAATGGTCAGTCCTAAGTTTTTCGCCAATACAGCAATCAGTTTATTGATAACTTCCATATTTGTCCCCTTTGTTTGGTTAGGTTCATTATATCATATTTTGTTGTAAAAACATAGAAAAAAAGACTGTCAATGTTGACAGTCTTTTTTCATATCTATTGTTTATAACAATACTTGACCACCAATGCGTGCTGTGCTGGGGACTGGGCCAAATGAACTGCGTGGATTGACATATATGTTGCCGCGGACTGTGAAAGCACCACAGAAATTCAACATATTAACATCACGCAAAATCAAATTGCCGTCAACTATAATATTGCAAGGCAATGTATATTTACGCAAATCTTGGATATACAAATTGCCACGTACATGTGCACCATTTGATAAAATAGATGTCATATCATGATGGTCGATTATTGTGTCACCCAAGATTTTTTGTTTTGTTTGCGCAACCTGTTTAATTGCGACCGGATTTTGTTTTACTTTGGCAACCTGGATTGGTGTTGCCGCTGCTTTGCGAGTAATTGGGTCGCGTTTGATTGGCAATGTTGTCATTTTGCGTGTCGCACGTGGTTGCACAACTGGTGTTGATTCTGCAACTGGTGCCGGCTTTAATGTGATAATTTCGGTGTTATTTGTTGCGTTTGCACTTTTTCGCAAATCGATAATCAATAAACTGAACAAAACGATAATAGAAACCAATAAAGCCAAATTTAACAATGCAACCATATTAATACTGGCAATCCAACGCCACAGCCAGCAAAGTCCGGCCCAGATTTTTTTGAAAGGCCAGCAAATAATTTCCCATGCGCGTTTCATCGCTTTTTTAAATTTGTTTGTTTTTTTTCTAACCATGTGTTTCCCCTTTGGTTTTGTGGTTATTTGCTTCTAATATAGTATAAAAAATATATTTGTCAAGTTTTTTTGTCAAAAATATTTTATTGGGGCGTGGCAGATTTTTTATTAAGAATTTTTCTTGCATTTTCAGTTTTTTAATATAAAATAGATGCATGTTTGCGCCCATGGCTCAATTGGATAGAGCATCTGACTACGGATCAGAAGGTTGAGGGTTCGAATCCTTCTGGGCGCGCCACGAATTCAAAAACGCCCGATTTGGGCGTTTTTTAATTCGTTTTGCTTTCCAGAACGGTTTAGAGTCGCTTGGCAAACTTTGTTTGCCGATTGGGTTCGAAAACAAGTAGATTTGGCAAACATAGTGCTGCCAAATCGTTACGGTTTCCCCGCAGTTACGGCGCATTTATGCGACATACGAGGGAATCCTTCTGGGCGCGCCACGAATTCAAAAACGCCCGATTTGGGCGTTTTTTAATTTATATTGATTTTATTTATGTAAAATTCTAGCATTCTTGTATTCTCTTACTTAAATAAAAGGATAAATCATGCCAAAAACTTTTGTTCGTCAGTTTATTGCTCGCGATAAACAAGTTTATAATATACATAAAATAGTTAATATGCTGGGCCAAGTAATTTACGAAGCAGAATCTATGAAACCGTATGGCGGTGTAAAAAGAGCAACAACCGAACAAGAGTTAACAACTATGTTGGACAAACCTGTGGAATCGGCGTACACAATAAAAACAAGCAAAACCAATGAAATAAAAACAAATGTCAGGTAATAAAAATCCCCCTTGCGGGGATTTTTTATTTTAATGTTTCGGCAAAGGTGCGTGCTAATTCATCACAACGTTCGTTGAATTCTTCGCCATCATGACCACGAACCCATATCCAATGTATTTTTGTATTGTGTGACAGTTCGTCCAATTTTACCCACAGGTCTTTATTTTTAACAGGTTTTTTATCGGCTGTGCGCCAACCGCGTGCCTTCCAATTTTTTATCCATGTTTGCATGCCATTTTTAACATATTGACTGTCTGTATGGATTTCAACTTCATTGTGTTTTTTTGTTGCCGTCAATGCAGAAATTACCGCCATCAATTCCATACGGTTGTTTGTTGTGTCGCGTTCACCACCGCAACGTTCTGCGGTGTTTGTGCCGTCGGTTGCAATAAATGCCCATCCACCCGGTCCCGGGTTCCCAAGGCAAGATCCATCTGTCCAAATTTTTATCATTTTTTTAACCTTAACTTTATGTTATAATATCATATTATGAGATTTAATGCTAATGATTTAATTGAAATGTCAAATGCGGTGCGTGCGCTTGCATTGCACGCGGTACAATCGGCGTTCAGTGGTCATGTTGGTATAATACTTGGGGCGTCGGGCGTTGTGACGACGATTTATGCTAATTTTTTACGTCCTGGATTAGATAAATTTGTTTTATCTGCGGGACATGGCAGTGCGATGTTATACGCGGTATTACGATTGGCGGGGTATAATGTTGGGTCACTCGATTCGTTTCGACAAATTGGTGGGTTGCCGGGGCATCCTGAAATTGGTATTGACGGTATTGATGCGACAACGGGACCGTTAGGCCAAGGGGTTGCGAATGCGGTTGGGTTGGCAATGGCTGAAAAAATTCGCGGAACCGGTGGATATGTGTATTGCCTTTGCTCTGATGGCGATTTAAGTGAGGGTATCGCAGCCGAGGCGATTGCATTTGCTGGTCGATACGGTTTGAATAATTTAGTTTTATTGTGGGATGATAATGGTTTGACTATTGATGGTGTTGCGCAAACGGCTGTGGATGTGCCGGGTATGGTGCGTGCGTGTGGTTGGCGTGTTATAAACAATATTGCGGCTGATGATTTTAATAGGTTAAATCGTGCCTTGATGGATGCAAAACGTTCGAATGTCCCTGTGTTTATTCAGGTGAAAACTGTATTGGGGTATGGGTCAACACTTGCGGGTAAATCTGCGGCACATGGATTGGCATTGACACCACAGGAAATTACAAAATTAATGCGGCAATATGTTTCTGGAACTGGTGAGGCACGTTGGGCGCAGGTTGCGGCGGGTACTGTTAAACATTTTTTACAAAAATCGGCAACAATTATACCAAAACCAAAATTTGATGTGGATGATAATGTTGCTTCAACGCGGGAATTATCTGCAAAATATTTGAATTTGTTGTTGGAAAACGGCGCAAACTTGGTGGGGGGCAGTGCGGATTTAGGTTCTAATACAGGTGCGCGTGTTGCGGCATCGCGTGAAATTACCGCGAAAGATTTTTCTGGAAATTACATCAATTATGGTGTGCGTGAACATGCCATGGGTGGAATTATGAACGGACTTTGTGCTGGTGGTGTGCGACCATACGGTTCTACTTTTTTAGTGTTCAGTGATTATATGCGACCATCGATTCGTATTGCGGCAATGTCAAAATTACCGGTCGTTTATATTTTTAGTCATGATAGTGTTGCGGTGGGTGAAGATGGCCCAACACATCAACCCGTTGAACAATTGTCGTCTTTGCGTTTGATGCCGAATCTTAATGTTTTGCGACCATGTAATGGAACAGAGGTTGCGTGGACATGGCAAACGGCATTGATGGATACAACACGTCCATCGGCAATTATTTTGTCGCGTCAAAAGTTTGAACAAATTAAAACACCACATGGGGTTGATTTATCAAATGGTGCGTATGTAATTTATCCGGCATCGTCCCGTCGTGTTAAAATCACTATTATTGCCACAGGGGCAGAGGTGCCTTTTGCGATAACTGTGGCAAAAAAAATTGGTCCATCGGTTCAGGTTGTATCAATGCCGTCTGTGGAACGTTTTCGTGCGGCACCACAAAAATATCAAAAAGATTTATTGCGTGGATTTGTTGTTGCCATAGAGGCGGCGGCGGGTGCACCATGGTTTGAATTTGCAGATGCTGTGGTTGGAATTGAACGGTTTGGCATGTCGGGCGACGGTGCGACTGTGATGGCCAAGATGGGTTTTGATGCCGATGTGGTGTCGCGGGATATTTGTAAAAAAATGATGTGAGTTTTTATGGGAAATTACACTTTTACTTGTGCGGATGGTGTGGATATACCGGTGATTGTTGAATCGCGGCGTGGTGCGCGTAATATTACAATTCGACCAAAGACAACGGGGGTGCATGAAATTCATATTTCAAAACCTTTTTTAGTTTCGGAATCGCGTGCGATAAAATTTCTGGAATCTAAACGCAAATGGGTGAATACGATTTTTGCACGTGCACCCAAAAAATGCACTATTTGCAATGGTGATGAAATTGAGTTTTTGGATAGACGAGTACGCTTGGTGCATTGTCCAAATATGCGTTCAAATGAATTGAAAATGAACGATAATGGAACATGGACTATGCTTGTTGGGGGCGGGGTTGATATGTTTGAACGGCGCGTTCGTGATGTTATAAAGGCAGAGTTATTAAAATCCATAAAAGAAATTATTCGTGCAACACCGCGGGAATTTTGGCCGACACGTATCGCTTTGCGCGACACAACCACCCGTTGGGGCAGTTGTTCATCGACCGGTACAATGTCTTTTTCTTGGCGGTTAGCTTTTGCACCGGTGCCGGTTATGCGATATGTTGTAATACATGAATTGTCACATAAAAAACACATGGATCATTCACCGGCATTTTGGCGCCAAGTTGCAGAACTATATGGTTTTGGTGTTGAACGCGCTAAACGATGGCTTGCCCAAAATGGTGCGTCTTTACATCAGTATTTTTAGTTGAAATCCGGATTTTTACCTGTATAATGCGCTTGTTATGAAAGAAAATATTGTATCTTTTTCAATTTTTTTGCATCACGCCCAATGGGCGTCATGTTTCTAGCGTTGCTGTTGTTTTTGTGATATAATAAGCTTAAATTTAATCAATTTAATTATTAAAAAAGGATGTGATTATGGATTTAAAACCAACAAAACCATTGTCTGGGTTCATAGAATTATTACCGGCGGCGCAACGGTGTTTTGATTATTGTGCCGGGAAAATGCAAAATGTGTTGAAATTGGCTGGTTTTTCTATGTTGGATTTGCCGGCAATCGAACGGGCAGAGGTTTTAACAGATAAAGATAATTGGGATGAAATTGAAACCCAGATGTTTTTGTTCCAAAAAGGCGATACTAAAATGGGACTTCGTTATGATGGAACCGTTGGTTTGTCGCGATATGTGGCGGGTCATTTAAATGATTTGGTGTTTCCTTTTCGTGCATCACAGTTTTCAAAGCGGTATCGTGGCGAACGCGCACAACGGGGGCGTTATCGCGAATTTTACCAAATGGACCTTGATATTATGGGAATAAATTCTTTGTCGACAAATTATGATGCAGAAATTATTTCTGTGATAAATCGTGCCTTGGATTCGGTTGTGGAATTTATTGGCCCGAACGAAGTTTTAATCGGTTCGCGTCCGTTTTGGGATGCTTTGTTTGATTATCTGGAAATGAATGCTGGGCAAAAAAAAGATGTGTTCGTTTTAATTGATAAAAAAGACAAAATGGGTGATGAAGATTTCGCCGAAGGGTTGCGCGATACATTAAATGATATAAATAAAGAAAATGCAATAAAATCTGTATTTACAGGTGGTTATACTGATTTTGTGAACAAAACTGACAAGCTGGATGCGGCAATTGACGAATTGAATAAATTTATGGGTGTGTTGGCGGGTATGGGGGTTAAAAACGCCAAAATAGATTTGTCGATTACACGTGGTTTGGCGTATTATACAGGGCTGGTTTTTGAATTTAAATTGTTAAATCATCCAGAACTAGGAACGGCGGCCGGCGGTGGTCGTTATGCTGATTTGGCGGGTAAGTTTTCCAAAACTAAAATTATTGGGGTTGGGGCGGCAATTGGTTTTTCAAGAATCTTTGCGGCAATGCTGGAAAACGACCAGATTGATTTAGCCGAATTTTTGAACCCAATTGATGTTGCGGTATTGGTTATGGGCGATAATAATGTTGCGTATGCGTCAAATATTGTAAATACTTTGCGTGATGAAAATATTGCCGCTGTATCGTATCTGGATACAGATAAAAAATTCAAAAATCAAATCGAATACGCGGATAAAATAAAGGCTAAATTCAGTATAATAATCGGCGATAATGAGGTAAAAAATAAAGTTGTTGCAATCAAAGATATGAAAAGCGGAGATCAACAAAGTTTATCTTTGATTGACGCAATAAAAAAGGTAAAGGCGGCGTAATATGATTATAGAAGGAAAATTGCGTGATATTCAAAAACGCGCAACAGATATCGCAGAACAAATGAATTCTGGGAATGTGTCTGGTGACGAATTATCTAAATTATCCAAAGAATATTCGCGTTTAAATGAATTATTGCCTTTGATTGATAATTATTTTCAAACGGTGCAGGGTATCGCAGATGCAAATGAAATGCTGGGTGATGCCGAATTGCGTGATATTGCAAATGCTCAATTAGTGGAGTTAAAGGCTAAATTGCCTGATGTTGAACGTGATTTACAAATTGCGTTGTTACCGCGTGATGATGCAGATGATAATAGTGTGATTATGGAAATTCGTGCGGGTGTTGGCGGTGAAGAATCTGCGTTATTTGCGGGCGATTTGTTTAACCAATATAAATCATATGCTTTGCGCAAGGGTTGGAAAGTTGAAATTATCGAAGAAAATCCAACATCGTTGCATGGTTATAAAGAAATTGTGTTTAAAATTGATGGCGTTGGTGCGTATGCACGTATGAAATTTGAATCTGGGATTCATCGTGTACAACGTGTGCCGGAAACCGAAGCGTCTGGTCGGATTCATACATCGGCTGCATCGGTTGCGGTTATGCCAGAAGCAAAAGAAATCGATGTTGTAATAGAAGATAAAGATATTCGTATTGATGTATTTCGTGCCTCTGGGGCGGGTGGTCAACATGTTAACAAAACAGATAGTGCAATTCGTATCACTCACTTTCCGTCCGGGATTGTTGTGACATGTCAAAATGAGCGTTCTCAGTTCCAAAATAAAGCGTCGGCAATGGCGGTGTTGCGGTCAAAACTATACGAAAAACAAAGACTTGAACAACAAAATGCAAGCAATAGTTCAAGACGGACAATGGTTGGTTCGGGTGATCGTAGCGAAAAGATAAGAACATATAATTTTCCGGAACAACGTGTGACTGATCATCGAATAAAACTCACTTTGTATAAACTGGACGATATTTTGGCGGGCGGCGAAGCGTTGGACGAAATGATTGATGCATTAATTTCTGCTGATCAATTAGAACAGTTGGCAAATATGGATTGAAATATATCATATATTTATGATATAATTTATGACAATGGTAAGAAAATCAAAATTTTATTTAGATAAACCGATTGTTATGGTTGGATTGATGGGGGCGGGTAAAACTTCCGTTGGTCGTGCTTTGGCGCGGTCTTTGGGAATACCGTTCGTTGATTCTGATAAAGAAATTGAAACAGCCGCAGGTGCATCGGTTGTCGACATTTTTTCTATGTATGGTGAACAAGAATTTCGGCGTGCAGAAAAATCTGTGATTGAACGTTTGTTGGATAGTGAGCCCCAGGTCAAAGTTATTTCTACGGGCGAGGGTGCTTTTATCACTCCGGCTGTGCGTGAAATGGTGTTAAAACGTGCAATCAGTGTGTGGTTAAAGGCTGATTTAGATTTATTGGTTAAACGCACTAATTTTCGTCGTACGCGGCCTCAATTGTTAAATAATGACAGTCGGGAAATTTTATCGCAATTGATAAAAGAACGTTATGATACATATGCTGTGGCAAACATAATGGTCGAAACGCATGATGAAAGTTTGCGTAAAACTTTAGATGGGGTATTGGCTGCATTGGCACAATATCAACGCAATTCCGGTGCGGAAACGCATCAAAAACAAAAAAACAGAACAAAAAGGATAGATTATGGGAATGCTTAAAGACTTTAAAACTTTTGTGAATCGTGGTAATGCAATTGATATGGCGGTTGGTATCATCGTTGGTTCGGTTATGACTGCGGTGGTGAATTCGTTGGTCAAAGATGTTATGATGCCGCCGATTGGGCTTTTGATTGGTGGAATTGATTTTTCAGATTGGAAAATTGTATTAAGTGCGGATTCTGCAATACATATTGGTGTGTTTATAAATGCTATAATCAGTTTCTTGATTACTATGTTTGCGGTGTTTTTGGTTGTGCGTATTGCGGCCAAGGCAAAGGCAAAACAGCCGGTCACAACGCATGCTTGTCCGTATTGCCAACAATCAATCAGTAAATTGGCAACAAAATGCCCGTATTGTTGTTCTGCGGTCAAACCGGAAGAAATCGGGGCAGTGGAAGAGGCTGATTTTACCAAAGGTATCAAATCTTTGACAGCAAAGGTTGGTAAAGTTGCAAATGTGGCTAAAAAAGTTGCCAAGATTAAAAAATAATTTTGTATTCGAAAAATTTATCGCACCATAACTGGTGCGATATTTTTTTATAAAATTTTGATAGGGCGATAACTGTCGGGGGACCGGTTGTCATGTTGTTTTTTTATTTCACAAAAGGCGCATAATGTATATTATGTATAGTTTGCCATACTCGCTAATGCTCGTTTGGGCAAACTATACATAATATAACCGCAAGGAGTTTTGAGAGATAACGATTGGCAAACTTACATAATATACTAAGAAAATACGGTTTTCCTGGGTGTTATACAATTATTTGGGCTTTCTGGAAAAATACTGGTTTCTGGGTTTTTGTTGTCTAAGCGTTTTGTTTAATCAATTTTTAGCGGCCTGACCTTATAATTATATGGTTTGGTTTGATGAAAGCCCTGAAAAACGGTCTGTTTTGGGCGATTTGGACGTCCAATTATATGACTTTTAATATTCAGCGGCCTGAAAATCGATTGGGTGTTTTTCGTCGTTTTTTATATATGATAGAAAAGGGGTAAAATCCAAAAAAATCGCAGAAATCCGGCGCAGGGCGGATGTTATAAAAAATCAAAATTGGCACCCTGTTCTGTTAAAAACGGCAGATTTCTGCGGGTTTGGTGGCGCTGTTGTTGTTGATGTTTTTTTGTCGTTGTGAAGATTTTTATTTACAGAAATTTTTCGAAAAATTTTCATTTTTTTCTTTGAATCACATAAATATACGATATGCAAAATATGGTATTTTTCGAATATATGTAAAAATGCTAAAAATGGTGCTTTTGGGGTATTTTTAGGTCAAAAAATTGCAAAAATCGCCCTATTCTGCACTAAAATTCGTGAAAAATGGCGGATTTCTGCGGTTTTTGCACTGTTTTTTGGTTGTAAAAAACGCATTCCCCTGCCGTAAGGGGTGTTTTTTTGGTTCTTTTGGGTATAAAAATCTTGAATTTATTAGTAATTCTGTATAAAATCGTTTGACCGATGTTTACCAAAAAGGACATATTATGACTGACGATATGAAAAAAGTGATTGAACGCGAGGCAAAATGGCAAAAGCGTTGGCGTGACGCAAAGGCTTTTGTGCCGTTGGACGATGGGTCAAAGCCGCGTTATTATAATTTGGTGGAATTTCCATTTTTGTCTGGGGCTGGCATGCATGCGGGACATATGATGAATTATTCTGGGATGGATGTATTGGCCCGTTATCGTCGTCATTTAGGTTATGATGTTTTGTTCCCTATGGGATTTGATGCAATGGGGATTGCCGGGGAACATTATGCTACGAAAATTGGAAAGCACCCTGCGGATGTTGCGCGCGAATTGGTAAAATCTTATTCAAATGTTATTGATCGGGTTGGTTGGTCTGTGTCGCCGGAAACGCGTGTTGCGACATCTGATCCAGAATATATTAAATGGACACAATGGATGTTTATTCAATTTTTCAAGGCGGGTTTGGCGTATAAATCTGCCCTGCCAATGAATTGGTGCCCAAACTGCCGGACTACATTTACAAACGAAGAATTAGAAGATAATAAATGTCCGCGTTGTCATGGAATTATTGAAAAGAAGGAAAAATTACAATGGAATTTGGCTTTGTCTAAATATGCAGATAAATTGTTAGACGGACTGCCGCTTTTGGATTTTGATGAACGTATTAAAAAAGATGAAATCAACTTGATTGGTAAATCGCATGGTGCGGATGTTGATTTTCGTGTTGGTAATGATGTTATGACGGTTTATACAACACGTGTGGACACTATATTTGGTGTGACATTTTGTGTTATTGCGCCGGAACATAAATTATTACGTAAATGGTTGGATGATGAGCGTATTACAAACGCGGCGGCGGTTGAAGGTTATATTAAACAATCTGCGGCAAAAACAGAAATCGAAAGAACGGATGCAACCAAAGATAAAACCGGTATTAAACTGGAAGGTATTGCCGCGATTAATCCGTATAATGGTCGGGAAATTCCAATCTTTACATCTGATTATGTTTTGGTTGATTATGCCTATGGAACTATTATGGCGGTGCCGGCGCACGATTCGCGCGACTGGGATTTTGCAAAAAAGTTCGGTTTAGAAATAATTCCTGTGCTTTCTGGTGGAAAGCCTGATGAAGTATGGGAAGGTGACGGCAAACATATAAATTCGTCTTTCTTGGACGGCATGGGTAAAGAAGATGCAATTGCGGCGGCAATTAAATATGGAACCGAACATGGTTTTGCGCGTGGCACAACAAAATATAAATTAAAAGATTGGGGTTTTTCACGTCAAATGTATTGGGGCGAACCGATACCGCTTGTTCATTGTGAAAAATGCGGTTGGCAACCTGTGCCGGATAATCAATTGCCGGTGATGCAACCCTATATGACGGATTACAGACCAACGGATGACGGCGAAAGTCCATTGGCCAGGGCCGTCGATTGGGTAAAAACAACCTGCCCCACGTGTGGTGGTGTGGCGCGGCGTGAAACAGATACTATGCCGGGCTGGGCTGGGTCTTCGTGGTATTTCTTGCGTTATTTAGATCCGCATAATGATTTGGAATTTTGTTCACGAAAAAAAATGGAAAATTGGATGCCGGTCACACATTATAATGGTGGGCATGAACATAATACGCGTCATTTGATTTATTCGCGTTTTTGGCATCATGCGTTGTATGATTTGGGATTGGTAAATACCCCAGAACCATATGCAAAACGTACCGCCCAAGGTCTGTTGATGGGCAGTGATGGTTATAAAATGTCTAAATCGCGTGGCAATGGATTTCAAGTTCTGGATTTATTGGAACGCGTTGGTGCGGATGCGGGGCGTGTTGCGGTGTTGTCTTTGGGGCCATGGGAAAATAATGTTGTTTGGACCGAAGGTGCATTGGCGGGCGTGCAAAGATTTTTGAATCGTGTTGAAAGTTTTGCTGATAATTTAACAGATGAACCTTTGACAGAAGCCCAAGAAAAATTGGTTAATCGTTTGATTGCTGATGTGACAGAACGTTTGGATAATATGAAATTCAATACTGCGATTTCGGGTATGATGGAATTTATCAATGCGTTTCCTGGGGGTAAAATGCCCCGCCCTGCGTACGAGGTTTTGATTCAAATGCTGAATCCATTTGCACCACATTTGACCGAAGAAATGTGGGAAAAATTAGGTCATAAAAATATGTTGGTGTTTGAACCTTGGCCGGTTGCGGATACATCGAAATTGGTGGATAACGATATGACAATTGTTGTGTCTGTTAATGGCAAACGCGCGCGGGACTTTGTTGTGCCGGTGGATATTGCCGAATCTGAATTGATTGAGATTGCAAAACAAAATGCAGCCAAACAATTGGATGGTGCAACAATTATAAAAACAATTGTGGTGCCAAAAAAATTGGTGAACTTTGTTGTGAAAAAGTAATTTGATTTGTAAAAATAATCCGCCCTATTCTGTGGGCGGTATTTTTTGTAAAATTACATGTAAATTTATTTTGTTGGTGCAAATGTATTTTCGCATAATATAGTGCGAATTTCTTGTTTTAATTTTTGAATTTTTAGGGAATCATCGGGGGCTGGTTCAAACCATTGTTTGGTTGGTTGGATTGGTTTGTTTGATTCGGGGTGCTTTTTGCAATATTCTTGGTATCGTTGATTATTTTGTTTTACTTGGAATTTGATTGCTTGCCAAATTTTATGGTTTGGATACGGAATATAATACAAGAAATATTCTTCTTTTAAATCACATGTGTTATGAATTGCGGTTAATATTACTTGTTCGCTTGGATTTTTTATTTTGCGTAACATTTGTATACCGTGTGCCCGAACGGCCGCCAATTTAACTGCTTCGCATGGATTTGTTATATATTTATATGCATGCGGGTCATGTGTTACGGCGGTAATTTGCATTTGGACAGTTGGTTTTTTAATTTTTGTAATCAACCATGGGGTGTCTGTTTCGTGTGACAATCCCAACAATATTTGTTGTTTTGTTGGATTTGATAAATACACAAGGTTTTGCCCGGCGGTTGTTAATGCGGTATTTATCACATTGTTGGATGGATTTTTTAAAATTGATAAAATTATGCCGTTGGTATCCTTTTTGGCAGCATAAATTTTAACATGTTCGGGGATTTCGTTTTCTGGAACTATTTTTATAATGTTTGCTAAATAATCTGTGCCCCAGAAAATTAAACTTATCATCATATCGGGGGTAAGTTTTTCTTTGGAAACAAATTCCGGTGCAAAACTTATGCACCATTTTATGAATTCGTATTCGCTGCGAAACCTTAACAGGCGGTTCCCTTGGTTATATGCCCAATAATTAAACTCGGCATGTGCGCCATAACAGTTTCGGTTGATGATAATGTTGTGTGGGTCGGTTTGCATTTTATGATATTTTTTCCAATCTTTTACGGCGTTTTTCGCAATCATCAAACGGGCTTTCAAGGAAAGTTTGTGCGCAAACAAACGCCATTTCTATATCAATGTCATCGGCGGCCAATGTCAAAACATTGATGTTATCGTGGAAACGATCATCACGTGCTTGTTCCGGTCTTTCACAGCGGGAAGCCCGCAAATGACGATAACGATTTGCCGCAATTTCCATGCCGGCACCTGTACCACAAATTAAAATTCCGCGACTGTCTTTATCATTCATCATCGCATCGGCTAATTTTTTCGCGATATCTGGAAAATCAACAGGTGTATTTGGGTCGTTTGTTCCCAAATCAACAGTTAAAAATCCTGCGGCATTTAACATTTCAATAAGGTATAATTTTACACCAACACCGCGATGATCGGCGCCAAGAAAAACTTTTGATATTTTTGATTTACTCATTTTTTTGTCCTTTGTATTCGATAAGTTTGCATTTTAATTTTATCCCGTATATCGCGAAATTGGCGATAGGTTTGTTTGTAATATGGTTTTTGTTTGTAATTATATGATGGTTTGTGTTTTGGATTTTTAATATTTATCGTTTGTATAATGTCTTCTATTTTTATGTCTGGAATATGAAAATCAAGTGGTTGTGGCACGTGTTGCGGTTCTTCTGTGGGTATAATTACGATGGGAAGTTTGGATTCTTGTATTATTTCATGCATGGCCGCCATGAAAATATCAGGGTAGCCTGTGCCGACATATACAAAAATCGGTTTGTCGTTATTCATCTTGTTTGTCTTTGCGCTTTGCCAGTTTGCATTCTAATTCAGTGTTGTTTGTAATGTTTAGTGTTTTGTATGTTAATGTGCCACTCATACGGGCGTTGCCAAATATATTGGCGGTGTCCACAGTTGCAGAACCAGATAAATCACCATGTAAAAATAATGTGTCTGTGAATATGTCGCCAATAACATGTCCGCCACGACCAATAACGACCACAGATGCAGTTATGTCCCCGCGTACAGTGCCATGAATTTGAACGGTTAAATCAGATTTAATGTCGCCATGGATTTTGCAACCTGCCCCGATGACGGTTGGTGATTGTTTTTCGTCTGCGTTTGTAAATGCTAACATTTTCCTTTTTCCTTTCTTTTATTTAATTAATTATTCTTTTACAAATTTCGCCGGATTAAATTGGTTGCCTTTGTATTTGATTTCATAATGCAGGTGTGCGCCGGTTGAACGACCAGATGACCCGCCCAGACCAACAACAGTCCCCGGACGAACCCAATCGCCACGCGATACCAATACTTTGGACATGTGGGCGTATAATGTTGAAAAGCCGAGTCCATGGTCAATTTCAACGGTAAGTCCATATCCACTGCGTTCGCCAACAGAAACAACGCGTCCCGGGGCGACGGCGGATAATTCTGTGCCGATTTTGCCCGCAAAGTCGATGCCTTTGTGTTGTTTTGGTTTTTGTGTAAACGGATCTTGGCGGATTCCATATCCAGAAGTGACGTGCGCGTTTTTAACCGGGGCGCCCAATGGTAAAACTTGAACCAGTTTAGATAAGCCAGCCCAAACTTCTATATTGTTTGCCAATTTTTTATATTTTGGATCAACGTCTGTTTTAAATGTAATTGGTGTGAATACATTGTTTATAATCGGATTGGAATATTTATTTGCGTTTTGTATCAAGGTTTGTTCTTGTAATTTTAGCGAAGCCAATGTTGAATTTATCTTGTTCATTGTTTTGCGTAATTCTTTGATATTATCGTTTGTCAGTGTGGATACAGCGCTTACAATTTCATTGTCGGCCTCTGTAATCATGGACATCGTTTCAATCATTTGAGAGTTTTGTTGTTTAAAAGTTTCGTTTTCTGCGCGGATTATGTCATATGCCACAGATATATCGGCGATTTTTTCATATTCTGGGGCATAATCGCGATCGGCCAATAGTTCGGCAATACGAGTTTTTAAAAAATCCAATTCTCCCCAAATCTTAACACGCGAACTGGTTAGTTTTTCGCGTTCAGTTGTATTTAGTTTTTTGGAATTTATTTTGTCATCGATAACATTTAATTCACGTGTCAAATCATTAAATTTACCAAGATAAGCCTGTAAATCTATGATTTGTCGGTCATGATATTCGCGTTCTTGTTGTAATTGCATAGTGCGTTTTTGCAACATTGGACGATGATAAATAAAAACATAAGTGGACCAAGATGCCCATACGATTAAACCGATTTTTCCAAAAAATCGTGTAAAGCGCCAGAAACTGCTTTGGCTGAAACTATAAACATTTCCGCGCGGTGTGTCCATTACTGTAAACTCGCGCGGTGGAAAAATTTGTACAATGATTTTCCACAAAGAGCGAAATGGCCATGTGATAAATGACCAAAAAGAAGTAAAATATCTTGCGATAAAGTTTAACATTGTGATTTAATACTAGACAAAATTTTACGAATAGTCAAGCCATCGCGCAAAATTGGTTCATAGTTCATTGGATAACCTAAATGGATGGTGCATGGCCCCCCAGCACATGCGCGACCGCGTATTAATACGCGTTCCGCAACCGGTTTTGAACCATATAGTGGTATAATGCCAATTTCTCTGCAATATTTGCCAACAACACCTAATACTTCGCCGGCGCAGGTGGCATCAACAATTGTGCAAAAATAACCCTTTGGACGAACGCGTGCAACACTGCGGCGTGTCCATTTGGTTAAATTTACATTATGATGTGCGTTTGAGTTTTTTTTCTTTGGGGTTCCTTTAAAATATGGTGGGTTTGATATAACTAAATCGAAAGTGCGTGGTGTTGACCAATCCAATATATCTTGTTGAATTAATTCTAAATCGCAATTGTTCAGTTCGGCATTACGCGCACATGCGTCTAACATATCTTGGGATATATCGATACCGGTAATTTTAGCCTCTGGAAAATGGTGGTGCAAACACAGCGCAACGGCACCGGTGCCAATGCCGACATCCAAAACAGTTCCGGGTGTTTTATGTGGTAATGCCGCCAACCATACTGCATCAGATGTTGGTTGATACCCTGTGCCGCGGTACATTTTGACTTTACCACCCATAATGGTAAAAATCTCTTGTGTTTCAAACATACCTGTATCATAATAAGAAAAAAGACAAAAGGCAAGTATATGTTTGATGAATCTTTGGTTGTACAAAGTGCAATAAGTGCGTTTAATAATGCGGCGTTGGCCCTGCCCGCATTTTTTTGGTTGGGAATATTGATGTTGCCAATGTTTTATGTTGTTTATAAATACGGCAATCAGTTGATGGATATGGTTGGTTGGGAACGCTTTGGTTTGCAATCGCGTATTATTAAATGGACAATAATTATGTCTTTGATATGGTTGGTTTTGTTTGGTGGTAATTATGTTGTGCTGCGCGATGGTGCGTCTTTGTTGCCGTTTGTGACGGCGGTAATTGCTTTTATGGGGATGTTGTTTGTTGGTAATATTACGCGTGGTATAAAATTGCCGAAATGGCATGATTTGTCGCGCAATCGTAAGTGGCGGGTTGTTTTATTTGCGATGCTGATTTTGGCTATTATTGGTCTTACTGATACGCATACATGGTGGGGACCGATTTTGCAAATTGCGGCGTTTGTTGGCGGGGCTGTTGTTGGTCGTCGTATGAAGAAAAATATAAATGTTGTTCCTTTTGTGTCTGGATTTGTTTTTTTATTTACAGTTATGATTTTGATGCAACCTGAATTTTTCCGTTTTGGTCAATTAGGAAGTTTGACATTGTTGCATTTGGCGGGAATTGCATTTGTTGGATTGCCGATTATAGGTTGTGTTATGTTGCGTAATTTTAAAAGTCAGGCCAAGATTTATCATAGTGCATTTGTAAAATTAAAATGGTTGATGCGTTGTTTGGTTTTGTTATCTGGGTGCTTGTTTGTAATGACTGAATCTGTGCCGGTGTTTATTGGAACGTGCGGTTTGGCGGCGGCGTTGTTTTGGTTAAAAATTATTCATGCAAAATCCATGCCCCAGCATTTAGCAGATAAACTGTTAATGTTGGCACTGTTTTCATTTGGTGTTTTAACAATTATGCCTGTGGTATCTTGTTTGGCTATCTTTGGATGGCTGAATTTGCCACGTGGCAATTTTATAGACGAAGTTCACACTTTGTTATAATTTGTTATATTTCTTGAATACCATTTATGTATTGTTTGATGTATCATCATGTACATCAATGTTGTAAGGTGAGGTAAAAGTATGAGTGATATTCATCCAACGGCTATTATTAAAGAAGGTGCGGTTATTGGCGCCGATTGTAAAATTGGACCGTATTGCATTATTGGCCCAAATGTTGTATTGGGCGATCGTGTAGAATTGGTTTCAAATGTTGTAATTGATGGAAAAACATCAATAAGTGATGATTCTATTGTGTACCCATTTGCCGTATTGGGTGTTATGAGTCAGGATTTGAAATGGCAAGATGAATCCACTATGACAGGACTTCGTATTGGTAAACGTTGCAAAATTCGTGAATATGTGACAATTCATTCTGGGACACCGGCATCTACGGGGACCGAGATTGGCGATGATTGTCAAATTATGGTAAATGCCCATGTTGGACACGATTGTAAAATTGGTAATAGTGTTGTTATGTCCAATTTGGTTCAGGTCGCCGGACATGTAGAAGTTGAAGATTTTGTTATTTTATCTGGCGGGGCAATGGTATTGCAATTTGTACGCATTGGACGTAATGCGTTTATTGCTGGTATGTCTGGGGTTGGCAATGATGTTTTGCCGTATGCTATTTATGAAGGTATGGGTGGACGTGCCGTTTATCGTACTATTAATCGTGTTGGATTGATGCGGCATGGATTTACAAACGAAGACATGCATGCAATACATTCTGTGTATTCGGCGGTATTCCGTGAAACCGAAGGCACAGTTGAAGAAAGATTGAATCGTGTTCGTCGTGAAGTTAAAAATAATAAATACGCCATGGATGCGATTGATTTTATAGAAAACCGTTCAAAACGTGGAATTGGTACGGCTAAACATGCGGAATAAAAAAAAGATATTTGTTATTGCGGGTGAAGTTTCTGGGGATGTTTTGGGTGCAAATATAATGCACGCGATGCCGGATACTGAATTTATTGGTGTTGGTGGTCAAAATATGGTTGCCGCAGGATTGAAATCAATATTTCCTATGGCGGATTTGGCTGTAATGGGAATAATAGAGGTTTTGGCGCATGCGCGAACCTTGAAAAAACGTATAAATCAAACCGTTCATGCGATTATTGATTCTAAGCCTGATATTGTTTTAACCATAGATTCACCGGGTTTTGCGCGCGCGGTGATTGCCGGGTTGAAAAAAGATAAATTTGGTCAAAAATTGATATCGGCGGGACTTAAATTTCATCATGTTGTTGCGCCTCAGGTTTGGGCATGGCGGCCGGGTCGTGCCAAGAAATATGCGGCGGCATTTGATAAATTATATGCGTTTTTTGATTTTGAAGTGCCATATTTTACAAAGTATGGTTTGGAAACTGTGGCTGTGGGTCATCCAATTGCTGATAATATTATGGGAAAATATTCGCAAAAAAGATTGGCGCGTGGCGATAAAATTGTGGCATTAATGCCGGGCAGTCGTGTGACAGAGGTTAAAAAATTATTACCAATATTGCGGGATTTTGTTGAAAAAGTGCCGGCGGGTTATAAATTTATTATGCCGACAGTTGAAACCACAGACGCAATTGTCCGCAATGCGGTGCGTGATTGGAATGTGCCGATTGATATTATACCGTCAACATATCGATACGATTTGTATGAAAAAACATATATTGCCATCGCGGCAAGTGGAACGGTATCTGCTGAATTGGCGATGATGCATGTTCCTGCGATAATTGTGTATCGTATGAATTGGTTGACGACATTGATTGGACGTGTTTTGATTCATGTAAAATGGGTTTCTTTGGTAAATATATTATTGGGCAAGACGGTGTATCCCGAATTGTTGGGAACAGCGGCAAATGCCAAAAATATATTAAATCAGTTTTATAATATCGCAAATAATGCCGATGTTCGTCGTAAAATGATTAATGAACTTAAAGGTGCGGATAAATTATGGCGACCAGACGATGCGTCGGTTGGTGAACGTATTGCCAAAGAAATTCGTAAATAATAGATTTTTATAAAATATATGGGCGCTAAAATTATGCGCCCTATTCTATTTTTGTCCTTCTGGGAAATTTTCGCCCATTATTTCACTGGAAGTCGGCATGACGGTTTTATAAGCTTGTTTATCGTTTGAATCAGATGTGTTTACACATTTTTGTGATGATGCTTGATATGTGTATCCGGTGGGACAACAATGAGTTGTTTCATCAACGTTAGGATAATCGGTTGGACAACATTTATTGCTGTTTTCTCCTGTATAGGTATAACCAACAGGACAATTATCACACTCAGCTTGGTTGTTCAGTTTTACACCAAATGGGCATACTTGGTTATCTTTATTTATTGCGGTGGCGGTGCACCAATCTTGTTCTGTTGGAAGGTCTGTTGAAGATGTTCCAAGGTCGTATGGCCATAATTTTGGTGTTTTTGCAAATGCAGTAGCAAGATTGGTTTCTGGATCTATTTCTACTATCCATTGATAGTCATCATCGTTTGCTTCTGTTGAATCATGAATACACTTTGTATCTGAACCACGTGTTATTACCTGTTGGGCTGAAAATTTGTTGTTGCCAATGGATGTAATGGTGTAATTTACCAATGGACGAACAGGAAAAGATGGTGTGCAACGTGTGCTGGTTCCGTTATTACTGCGGCGACCACCGTTTTCCCAACATAGG
>JAFXVB010000013.1 GCA_017534945.1 Alphaproteobacteria bacterium | reverse complement strand
CAGGATTTTTATCAAATTCGATAAATTTGCCCATGGTTAAACCATGTTCTTTGGCAAATCGTATAATTCCATCACGCTGAACATGTGCGCTATATTTTACATGTGTTAAAAAAACCAATCCGTAAACCATGTGTTTTACATATATAAAACAAACCAACGATTTTTTCAATATATTTTTTGTATTTATTATCAAAACACGTTTTGAATACAAAATCCTTAGGAACCTTATATTTATGAATTTTCATAACATTAAAAACAGATATTCATACACAATATGTCAAAATCGTTCTATTAAATTGGAATAATTTATTAACAAAAGGATTGATAAATGGCTGTTTTTGGATATATTCGCGTATCGTCAAACAAGCAAACTGTTCAACATCAACACTTTGAAATAGAGCAATTTGCCAAAGAAAATAACATAAAAATAGATAATTGGGTCATGGAAACAATATCTTCGCGAAAGTCATTGGATAAAAGAAAATTAGGAGAATTGTTGAATAAACTACATTCCGGAGATGTTTTAATTGCCGCAGAAATATCCAGACTTGGGCGATCTTTGTTAGAAGTTATGCGTATTTTGGAAAATTGTTTGAATAATAATTGTCAAGTTTGGACCATCAAAGAAAATTATAAGTTGGGCAATGATATCCAATCAAAAGTTATGGCTTTTGCGTTTGGTTTATCGGCAGAAATTGAACGAAATTTAATATCACAACGAACAAAGGCTTCTTTGGAAAGTATTCGTGCAACCGGTAAAAAATTGGGACGTCCTTATTCCGCACAATCAAAAAAATTAAAGTTATCAAAAAACACAAAAAAGATAAAAAACTGGCTGGAAACCGGCCTAACCAAATATAGAATTGCCAAAAACATGTCTGTATCCCCGTCAACAGTCAACCATTTTATTCAACGTATGGGCTGGTAAAAGCACAATTTTGGAATTCGGTACACAAAATTTATTGACAAAAGCATATTTTTGTATTATTATAATCAATAATAAAAAAACAGGTGAAAAAATGCCAACAGAACACGATGATTTGATGCAAAATTTTGGTCAAAATAATTTAGATTCGGGGGTGACACCACTTCCAAAAAACAATATGTTTGAAACACCAAAATCTTCTGTATTGTCCAGAAGGGTGCTGCATGACGATTGGAAAGATTTGTCTTTGGACGAATTACAAACACGTTTCGAGGTCGCCGACCCACACGAATATGATTCCCAGCCAGATAAAATTGGCATGGTGTTTTTTCAAGGCAATTGGGATACCCAGACAATTGCCGGTATATTATCTTTGATTGATGCGACAATATTGATACCTACAAATTGTTCTGTGCGAGACACCGCAGCAACAAAACACCCTGTATTTTTGGCAAAGTTGATTAACATATCAAATTTGATGAACAATTGGAAAACAAACGAAAAAATAAAACAAAGTCCAATTGCAGATAAATTGTTGGCCGCATTTGAGTCCAATGATAGCGGTATCGGCGCAGCACCTTTGAACGATAAAAGACAGGCCGATACATTAATGGTCACTGATATTGTGCGTAAAAACCAAAAACAGGCTTTAAGTTTTTTACAAAGTGGTCGTGATAAAATAAACTTTTTATATTCATTGTGTTCAAACTATATTTGCAATATTAAAATTGATCATGATGTAATGAAATATGAAGAAATACTTGGAAATTTTATTTTGTTGCAAATCAATCGGTTAGAAAACGCAAAAACCGAGCAAGAACAAAATGATTTATTCAGTCAAATCATGGCAAACATAATGCTTGAAGAGAGTGATTTAAAATGTAAAATCGATCAATTCAAAAATTCTTTGGGTCAAATAAAGTTTTCAAAACCTTTATCAATGCCGGTTGTTCTGGATAACGGTACACGCACAGATTTATTCAAGTTGGACAATTCGCAAATATACAGAATTATGCATTCTGTAAATGTTTCAAAAATAAATGAATCAATGGATTTTTCAAACATTATCGTCAATGGTGATTTTATTTGTGCACGTGCGAAAAAATCGATTGTTTTACCAAAACAAATTAACGGATTATTGGATTGTTCGTATTGGGATGAAAAAATATCTGCATCAAATATTCGTATTCCAAATGGTGCAACCGCCGTCAATTTTACCGGCGTGGTTAAAAGTTTCAAAGATTTAAGTAAAATTAATTTTCCTGATTCTGTACACGAAGTATTATTGTTAAATTCAACATTGAAACAGGTATCCAAAAACACCGAAGAATTGCATGCGTTTGAAGCGTTTACCGCGCAACACCCACAAATTCAAATTTGGGATTCTAAACATAACACTTGGTTGCAAGATACATTGGTTCCGGTTCAAACCGAACAAAAGTCAAAACCAATGGTTAGATTGGTCACTGTGGTTCCACAAGCAAAACCAGCATTGGAAGACAAAAACCCGGATTGGTTAACCCGTAAAGAAATTATTGCTGTGTTTGCAAACGAATTTGCAGATGCGGATGTTGAACGACTTGTTAAATTGGCAACAAAAACCAGTTATCAAAACATAAAAACAGAAAACAAATTGGTTGATGGAACAAGTGTTTTATGTGTTCATAAAAGTTGTCTGGAAGAAGTAAAGCGCAATATGATGGAAGTTATGAACGTTGATTCAAAACAGGCAAGCCAACCAAAACAAATTGTAAATATGACAGCACCCGAACAACAGCAAAAGAAAATAAAAAAACAAAAACCTGTGCGTTTCAGAAAATACATTCCAAAACAAGTTTGGAAAGAAATTTGCACTTCTTGTAATGACAGTAATGGTTTATTGTATTCTATATTACAAAGAATAAACCTGATAAATCTTGATTACACCAAACAAGTATTATCAGGCGCCATTCAATACATTGATGAAAACGGACAAATACAAGTAGTACCTACATTACAAAAAAAGAGAGGTTGTGCATTAGCCCAAAATATCGAAGACAGAACCAAAGGCGCCGTCAGCAGACGCATTGTTTGGACAATGAATCCAAAAGATAAAATTATCGTTGCTATAAAATTCTGTGCGGATCATACAGATAACACAAACGCTATCCAAACATATAAAAACGCCAGAACACATGCTGCGAAATGTAATAATATGAACGGCGAATCTGTCACACGTGAATTAATAAATCAAAACATTGATAATTATTATGATGTGGTTGATTTGCTACAACAATATAAACCAAAAGAAAAGCCTGCGGTAAATGCACAAACAAAAACAGAAAAACCAAAAACACAATCCAATGTTCGTGTGCCGGATAAATCTGCAAATTCTGCATTAAACACAAAAAAAGCACCAAAGGCCAGTTTGGTTGACATGACAAGTTTAGAATATAAAATCAGAGCGATGATAAAAACATTAGCCGGTGATATCGAAAAGAAAAATTACAGATTTACAAAATTAAAAAACACTGATGCGAAATTGAAAGTATGGGAAGAAATTAAAGTTTGTTTGGACAGACAAAAACGTTTAGAACAAGAATTACAAGAAATGATAAAATAAAAACGCCGCCCGATTGGGCGGTGTTTTGTTTCGTGGCAAAACAAACTATTTACGTTTTTTACGCGTTTTTGATTGATGCGGTGATTGTTCTGTATCACCCAAATCCCATTCAGCCGCTTCGGGAATCATTTCTTGCAAAATTTCTTTGAACTTTGGATTATTTGCTAAATAATGACGAACACCATAAAGTGCCGCAACGGTGATATAACGTTCTAAATCTTCACGTGTCAGGTGATTTGCCAATTTTTCATATATTTTATCCAACACATCTGCCAAGGCACTGCGTGCGCGACGGAAAAATCGATGATGATATGCATGCACAAATGTTTCCAGCCACATCCATATCAAAGACACCAATCCTGGAATAATTATACATGCGGCAAAATAACGAAACCAATCTTGACACGCCGTCACACCCAACATTTCTGTACACATAGATTGACAATGCAAAAGCATGACCGCAATAATTTCATAAATAAATAATATTGTGATATATATTTTTGGTTTTAATAACATTTGTATTCCCTTTGTTCTTTATTTTTATTGTGACACAAATGTTTCTTAGATGCACCAAGAACGAAAGCCTAAATAAAAAACCCCGAAAAAACCTTTCGGGGTATGAATTGTATTTATTTTTTATTCTTTTTCTTCAACATGTGCAGAAGTTTCAATTTGCAACAACTGGTTTTCCAGTGCGGTGCGTTCCGAAGATTTATAACCAGTATCATTATCTGGTTTTACCGTTGATGATGGCTTTGCATCGGTTTTGGGCTCTGTTTTTTTACGCGGTTCGCCAGATTTTATATCACCCACCGTTGCAACCGCAGGATTTATTAAATTTTTATAAATTTCATCCGCCTGTTTCGTGCCGGCAACATCGCGCGCCAATAATTTGTTTTCAGCGCCCGGCACAAACCAATCATCCAACTTTACCGCCGTCAATTGCATAATGGGGCGTGTGCGCGCATTTGCAATCCAATCCGGCATACGCGGTATATCAGAATAATACCAAACCGCAATCCAATATACAATCCCCATTACAATAATACCACGAATAATACCGAATATAACACCCAATGTATGATCGGTCACGTTCATCATGGATTCTTGGATTTTATCGCGCAGTTTTTGGTTCACAAAACCAACCAACAATAATATTACAAAAAACACCAAGAAATATGATGCAACCAATGTCACAACCGTAGAATCCTGTAATTTAAACCAAGTTTGAAATACACCGTCCAACCAAGGCGATGCAAAACGCGCCGCAATCGCCGCCGCAACCCATGACAATGTTGCAATTGTTTCATACACACCGCCACGAATTGTCGCCCATATCGTAGATGCCAACAATACTACGATATAAATATAATCCAAACTTGTTAAATCAAACATGATTCAAACCTTATTTTTTGGAATTCCGGCGCGCCATACCGACACTGAATATCACGATAATCAAAGCCAATAAACCCAATGTCCATGACGCCAATTTGTTATCACTTGCGTTAGTTTTTTTTTCAGCCGTTTCATCCGTTGCCGGTGCGGTATATTCACTTACCGTTGCAACCGGTGTTGGATGTTCATCACGATATTTATCACCGTTTTCGGCAATCGCTTTTTTAACATCCGCCGCAGATTTTTTTGCGTCCAGGTTCAGGTCAACCTCTATCGCGGCGCGCAAATCATCCGCCATTGGTTCCGCAAAACCTTGGAAACATTTTTCGCCAATTTTAATCACAGGAACGCCCCCAGATGAAAAATTGCATGTCTTTAAAACATCAATGAATTCATTACGATTTTCAGGCACAGTCACATCAACCATTGTCACCCGTATCGTTGGATATTCATAAATAAAATTATTGTTCGTATAATCCTTGGCATGATGACAATGCGGACATGTTGGCGAATAATAAATTGTCATGTCTGCCGCAGATGCCGCACCAATAAAACCCAATGCCAAAGCAGAAGCCAAAATTGTTGTTTTCATAAAATCTCCTTTTCTTTTGTTTGATTATAGAAAAACCATTACAAATTACGCAAGAAAATTTTATGAAAAAATATTTTATTTTTTATCGTGAATTTATTAAACGAACATCATCAAATTCTGGGTGCCCAGTAAAAACATCCATTGCCGATGGGCATATCGTTAAAATTTTTCTGTGTTGGCGACGCGCCAAATCAACAACGCGTGCGACCAAGTTAAATACAATCGGTAATTTTTGATAATTTTCTTCTATGAAAGTATGGTCAATCATCAATTTATCTATGCCGATTTTTACAAATGTGATTTCGCCAATGTTTTGCCCGGCCAATTTTGCACAAAAACCACATCCATCGGGTAAAAGTTCGTATTCTATGCTATCGTTTTGTGCCATGATAAATTCCTTTGTATTTATGACACACTATAAACACAAAAATACGACAGATAAATACGATTAAAATCCATTAAATATTTTTATAATTCCTGAAAATCGTGCGACCACTTTGGCGTAATGCCCCAGATTCGTCCGCCGATAATTTTGGCATTAAAACTTTTATTACACCATCGCCACCAACAATTGTTGGCAAAGACATAGCCAGGTTCTTTTTCGATGAACACGATGACACAGTTAAAATTCTTTTTTCATCATTTATTATGCAACGCATTAAATCATTTACCGCCGCCGCAATTCCATCCCATGTTGCACCACGACCCTGTATAATTTCGTATGCAGCATTGTGAACGCGATGTTCAATGGTTTTGCGTGTTGTTTGTGGCAATGATAATTTCATCGCACGACAAAAATCATTTAATGCAATTGCACCAACCGTTGCAGATTCCCAATTCACAACCGATGAATCACCATGTTCACCCAATACATACGCGTTTATCGACATTGGCGACACATCTAAGTGACGCGCCAAAATTGTCCGCAGGCGTGCAGAATCCAACATGGTTCCCGTTCCAATCACACGACCCGCCGGCAACCCAGACAAATCGCGTGCCAACATAACCATAACATCCAATGGATTTGTGACAACGATAATTTTAACTTTTTTTGCATCAACATTTGCCATAACACGCGGAATAATATCACGAATAACATTTGCATTTGCCGCCAATAAATCTGTACGTGTTTGACCCGGTTTTTGATTTGCACCCGCCGCAATCACAACTATTTCAGCGCCACGAATTTCACGATATGAATTTGCCGCTGTTATTTTAACATCAAAAGAAAACGCAGCCGCATGTCCCAAATCAGCCGCCGCTGCACGTGCGCGCACCCCGTCGCGGTCAAACAAAACCATTTCATGAACAAGTCCTGTATTTTTAATTGCGGTTGCAACCGCCGCACCCACAGAACCCACACCAATAATTGCGACTTTCATATAAAACTCCCTCTTGCTTGATATTTATTATACCATATTTCAGTGCGATTGTTTTAATAAAAAAACAGGGGAAAAATCCCCTTGTGGTTTCTTAATACGATTTTGCGACATATACAAAACTTGGGTCATCATTATCCAAACAACGACGCGATATTTTATATTTTTCAATCAATCCTTCAAATTCTGCATTTTTTGTTAAATCGTATTTAATACGGAAAAATCCGGTTGTACCCTTAGCCAATTCTTTTTCCAAATCAGCAAGTGTTGCAACATCGTGAATTTGTGAATTCCGGTGTTTTAATGCGCGTTCATACATTTCAACCTGAATCGTTTTCATGATGTCCGCCGCGTTTGCAATCAATTCGTCGGTTGTTATTGTTTGTTTTGATTCTTTACCAATATCACGACGAGTGATTGTGACGGTATTATTTTCCATTTCACGTGCGCCGATTTCCACACGAAGCGGCACACCGCGTTTAATCCATTTCCACATTTTATCCGGTGCGCGCATGTCGGTTGTATCAACCAAAACACGCAAATTTAATTCGCGCAATTTTGCACCTAAATTTTCAGCATACGAATTTAATGAATCCGCGCTTTCTTCACGAACAATTGGAATAATTACAATTTGGTATGGTGCGACAACCGGTGGTAAAACCAATCCGTCATCGTCCGCATGAATCATAAACAATCCGCCCATCATGCGTGTTGATGTTCCCCAGCTGGTAGTCCATGCATATTGCAATTTTCCGTCACATCCCAAATATTTTATATCAAATGATTTTGCAAAATGTTGTCCCAAATCGTGCGATGTACCCGCCTGTAACGCTTTACCATCCTGCATAATTTGTTCAACAGTATATGTATGATCCGCCCCAGCAAAACGTTCTTCGGGTGTTTTTTCACCCGCAATAACAGGTGCCGCCAAAACATTTTTCATATATTCTGCATACATCGCATGCATTTTGCGCGCGTCTGCATTTGCCTCTTCGTGTGTGGCAAAAACATTATGACCTTCTTGCCAATTAAACTCTGAAGTACGCAAAAACATGCGCGGCCGCATTTCCCAGCGCATAACGTTTACCCACTGATTCAATTTTAATGGTAAATCACGCCAAGATTGCACCCAACGCGACATAGATTCACCAATAATAGTTTCCGAAGTTGGACGAATAATATATGCATCGGTCAATTTTGCGTCTGGGTCTGGCTGTAATGTGCCATCAATCATTTTCAAACGATGGTGCGTCACAACCGCACATTCTTTGGCGAATCCGGCGACATGTTCCGCTTCGCGATTAAAATAATCAATCGGTATCAGCAATGGAAAGTTTGCATTTTGAACACCCGCCGCCTTTATACGTTTATCCATTTCATCACGCATCAATTCCCATATGGCCCAACCATAAGGTTTAATTGTCATACAACCGCGCACAGGCGAATTTTCAGCCAAATCTGCGGCAACAATTAAATTTTGATACCATTCACTAAAATTTTCAGCACGTGTTGGTGTTATTGCAGTTTTCATTTTTTTATCTCTTTATCTTTTAATTCCATATATTTGTTTGATACGATTTCGTGTAATGTTTTTGCGATTTCTTTGCGATCCATACCCGCCAAAGGAACAGGTTCCAATGCCGTTATATCAACCGTTATTCCGCCCAGGCGCGCAACATGAAATATTTGACCAAATGCACTGCGTTCGACTTCACATTTTGGGCCGGCATCTTGTTTGGCGTTGTCGAAATAAGCATAGTCATTTGCCAAAACTTGGTCATTGACACATTTACCACGACGGGTTTTATATGTTATAACAAGGGGCTGGATTGTCAAATCTTTTATCTCTTCGGCGATATTAAAAAGCGAAGATTTAAATTCTTTGACATACGCGCCATTTGTTGTTGTACCCTCTGGAAATAATACAACCGGATATGTTGCAGTATGCATTTGTTTTGATACAGCCGCCAAAGCCTCCATCGCGTGGGACGGACGACGATCAACAAACACAACACCGAATTTTTTCGCAATCCACCCAACCAAAGGATAAGACGCGATATCTATTTTCCCAACAAAAGAACAACCATATCCAATTGGAACAGAAAAAAATTCAAATACAGATATATGATTTGCAACACACAGCAAAGGTCTTTGTTTTGATAGATTACCATGTGTACGAACACGAACACCGGCCGCTTTGCCGATTGTCCACATAAAGAAACGCATATATTTTACAGAAAAACGACCAATTGGTATAAGCACCAAAACCGGCACATGCAATAATACAATTATAACAAAAAGTACCGCACGCAATAATGCAATCGCATCTTCGAATATATTTGTTTTGCACTTATCCGTCATAACCTTCATTATTCGTCCCCTTTGTCTTCGTCTTCGGTTCTTTCTGTATCTTGGATAAATTCGGCATCCGCCGCATCTTCACGCAACAAGAACGAAAACACAGAACGCACAACGCGCATTGCGCCCTTGGCCGGTGATGTTATGATTTTGCCCAATGTTTGCATAAATCCAGTCGGCAATTCGAAATCTTCACCTTCGAAACTTTCATCTGTGCCAAAGAAACGTTTTCTGTAAACAGAATCCATATTTTTTGTTTGCAACATTACAAATACATCGTATGAATTAAATGGTTTATCAATAAATACACCACGTCCAAATGTCGCATTGATACGCAAATATCCCTTTACCAATGGGGTCATTTGACGTTTGGCCTCTGCCGGGTCAACAAAAACCTGGGGCAAGATATTCATACGCGTCAATTTTGGATTTACACCGTCAACCAATTTCGTTGGATCCACAGTCGCACGCAAACGCAGTGGCGACAAATGATTGTAATACAGGTAAGAAATCGCCTGGGCCGACATAGCCGGATTTGTGCCAGGCCATGATGCAACACCAAACACTATGCCGATTTTATTACGCACAATGTATTCACCCAATCCAACCCACAACAATCGCATAACCAAAGCATTTTCGCGATATTCCGGTGCCACACATGCACGCGACATTTCCGCAATATTTGCACCAGAATTTTTGATTTTTGAAATATTAAATTCGCTTTCTGTATAAAATCCGCCCATTTTATCCGCGGCATCACGATTGATGATACGATATGTTCCAACAACCCTGCCTTCGTGGAATACAGCCAAATAGTCTGCAAAACGATCATAAGAATCATATTCTTCGCGCAGTTGTTTTTGTTCTTCGGTGGCGGACGCACCCTCTTCCTCTACGAAAACGGTATAACGCAATTGACGCACCTGGCGGCGTTCATCTTTGGTTCTGGTTAAACGAACTTCGAAATCACGAACTTTTATAGCCATTTCTTTTTTATCCTTTTATAACGATACATAAAAGGGTAGCAAAGAAAAAGCCCCATATCAACAGTTTTATTTTAATTTTTCAGACAACTCGTGTATTGCAATCGCATACCAATTTGAATTGTTCCAACGCTTTATACGATAAAAATTTGGGTATGTTAAATATGCAACACGCATCGATTGCGAACCAATGTCATTATCCGGCGACGGCACCAAATTTAGCGCAGTTTTATCATTAGTATCCGCAACCAATCCAACAACATAATCCGGTAAATTTAGCGATGTTCCATCAATATTTAATACACCCATTTGCGACCATTTGGATACATTGTATTTTTTATCACCACCAATAAGTCCGGCATCAAAGTCATTTGGTATTAACACTTTGTATGCAATTTGTTCGTTTGGATTCCAGCCTAATTTATTTAGATAATTTCCAGCACTGAACATTGCATCACTGACATTATTTATGATATCAATTTTTCCGTCACCATTACCATCGGCACCATATTGCGCCAATGTTGTTGGAATAAATTGGAAATGCCCCATGGCGCCGGCCCAACTGCCATAAATATTATTTATATCCAGTTTGTTTTCATCGGCAGTTTTCATCAATGACAATAATTGTTTTGTAAAAAATGATTCACGACGACCATCATACATCAATGTAAAAAAAGCGTCTTTTAATCTGTATGCTTTTTTAACCGCGCCATAATTCGATTCCATACCCCAAAATGCCAACATTACATTTCGTGGCACACCGTATTTATTGTAAGTTTTGCCCAATAATGTTGGATATTTTTTTGACATATTGCGACCATTACGTACACGTTCGGTACTTACCGTACGGGCCAAATAATCATCCAAAGTCATTTTGAATTCCGCCTGGTTTTTATCATTATATACAATTTTTGGAATAAAAACAGGACCCTTTAATGTTGCATCAATTGTTGCAGTTGATATGTTGTCGTTGGTCGCCGCCGTACGCACAGACAATTGCAAATCGTTCCAACGTTCAAAATCAAAATCACCCCGTTCTGCATATGCCGCACACGACATAATACATGCAATCGCGCCATAAAAAAACACGCTGAATCTCTTCATTTCATAATCCCATGTATTTTAATTAAAACGAATATTTAAGTCCCAAACGCAAACCAAATGATTGCCATGTTGCCTCTTTCAAAGCTTCTGGTTCATCCGATGTATATGCCGGGTGTTTTGTGGCAATTATGTCATAATCGGTTGTACCGTCGTTTCTTGGCACAGCCATATATTCTGTGTATTCGGCCCAATAAATTTTTCCACCAATCGCATCAACATGAAAATAATTTGTATCCGCTTTTAAAGATAATTGTAAACGATTAGACAATGTAAATATGTATTCCATTTCCAAAGAATACGCCAACGCACCATTATCACCTTCGTCCAAAAAACTGGGGTTTTGTTGCCAATCTGTGCGATTCGGCCATGTACCTTCGGATGAATATTTTGGCATACTGATTTGACCATAAAAACGCAATTTATCGGTCAATGTCATCTGCTTTTCAATTTCCAAACCAATGTAAAATCCAGACCATGTCGTGTCATATTTATGCGTTGTCCCAGCAACCAATATCGGTCCATCACCACCAATTACAACACATTCATCGGGTGCCACACCCCATGGTGCATAAGGATTACTGGGGTTATATGAATATGGCAAAATTGACAATGTTCCATTTGCACCAATATTCGCGACATTGATTTGTTCAGGCGATACACAAACCTGGTACAATGTATCGGTGTATGCAGATGCCTCTTCTGGTGGAATTGCATAGTATAAATCCTGTTCTGGGTCATCTGGGTCACCAAATACATATTCGCCATCCGCGGTCATCAATGGGATATACACCCCTTGGTTAGGATAATAATGATTTGCCATTTGCAAATTATGCTTAAATATTTCATAACCAATTATCGGCGTCAATTTCCATCCACCAATATCCCAAATATTGCGTGCGCCAATACCAACCTTGAAACGATTGGTATCGCCACTTTGTTCACCCATAGATATCGTAAATATCCCTTCCTCTGGAACAGACATATCATACGGCAACAAATCATAATCCATGGACAATCCGCCGGATGCCATATCGCCATATGTATATTCACCAAAGGCCATCAAATCAAAGTTGCGTAATGTAAAATTATAACGACCACCAACAGTAAATTCGTTAAAAATCATGTCGTCCCATTCCAAAATAGAATTCACAGATGTTGTAAATTGAAAGTCTGCAAAACGACGACCAATCCCACCATATATATGAAAACCATTTTCATCACTTGCCGCCTTTGATATACCGTTTGCGGTCATCATACCGGCATACCCAGATTGCGCCACAGGAACATTATATGTGTATGTATTGGAACCAACAACCTGTTTAGTACTGGACGAACCGACATAATTCGTATATCCACGACCTTGATAATTAGCATATCCGGCACGATTCATCGTCATCGCATTATTATTTTGATAATACGACGGCACCCCTTCGTTACTTGCTAACGCAGGAAACGTGCAGATTCCTAATAAAATCGTGATTATATCCTTCCTCATTTGATAACATTATGAAACAATTTTGATATTTAATGCAACTAAAAAAAATGATTTACTGGATTTTTTTATTTTATGTTTTAGTATCGTTCATTATGAACACACAACACAATATTTATATACATGTTCCTTTTTGTATTTCAAAATGCAATTATTGCGCTTTTTTTTCAAGTGCAATTGCCCCTGATTGGGATTGTTATACCAATGGTATATGTACCGAAATTGATTTTTGGGCGCAACATTTAGGATGTATAAAAATTCCAACTGTATTTTTTGGTGGCGGAACCCCAAGTTTGATGCCAATACGAACATTTGAAACAATCATGAATCATTTGCGTAAAAATTTTGACATGACAAAATGTACAGAAATAACATTGGAATCAAATCCGGGAACTTTGGATAAACACAAGTTAGATGATTTTATTTCATGTGGCATAAATCGTTTATCAATTGGCGTTCAATCTTTTGATGATAATGAATTAAAATTTTTGGGGCGGCGACATGATGCCAAAACAGCACTTTCTTTGATTGAACAAGCACACAAAACAGGCATTCGCGTCAGTTGTGATTTTATATACGGATTACCGAATCACAATGTAAAAAATATTATTGCGCTGTGTAATAAAATTAATCAAATTGGATTAAAACACGCATCGTTATATGAATTGACCATAGAAAAAAACACTCCGTTTGGTCGTATGAATTTGCAAATGCCAACAAACAATGAAATGGCAGATATGTATTTGGCAATCACCGATAAACTTTGGTTGCCACGATACGAAGTTTCAAATTACGCCGCCCCGGAAAACGTGTGTCAACATAATCAAAATGTTTGGGACGGCGATGCGTATATTGGTTTAGGGCGCGGTGCGGCGGGACGCGTTTTTATGAACGATTCTTGGTTTGAACAATATGGTGGCGATATTAAATATTCACAAATTTCAAATTTAACACGTGCCACAGAACGCATCATTACAGGATTGCGAACGACACGCGGCGTATATCTTGATACAGATGTAAAAAATATTATTGATATGGATTTTATAAATGCACATAATGATTTGGTTTTAATAAAAAACAATCGTTTGGTTGCGACAAACAATGGTGTTATGACTTTGGATGGGTTGCTGACCAATATAATAAGGTAAGAAAAAAAATGAAGCACACTTTATTAAATATCATTGGAATTTTTGCCGTATTAATTGCTTTTGGCGTGGCTATTTATGAACAAAAGGAGAAAAAAATGACAACGGGTATAAATGCGAAAGATATGGATATGACTGTGGTGGCGGGTGATGATTTTTATGATTTTGCCACACGCGGTTGGCGCAATGCAAATCCAATTCCTGATGATTATGTAAGGTATGGCGCATTTGACATCTTGGCAAATACTAATCTGGAACGCGTGCGCGAAATTGCAGAACACGACAAAGGCAAAGTTGGCAAACTATACAAAATTGCAATGGATGAAAAAAAATTAAATACGGATGGGGTTGCGCCTGTGGCTAAATATATTGCAGAAATTGATGCGATAAAATCACGTGATGAATTGCCAGCGTTCCTTGGACACAATCATTCTTTCAGTGGTGGATTTTTTAGTGATGGTGTTGCATTGGATGAAAAAGACAGTGAACATTATTTATATAATATTACCCAAGGCGGCATTGGTTTGTCACGCGATTATTATTTTGATGATGATGATAAATCAAAAGAAATCCGCAAAAAATATATTGAATATATGCAAAAACAATTGGCAAACTTTGGAATTTCTGCAGACACAAACAAAATCTTTGATTTAGAAAAACGTATGGCAAAATCTTTTTATAAAAAAGAAAAATTGCGTGACCCGTTGGCGAATTATCACAAAAAATCAATTGATGAATTGAAAAAAGAATTTTCTGGATTCAATTGGGATAAATATTTTGCCACACGCAATATTTCACCAGAATTTGTTGATATAGCACAACCAGAAGCATTACAAGAATCTATTAAAATTATGAACGACACAGATTTGGAATTATTAAAAAATTATTTGAAATGGTTTTTGATAAGTTCTGCGGATGGATTTTTAGACGATAAAACATACGATATCGCATTTGAATTTACCCAAGTGATGACCGGTCAAAACAAAAAGAAACCGCGTTGGAAACGCGCCGTATCTATACTGGACGGGTCATTAGGTGAAGAAGTTGGAAAAGAATTTTCTAAAAAATATTTCCCAGAAGCCGCAAAAAAACGTATGCAAAATTTGGTTAAAAATTTGCAATCCGCGTTAAAAATGCGCATTCAAAATTTAGAGTGGATGAGTGACGATACAAAAAAACAAGCATTGGAAAAATTAGAAACTTTCCACGCAAAAATTGGCTATCCAGATGTTTGGCGCGATTATTCCAAATTGGAAATCAAAGACGATTCTTTATATGACAATATGGTGCGTGTCGCAAAGTTCGAAGATAGATTTTGGTTGGATAAAATCGGCAAACGCAAAGATCCAAATATATGGTTTATGAACGCACACGAAGTTAACGCATATTATGATCCATCAACAAATGAAATTTGTTTTCCAGCAGGGATTTTGGAATATCCGTTCTTTGATATGGCGGCTGATGATGCATTCAATTATGGTTCGATTGGTGTTATTATCGGGCATGAAATGACGCACGGTTTTGATGACAGTGGTCGCCATTTTGACAAAGACGGCAATATGCGCGATTGGTGGACTGAAAAAGACGCAAAATCTTTTACCACGCGCGCGAATGTTATGCGGGATTTTTTCAATAACATCATTGTTGCGCCAAATGTCCACGCAAACGGCGAATTTACATTGGGTGAAAACCTTGCTGATTATGGCGGAATAACAGTCGCATGGACTGCATACACTAATTTTGGAAATCGTAGCGAAGTTGCAGATGGTTTTAACGATGCGCAAAGATTCTTTATCGCATATGCTATGAATTGGGCAAGTAATATTCGCGACGAAGCATTATTAAAACAAACCAAGACAAACGAACATTCTTTGGAACGTTGGCGCGTAAATGGAATTTTGCCACATATTGACGCATGGTATGATGCATTTGGTGTGACAAAAGATAATAAAATGTATGTCGCCCCAGAAAAACGGGTAAAGATTTGGTAAAAAATCCATCAGGATTTTTTACCAGAGTCCAAAGTTCAAAGTGCAAAGTTCAAATAATGAATTATAAAATGAATTATAAAACGATAAAATCTTGTTTGATACATTAACAATTTAAATTTTGAAAAAACCGCCCGAACGGGCGGTATATTTTTAATCTTTATTTCCAACGCGGGTGCGAAATTCGGTACTTGGGCGAAATGCGGCAACGCGACGCGCAGAAATCACCGCCGGAACACCAGTTTTTGGATTACGACCAATACGCGCAGATTTTGTTAAAATCTTGAAAGTCCCAAAACCGGAAAACTTTACATCTTCGCCATTGACCAAAGAATCACCGATTTCTTCAAAAATAATATCAATCATTTTGTATGCGTCGGTTGCGGTTAAACCAAATTTATCACGCAAACGAGATGCCAAATCATTTCTTGTTATTGTTGCCATTTCAAATTTCCCTTTGTTTTTTCTGGGATTTATTATACAGGCACATATAAAAAAATCAACATTTATTTGTTTTTTGTCCGCGTGGTTGATTTTATTTTTTATTCGATTAAAATATTACAAGTTCGTCCCCATAGTTCAATTGGATAGAACGGGGGTTTCCTAAACCTCTGATGCAGGTTCGATTCCTGCTGGGGACGCCATAAATTAAAGTTTCATACCACAGGTGTGAAAATTTAATTTATCGTTGCCAGTGTTAGAAACGATACCTTTGGCAAACGCAGTTTGCCCGGTTCGACAATGAGTAAACGAAAACGAGCAACGCGAAGTTAGAGTGCTAACGAATGCCCCGCAGTGCCGGCAAAGCCGACCGAGGGATTCCTGCTGGGGACGCCACTTCGCACCAAAAGGCGCTTCGTGGCGCAGGCGCCACAGTAAGAGTTCAGTCGAGGAATAATTGATATGAAAAACAAAGCTATTAAAATTGGAATTATTGCAAGTGTGTTGCCGCACCTGTTTTGCTGTGTGTTGCCAATTGTTTTGTCGATTATCGGTTTGTTTACGCCGGAAATCGCACACTCGTCCTATTTTATGCCGGAATGGATTGAACCATGGTTGTTTGTGTTTTCTGCATTGATGTTAGGATTATCATGGTTATTGGTTATACGCGATTGTCATTGCGGTTGTGATGTATGCCACAGCAAAAATGAAAATCATAAACCCCAGAAAATAATATTGGGGGTTGTGTCTGTGTTGTTTATCGTTAGTGTTATTTTGCACATAGTCGCACATCATTAAAATTCTGTTTTCAATTCGATTTTGATTTTTTAAAGGCAAAATATTATTTTTGCCATATTTTTTTATTTGTTTTATGTCGTAAAATATGATAAAATAGTTGTAAAAGTAGGAGTGTTTCACATGAAAAGATTAGTCGTTGTACTTAGCAGCCTGTTGGTTTTACCGGCATTTGCCGAAGTTGTACCGTCGTATTACGATGATGACACAGTATTTTCTGATGTCGAATTGGGCGAAGTCGATACCGGCACCATAGAAGTGGAAAACGAGGCAGAACCAGCACAGGATACAAGTGCGACAAAGACACAGCCAAGTAATTCCGGGCGCAATATTGGAACAACCGGTCGTATTGCATCGGCACGTACAAGCACCACACGCAATACACGGACACAACCGACCCGTTCGAATGCGGTTCGTTCACGCAATATTTCTGTACGCAATACCACAACACCTGTGCGGACGACATCTGTGACAACACGCAAGGCAGACACAGTTCAATCAAATGCACGCCCAGGCGTGACGGCACGCGCGGCAACATTGGGTTCAACATCGGGTTCTTTGTATAATGCAAATACACGCAGTGGCGCACGCGCATCTGTGTTATCACGCAGTTCTATGCGTGCCGCGTCGGGGGTTACGCCGGCAACGACAACACCGGTGACAACCGCAGAAACCGCAATTGATACAACAACAGAAATGAATACAATGAAGACTTTGACCGAATATTGCCAGGCTCAATATGCTTCGTGTATGGATAATTATTGTAATGTGTTGGACGATAACCAAGGACGTTGCACATGTTCCAAAAACATTGCCAACTATGAAAAAACAGAAGCGGCTTTGGCATCTGCAACAGAGGCATTACAAGATGTCGCACGCAGTATTCAATACATCGGTTTGCCCGCGGATCAAATAACAACTTTGTTCACAGAAACCGAAGCAGAATTGACAATGAAGGATTCCAAGGATAACTCTTCTATTCGTTCAAGTTTGGACAAAGTAAGACGTATGGTTGTTGATGTTAAATCGGGGTCTGCATCTGCAACAGAAAGCAGTGCTATGAATTTTGATTTATCGGGACTTTTGAATTTTGATATGGATAATACCGGATTTGATTTGTCCAGTTTTATGAATGTGGGTGGTTCAAACACAAATAGTATTTCAAATCAACGCGGTGAAAGTTTATATAAAACTGCGACCGCGCGTTGCAAGGCATCGGTTTTGAATTCTTGTACAACCCAAGGCGTTGATGCGGCGGTTGTCACAAATTCATACGATTTGGAAATTGATAAATCTTGTTTGGCGTACGAACGCGCTTTGACAGAATCTAATAAACAAATGACACAAACTGTTGCAAATGCAAAAGAAGTTTTGAAAAAAGCACGTTTGATGGTTGCACAAAGCAAGAATTCTTATGATTTGCGTGGTTGCGTCAGTGCGTTGGAATCATGCATGCAAGATGATTATGTTTGCGGAAATGGTTATGAAAAGTGCCTTGATCCAACCGGTCAATTTATCGTGGATGGAAATGTTGTTGTGGGCAGTATGCCGGGTAATAATACCGAAGGTACCAATACAACAATATCACAAACATATTCACATGATAATTTGTTCAGTACATGGGATGTGTCATCCACAGATAAACGCAATCCATGGTACACAAAGAGCGGTTATACCGAAGCACAAAACGGCAATACCCAAGGTTATATTTCATTGGTTAATTACATAGAACAAACTGTGAAAGCGGCGGCAGCCCAGGGGTCTTCGGATAAAATGTCTGCGTATTTGCAAAGCAAGATTGGATATCATGACAGCAAGGCAAATAAAGATTATGGTATGTGCGTGTCTGTGTTGAATAAATGCCAAGATTATACATACGATTCCAAGGGTAAATATAATCCGGAAAACGATGTTATAAAACAGTTCATGCAACGCGCGTTGGTGCAAATCAAAACAGCACAAGACGAAATGTTGGCATCATATGCAGAAAATTGCATAAGTGATGTGTCCAGCTGTTTGTCTTCAAACAATTTTGATTCTGCAAACCCAACAAACACAAAGAGCAGAACCGCAATTAATGCTTGCTATTCACAAATCAAAACATGTTTGTCTGTGAACGGTAATATTTATGGCACTGTATCGTCACCGACATTACAAAACTGGGTTGCTGGTAATTATGGTAGTTTAGAAACCCTTAACAGTGATACAGAAGTGAGGTCTTTCTGTTCAACATTTACAGAAGAAGAAGATTGCGACAGTGCAAGAGCATATTGCGTTGTTTCTGGGACAGGTAAGTTGGGAACAAATGTGTGTAAGTGGAGTAATAATACATGTTCCAAGAATGTAAACAACAATAATACATGTGGATTATAATCAAAAGCCCCGCAAAAGCGGGGTTTTTATTTTAATTATCTTTTTTGAATAAATGAATTTTTTATATAATTAAATTTGGACGCGCAGCACGCAGGTTTTCCAATGATTTTTCTTGAATTGCATAAAACGCATTTGGATTCCAAATTTGGAAAGAATTTCCCCGTCCAACAAATAATGCCGTATCCGTAATGCCCGCATGTTTTAATAAATCGTCCGGTATTACAATACGACCCGTCACATCAAATTGTAATGGACGCGCATCTGCAAAAACACAAGCCGATAAATCGTCCAAGGTATTATCAAAAACACCCATTTTATCAGTCGCCGCCGCCAAAGTTTCCATGCGGGACATCGACAACCCTTCGATACATTTATTTGTGAAAGAACGATATAAAACAACACCGGCAAACTTTTCATTATTTAATGAAGCACGAAAAGATGCCGGAACCGAAATACGGCCCTTGGCATCCAGACGATTTTCATAAGATGAGAGAAATAAAGACATTTTTACCCTGTATTTTGGTGTGTTTTATCGACACCGAACCTAACTTTGCAAATAGTGTAGCAACTATATTTTTGATTGTCAATGACAATTCATAATCAAATTATGGGATTTTATGGTTTTATAAGACAAATTTAACTTTTTTAAAATATTTTTAAAATAATTATATTTTTCTCTTGACCTGCGATTCGTTTTTGTTCTAAGATGTTTGTATAGACATGGGGAAAGAGTTTCAAAACGCCTGAAAGCCTCGGTTTTCTGGCAAAAATCAATAAAAACAACCAAACGTTGGTTCGAAATTTGTAAATACTTATGTAAATACAGATTTTAACCATCTAAAAAAGCCCAGAAAGGAGGGACCCACACAATGCAAAAAAATATTAAACAAATAATGATTGCGTTGGATCAGGTTTTAAATACCACTGTTTGGGTAAATCAAGATAGACAAATAATATCGCTTAGCGATGAATTGCACATTGGTCATAACAATGCGCCACGTTCTATTGAAGATTTGCCGCGGACATCACTGGTCGGCGCATATGTATCACTGCAAATCAGAACAGATAATTTTGATGTTGCAGCAGAAACATTGGAAACACATGATTTGGCGTTGAAAGTCAAAGAAATGGTGTTTAGTGAGGCAAAGAAAATTATGGATAACGACACTGAAAATGCTGAAAAGCATGTCAGAGCCGCATAAAACAGTTTCCGGTATCCCGGAAGGAGAGGAGAAGCCGCCAACAAGTAATTGTTGGCGGTTATTTTGTTTACCTGTCGTGATTGCGTGGCAACATCATTGTTGGTTTTTCGGGGGTCATGCCTGCGGCTTCCATAATTTTTACTAGTTTTGCCCGGGATACGACCCAATGTTTAGCCTCGGCCACCTGGCGTTCAGCTTTATTCATTGTTTTTTTTGGTGCGGTTTTGTTTTTATGCCATGTGTTTTTCTTTTTCTGAATCATATTTTTTTCCTTTGGTTGTATGCAAATATTATAATCCGCATGTGGGGATATTTGTATCCGTATGTCAACCTAGGAATCCAGCTCTGCAAAGCAGAGCCGGATTCCAGAGTTCAAAGTGCAAAGTTCAAATAATGAATAATTAAAAATAATTTGCAAATTAGGATTGGTTGAGTTAAAATGGCTTTGCATTGGCGTGTTGCCAGTGTGGGGACAAGAAAACCCTTTAAACAATAACTCCAACAACTCGGTTGGAGGGTCGTGAATATTCATAATAAGCGACACTACTTTTATTGTTTAGTAGTTTTCTTGCCTCCAACCGCGCTTTTGTTCGCGGTATTTTTATTAAAAGGAGGTATAAGAGATGTCTATTGTTTTGGTTGATACACGTCATTATGGTGAACAGTTGCGACGCGCACGCAGGTCTTTGAATATGAGTACGGCAACCGCTGCGCAATTATTAAAAACAACCACCGCTAATTTACGCAAATATGAATTAGGAAAACAACCGATTCCGCCAGATATACTGTGCGCGTTATTACACCGCGGATTGGCATTAACACAATGTCGAACGTGGAAATAACTGTTCCGGCCCGCTAAAAGTTTATTAATGATGTTGTTTGCTATGCCAATTCGTTGCGGATGGCGGCGACGGACGCGACACGTTCACGAATAACACTATTAAAGTCTGCATTACTTAAATCAACCGCATAACGAATTGCATTTGCAAATGCCAAAGCATCACTGTTCCCATGGGTTTTGACCGAAAATCCGTTCAACCCCAAGAAAGTTGCACCGGCATATGAACGCGGGTCAATTTTATGTTTTAATCGTTTGAAAACATGAACCAAGAAAAACGCACCAATTATTGCCAATATGGATTTTTTGAAATTTTCCATTATGACGCGTTTTATTAATTTTGCGGTACCTTCGACCGTTTTTAACACAATATTGCCTGTAAAGCCGTCTGTGACAACAACCTGGACCCGTCCAGCACTGATGTCGGTGGGTTCCACAAAGCCAATATATTCGTATGGCAATTTATCCCTATGTTCGGTCAAAACATGGTTCAGTTGTTGTAATGTTTCGTTGCCCTTGGTTTCTTCGGTACCTATATTCAAAATCCCCAGGCGTGGGCGTGACATATGGCCGATTGTTTCAGCATACACACTGCCCAAAATGGAAAAATCAAACAGGTTTTGTGCATCGCATTGAACGTTTGCCCCCAAATCCAGTACAACCACACGTGAATCACCACCACCAGACGGCAACATTGTCGTAATAGCAGGACGAGATATTCCATCAATCGTCTTTAATGCTAATTTAGATAATGACATCAAAACACCTGTATTGCCGGCACTGACCACCGCGGATGAGTTTCCAGCGCGCACATCTTTGATTGCCATAAACATAGATGTCCCATCGGCATGACGAATAACATCACGAATTTTATCGGTTCCCAAAATTACATCCGGTGCATCAACCACAGTACAGTTGCGCGCAACACGTGGAAATTTTTTCAAAAGTTTTATCAAAACCGCTTTTTTTCCAAATATACGGAAATGGACGCGTCCTTCACCATATTGATACAAAAATTGGTTAATGCCACCCAAAACAACCTTGGGCCCTTTGTCCCCACCAAATGCGTCAATAGATATAACTTTGGTCATAATTTTTCCTTAAAAAAGAAAATAGCAGATTTTAAAATCCTATGTATTATACCACAGGGTCAATAAATCTGCCATAATTTATTTTGGTTTATTATTTCGCACCACATGCAGGGCAAACATGATGTGGACGTTTCTTTTCGCCACAAGCTTTGCATACACCGACCGGCATAATTTTCAAAGCGTCATGTGATTGACGTTGCGCACTGCGTGCTTTACTTGTTTTACTTCTTGGTGTTGCCATTTTGTAATCCTTTTTATATTAAACCTGTTTATTTTATTCCATAATTCCCTATTTGCAAGGAAAAGTTATTCTTGGGTTGGATATCCAACCCAAGAAAACCTTTTTTATATATCCAACAACTGTTGATGTTCGCCACCTTCGCGGGCAATTTTTTCGGCCCGTTCTTCTTCTTTGGCGATTTCACGAACACGACGGACATATGCACCAGTTCCAATTGGTATCAAACGACCAACAATCAAGTTTTCATTGATACCAACCAATTTATCGGTTGAACCGTTAATTGCGGCATCCACCAAAACCTTGGTTGTTTGTTGGAACGATGCGTTTGATATAAATGAACGCGATGTCAATGATGCACGTGTTAATCCAACCAAAACTTGGGACGCTTCGGCCGGGCGACCGCCATCATGCACAACACGAGCGTTTTCTTCTTCGAAATCAACACGATCAACCACAGACCCCATCAAGAAACTTGTGTCGCCTGGGTTCGTGATTTCGACACGACGTGTCATTTCGCGAATCAAAATTTCGATATGTTTGTCGTTGATGGTCACACCCTGAAGGCGATAAACCTGTTGCACTTGGTCAACCATAAATGTTGCCAATGCTTTTTGACCCAAGATACGCAAAATATCCTGGGGCACTGGTTCACCGTCAACCAGTTTTTCCGCCTTTTTCACGACATCACCACTGCGCACCAACAAATTTGTTCCCTTTGGCACCGCATATTCCACAGGTGCGGTTCCATCGGCTGGTTCGATACGGATAATAATTTTAGATTTTGCATCTTCTAATTCAACTGTTCCGTCAATTTCAGCCAACAACGCAGGGTTTGCAGGTTTGCGGACCTCTAATAATTCTTCAACACGTGGCAATCCACCGGTAATATCGCCCGTCTTTTTCGCCTGAACCGGAATACGCGCCAAAATGTCACCCGCAGAAACCTTGTCACCATTTGCAACGTTCAATACGGAATATACAGGCAACATATATTGAGCCAATTTTTTGCCACCCAAAGATATCACTTCGCCCTTATCATTTACCAAAGTAATTGATGGGTTCAATGCTTTCTTGGTATTTGTTTTCCAATTGATAACCTTGCGCGATGTAATACCGGTTGTACCGTCAACTTCTTCTTGGAAAGATACATTTTCAATCAAGTCGTTGAATGCCACAGTTCCGTCTTTTTCAGCGATGATATCGTTTGAATATGGATCCCATTCTGCAACCTTGGCACCTTTTTCGACTTTATCGCCTTCGGTAACAATCAATTTTGATGCGTATGGCAAAGCACAGCTGAACAATTTATTGTCTTTGTCATCAACAACGGCAATTTCACCATTACGTGATAACACGACAACACGACCGGCTTTGTTTTTGATTGTGTTCACACCAATCAATTTAATTTTACCCGCCACAGGCATTTCGATAAAGTGGCTTTCAGCACTACTTTCCGCAATACCACCAATGTGGAAGGTACGCAAAGTCAACTGTGTTCCAGGTTCACCAATTGATTGACCCGCAATAACACCAACCGGTTCACCAACATGAACCAGCGCATTGCGCGACAAATCCATACCATAACATTTTGCACACAAACCATCACTTTGACATGTAAGGACACTGCGCACATCTGCACTTGGCAAACCACATTCGTTGATTTGTTTTGCCGCAGACTTTGTGACCAAATCGCCCTCTTTCACAATAACTTCTTTGGTCATTGGATTAACGATATCATGTGCCGCAGTACGACCCAAAACCACATCACCCAATGGCACAACCAATGTTGAACCTTGGTACACAGGTTTTGCAGTAATGAATTCGTGCGTTCCGCAATCGTGTTCAGTAATAACTGTATTCTGGGCCAATTCAACCAAACGACGTGTCAAATAACCAGCAGACGCGGTTTTCAAAGCCGTATCCGACATACCTTTACGCGCACCATGGGTGGATGTAAAGTATTCAGACATGGTCAAACCTTCTTTAAAGTTCGAAATAATTGGAACTTCGATAATTGAACCGTCTGGTTTCTGCATCATACCACGCATACCCGCCAATTGCTGAATCTGACCTTTGGAACCACGCGCACCGGACAGCGCCATCATGTACACAGAATTCCAATTATCACCGGTTGTTTTACCCAATGTAGCATACGCCAAATCACCCAATTTGTCGGTTGTTTTTTGCCACAAATCAATCAATTTGTTATGACGTTCACCACCAGACAACAAACCGTTTTGATATTGTTCTTCAATTTCTTCGGCAGATTTGGTTGCGTTCGCAATCATATCTTTCTTTTCTTCTGGAATAACAATATCGTTAAATCCAATGGAAATACCACTGCGTGCGGCCTGTTCAAAACCAGTATCTTTCAACGCGTCAGCCAACAAAATCATCGCTTTGTCGCCACAGTTTTCATATGCGGTTGCCAATAATTTTTCGATTTCTTTCTTTGGCATGACTTTGTTTACCAAATCAAACGGCATTTTATCAGATTTTGGTAATAATTGACCCAAAATCATACGACCGGCTGTGGTTGCATATGTTTTTCCATTTACACGCGCATAAATTGGTGTGTGTAATGTAATAACTTTGTTTTCCAAAGCCAATTCAACTTCATCCATATTGGCGAAACGTGGTGATTTCTTTTCATCATGTTCACCGTTAATCAATGAAATGTAATAAATACCCAACACCATGTCTTGTGAAGGCACCGTCATAGGATCACCACTGGCCGGGGACATCACATTGTTTGTCGACAACATCAATGTACGCGCTTCTAATTGAGCCTCTAAGGAAATTGGCACGTGAACAGACATTTGGTCACCGTCAAAGTCAGCATTGAATCCTTTACACACCAATGGGTGCAGGCGGATTGCCTTGCCTTCTATTAACACAGGTTCAAACGCAATCAATGACAATCTGTGCAAAGACGGCGCACGATTTAATAATACAGGATGTTGATAAATAACCTTTTCCAAAATTTCCCAAACGATGTCTTCGCCATTTTCAACCATTTTACGTGCGGTTTTCAATGTATTTGCATAACCGCCCGCCAACAATCTGGCAAACACAAATGGTTTAAACAATTCCAAAGCCATTGTTTTTGGAAGTCCAACCTGGTGCATGCGAAGTGTTGGGCCCGGTGTAATAACCGAACGACCGGAATAATCCACACGTTTACCCAACATGTTCATACGGAAACGACCAGATTTACCACGTAATGAATCAGACAAAGATTTAAGTGGACGACGGTTTTGTGAAACCATTGGACGCGCCTTGTGTCCGTTATCAAACAAGGAATCCACCGCTTCTTGTAACATGCGTTTTTCATTACGAATAATGATATCAGGTGCATGCATTTCCATGAATCTTTTCAAACGATTGTTACGGATAATAACGCGACGATACAAATCATTCAAATCAGATGCCGCAACATGCCCCGCATCCAATGTGACCAATGGACGCATATCAGGTGGAATAACCGGCAAAACATCCGGCAACATCCATGCGGGTTCTGTTTTAGAATCCAAGAAGGATTCAACCAATTTTAATTGTTTGATTAACAATTTGCGTTTTTGTTCCGATTTTGTTTCCGCCAATTCAGCACGCAAACGAGTGCGTTCATCGCCCATATCCAAATTTGCGATAATGTTGCGCACACCTTCGGCACCAATGCCAACGCGGAAGGAATCTGCACCAAATTCTTCGATTTTCGCTTGGTATTCATCTTCGCTGATGACATCGTACAATTTCAAACTGGTAAGTCCAGGTTCAATAACGATATATGCATCGTATGAAATAACCTGTTCTAATTTCTTTTGTGGTAAATTGTTCAACAATACAGCAATTTTTCCTTCGCGCAGGAACCATGTATGCGCCACAGGCATTGCCAATTTGATGTGTCCCATACGTTCACGACGAACGGAAGATGGTCCAACTTCTACATGGCATTTTTCACAAATAATACCACGATTTTTAATGCGTTTATATTTACCGCATGCACATTCATAATCTTTGACAGGACCGAAAATTTCTTGGCAGAACAATCCTTCGGGTTCTGGTTTCAAAGAATGATAGTTGATTGTTTCAGGCTTTTTTACTTCGCCATGTGACCAAGAAAGGATTTCTTCGGGGCTGGCAATAGTAATACGCAAAGCATCAAACTGTTCTTTGGTTTCGATTTGTCCAAATATCTTTTGCAACATATTTGTCATTTATTTTGCTCCTTTAAGTCGCTTTAAAGTGCTTTTGGGGACGGATTAGATGAAGCGATACATCCAACCCGTTTCCCAATTAATCTATTTTCTTTGGTGTCATAGCCAAGCCCAATCCACGCAATTCGCGAACGAACACGTTAAAGGCTTCTGGCGTTCCGGTTTGGATATCGTTACTGCCCGATATAATCGATTCATACATCTTGTTACGGCCGGTAATATCGTCGGATTTAACCGTCAACATTTCGCGCAACAAGTGTGCAGCACCATGGGCTTCCAATGCCCATACTTCCATTTCACCCAAACGCTGGCCACCCATGTGGGCCTTACCAGACAGAGGTTGTTGTGTGACCAAAGAATAACTTCCCACAGAACGGGCGTGAATCTTTTCATCCACAAAATGGTGCAATTTCATCATATACATCACACCAACCGTCACAGGACGTGCAAATTTTTCACCGGTCATACCGTCATACAATGTAAATTGACCTGTTTCTGGTAATTTTGCCAATTTCAACATTGATTTAATATCTTCGGGACTTGCACCGTCAAATGTTGGTGTTGCCATTGGCACACCATCACGCAATAATGCGGCTTCGGCGCGGACATCGGTGTCTGTCATTTTTTCTAATTTTTCAGCCACTTCTTTTCCGTAAATTTTGCCCATGATATTACGTAAATCATCGGTCACAGCACGTTTTTGTTTGACTTCGTCCAATACTTCGCCAATTTGTTGACCCAAAGAACGCGCCGCCATACCAAGGTGAGTTTCTAAAATTTGGCCAATGTTCATACGAGATGGCACACCCAACGGATTCAATACGATATCGATTGGTGTTCCGTCTTCCATGTATGGCATATCTTCGATTGGAACAACGCGGGACACGATACCTTTGTTTCCATGACGACCAGCCATTTTATCACCCGGTTGCAATTTCATTTTGTGTGCGATGTACACTTTGACTTCTTTCAAAACGCCCGCACTTAATGAATTGCTTTCTGTCACTTTGGCAACTTCGGCATCGGCTTTTTCGTTCAAAGCCGCCAATTTCAAATTGTGTTGTTCACATAATTCTGCAACCTTGGCTTGAACTTCTTTATTTTTAACAGCCAATTTTTTGAAATCGCCCGGTTTTATTGCTTCAAACACTTCGCTTGTTAATTTTTTACCAATGAAAGGTTTCAAACTGCCGGAACCAGCGTCAATCGTTTCGTTTTCAGCCAATTGGAAGATTTGGTCTGCAAAACCTTTTTCGATAATTGCGATTTCTTCGCTTCTATCTTTATTGATTTTTGCAATTTTTTCCAATTCAATCATTTGGGTACGTTCGTCTTTCTTGACACCATGACGTGTCAAAACATTAACGCCAATAACAGTTCCTTCTTCGTTTGGACCAACACGCAAAGATGTATCCTTTACATTTAAAGCCTTTTCACCAAAGATGTTACGCAACAACGCTTCTTCGGGGGTCAATAATGTTTCCGATTTTGGTGATACACGACCAACCAAAATATCGCCCTGTTTCACGCGCGCACCGACATAAATGATACCGGATTCGTCCAAGTTTTTAACGGCTTCTTCACTGACATTTGGAATATCACGTGTAAAGCTTTCTGGGCCCAGTTGTGTATCACGAACCTTGAATTCTTTTTCCACGATTTTCACAGATGTAAATGCATCTTCGCGGGAAATACGTTCCGAAATCACAATCGCGTCTTCATAGTTGTATCCGCGCCATGGCACGAAAGCAACCAATACATTGCGACCCAATGCCAATTCACCATAATTCATTGATGAACCGTCGGCAATAATGTCGCCCGCAGACACACGATCACCAACCTTTACCAAAGGTTTTTGGTGGATGATTGTTTCACTGTTGGAACGTTCAAATTTTTCCAAGTCATAAATATCAACACCCGTCACGACGTTGCGTGAATTCATACATTTAACCACAATACGGTTTGCATCCACAGATTCAACAACACCACTGTGTTTTGCAACCTTACCCGTTCTGGAATCACGTGCCACTTCGCGTTCGATACCGGTTCCAACCAATGGGGCTTGGACCCGCAATAATGGAACGCCTTGGCGTTGCATGTTTGAACCCATCAAAGCGCGGTTCGCGTCGTCATTTTCCACAAATGGAATCAATCCAGTTGCAATTGATACCACTTGGCGTGGTTCAACGTCGATTAAGTCAATTTCCGTTTTTGGAACCATTGTAAATTCGCCGTCAACACGTGCGGTCACAACATCAATGGCCAATTTGCCATCTTTTGTTGTTGGGGTATTACCCTGGGCGATTTTATGTCCCATTTCTTCATCAGCGGTTAAATACACGATTTTATTTGTGACTTTGCCGTCTTTGACTTCGTAATATGGTGTTGTGATAAAGCCATATTCATTTACACGCGCATAAGATGACAAATGATTAATCAAACCGATGTTCGCACCTTCGGGTGTATGAATTGGGCATAAACGACCATAGTGTGTTGGATGCACGTCGCGGACATCAATACCGGCACGTTCGCGGTTCAATCCCCCAGGACCCAACGCAGAAATACGACGTTTGTGTTCCAATTCTGATAATGGATTATACGCATCCATAAATTGAGATAATTGTGATGTTCCCAAGAATTCAGCAACCAAAGACATCAAAGGTTTAACATTGATAACATCTTGGGGTTGCATATTCGCAATGTTTGGAGAAGATAAACTTTCGCGGACAAGACGTTCAATACGCAACATACCCGTACGGAAAGTTTGTTCCAACAATTCACCAACCGCACGCACACGACGATTAGACAAATTATCAATATCATCAATTGTATCTTTGTGGTCAATAATGTTGGTCAAAGTTTTCAATACAGCCAACAAATCAGCCTTGGTCAACAAACGTTCATCTTCGGGACGTTTCCCAGAATCAATTTTCAAACGTTTGTTCATTTTGAAACGACCAACCGCAGATAAATCGTAATACGCCGCATCAAAACCTTGGCGCAAGAATAAACTTAACGCCGCTTCGACAGTTGGACGTTCGCCCGGTCTGATAACATTATAAATTTCAATCAAAGCGTCATCGCGATTTGTGATTTTATCCGCCGCCAATGTATTCCGCATATGTGCGGTAATTGTTGTATTATCAATCGCAATCAACGAAATGTTTTTCACACCCATTTTATCCAAGTCAGATAAAATTTCTTCGGTGATTTCTGTACCCGCAGGATATACAACTTCGCCCGCAGATGTGATTGGTTCAAATAAATATTCACCAATCAAAGATTCAGGTTTAATACCAAATTGTTTGGCCGCAGCCGTCAATTTTGCAAAACGTTTCGCAGACAAACGATCGCCTTTGTTTGCTAATTCTTTGTCGCCTTTGACCGATAACAAATCATAGTTCAAGCGATATTTATCCAATCCTTCGAATACAGATGTGTTGCCAACCCAAACTTTGCCATCAAATGACAATGGAATTGATTTATAAAATGCTGACAAAATTTCTGTATCAGTCATACCACGAACAACGGCCTTGCGTGGGTCAGCCACCCATTTCTTTTCATCTTCGGCACATGGCAAACAACGCAACAAAACAGTTGCCGGCACTTTGCGACGACGATCAATACGGACATAGATAACACCTTTGGATTCTTCAAAATCAATCCAAGAACCATGTTCCGGTATAATACGCGCAGTATATGTTGTTGGGTTTCCAGCGATTTTTGCTTCTTTGGTTGTTGCAAAAACGACACCTTGGGCACGATGCATTTGCGAAACAATAACACGTTCCACACCGGCGGCAATAAAACTGCCGCGTTCGGTCATAAGTGGCACTTCGCCCATAAATATTTCTTGGTCTTTGATGTCGCGCAATGTTTTTTTACCATCATCAGCGATATCCCACAGAATTAATCTTAATTTGACTTTTAATCTGCGAGAATATGTCATATTGCGTAACATGCATTCTTTTACATTATATACAGGTTTTTCCAGTGTATATTCGACAAATTCCAAGTCCGCGATTCCGGCGTAATCTTTGATTGGAAACATAGATTTGAAAACGGCCTGCAACCCTTTGTTTTCGCGATTTTGCGGTTCGACATCGGCCTGCAAAAAATCTTTGTAAGAGTTGTATTGAATTTCAACTAAATCGGGAAGTGGAGTTTGCAAAAAACTTTTGCCAAAAGATTTTCTAAATTTCTGGATGACTGCCATGGGTATAAATCCTTTTTTTCTGTGCGTTTTGCAAACAAAATTGTTTGTATCTCTTTTTTTTCGTGTCCGCGCCCGCCGAATAAATCCGGCGGGTTTTACGGACATTAATCGTAAGTCTGTACGATTAACAGTTTATTTTCGTAAAAATTATTTCATTTCTACTTTTGCGCCAGCGGCTTCCAAAGTTGCTTTCATTTTTTCAGCATCTTCTTTGGCAACGCCTTCTTTAACGGCCTTTGGTGCAGATTCGACCAAAGCTTTTGCTTCGCCCAAACCCAAACCTGTGATATCTTTCACAGCCTTGATAACAGCCAATTTGTTTGCACCGGCATCAGCCAATACAACATCAAATTCTGTTTTTTCTTCGGCAGCAGCCGCCGCAGGACCCGCAGCAACCGCAACCGCAGCGGCGGCACTGACGCCCCATGTTTCTTCTAATGCTTTGGATAATTCAACAGCTTCCAAAACAGTCAATTTTGACAATTCTTCAACTAATTTTTGAATGTCAGCCATTTTATACTCCTTACTTGAGTTTTAAATTAATTTTGTTTTTTTCCATACTCTGCTGAAACACGTGCAAGGCGCGATGCAGGTTCAACCAAGATACGCGCAATAGTACCACGAATTTCCAACAGGGAAGGAAGCTTGGATAATTGCATAATGTCATCATAACCCAACACATCTGCATCCATTTTACCACCAACGATTGTCAAATTTTGATGTTCGTCTGCGAACTTTGCCAAAACTTTGGTGACCGCCAATGCGTCTGTTGCAATTGCAACCGCAGTTGGACGTTTCATCATGTCAGATACAGGTGCGAAATCAGTATCGGCAAGTGCTAATTTCATCAAACGGTTTTTGACAACTTTGAACAGAGACACCACAGGACGTAATTCATTACGCAAGGCTTCCATTTCTTTCACTGTCAAACCATGGTTTTCAATAACGAAAACACCGTTTGCGGATTTCAAAGATGACTGCAACGCTGAAATCAAATCTGATTTTTCTTCGCGTCTCATCTATATACCCTTACTTCTTCTTGTGTTCAACTATCCATCCATGTTTCCATGGGTGGGGCTCTCTTTCTGCCCCAAAGAATTTTCTTTGTCTATGATGGAAATTAAGTGTTGCCACACCATCAGTCTTGGACAGAAATTTGTTATCAAAGTTCAAAGTGCAAAGTTCAAAGTTCAAACTTTGCACATGTAAACCTTGAAATCTTATTTTGCTTCAACTTTCAGGCCAGGCCCTTGGGTTGTTGCAATGCTGCATCCCAAGATATATTGACCTTTGGATGATGCAGGTTTAACTTTCTTTAATTGGTCAATCAAAGCATTTGCGTTTTCAACCAATTTGTCAGTTGCAAAGGACATTTTTCCAATACCAGCGTGGATAATTCCATTTTTATCCGCACGATATTCAATTTGTCCAGCCTTGGCTGTTTTAACCGCTTCGGCAACATTTGTTGTGACCGTACCCAATTTTGGGTTTGGCATCAAACCCTTTGGTCCCAACACACGTGCAACCTTGGACATTTTTGGCATCATATCAGGTGTCGCAATAACACGATCGAAATCCACATTGCCTTCGGCCACTTTGGCAATCAAATCTTCGCCACCGACGACATCTGCGCCGGCTTTCTTGGCTTCGTCTTGACTGTTTTCAGTGAACACAGCAACGCGAACCGTTTTGCCAGTACCATTTGGTAAAGACAACATGCCGCGAATGTTTTGGTCGTTTTTGGTTACATCAATACCCAAACGCACAGCAATTTCCAAAGTTTCATCGAATTTTGCGGAACAATGTGGACGCAATGTTTCAACCGCATCAGCGATAGAATAAACTTTTTCTTTGTCCAATGCTTTGGCCAATTGTTTTTGTCTTTTTGTCTGTTTCATGATTAATCCTCCACCTTTACGCCCATAGAACGGCATTGACCCGCAACAATATTCATAGCAGATTCAATGGTAGAGCAATTCAAGTCAGGCATTTTGCTTTCAGCAATTTGTTTAATTTGGTCACGATTCAAAGTCCCGACAAATTCACGACCAGGTTTGTGTGAACCAGATTTCAACTTTAATGCTTTTTTGATAAAATATGACACAGGTGGCAATTTCATAATGAATTCGAAACTGCGATCTGTATAAACAGTGATAATGCATGGAATTGGCATTCCAGGTTCTTTATCGGCTGTTTTGTCATTAAATTGTTTACAGAATTCGGCGATATTAACACCCGCCGCACCCAATGCAGGACCAATTGGTGGTGCTGGGTTTGCTTGTTTTGCAGGGACGACAAGTTTCACAATCCCTTTGACTTCTTTTTTTGCCATTTTGTTTTACCTCTTTTTTATTAAAGTAATTTCCGTGGTACGATATGGCGTATCTGCCACGGGTTTGTTTTTCAGTTTGGAATGCCCAAACTAAACTCTTTCAACTTGACTAAAATCAAGTTCCATCGCGGTTTCACGACCAAACACCAAAACCGTCACGTTCATTTTCTGTTTCACATTATCAACTTCGGAAATAACACCGTTAAAGCCAGAGAAAGGTCCGTCAATAACATGAACCTCTTGACCAACTTCGTATGTAATATCTTCGGGAACAATTGAACCTTCTTCGACCTGTTTCAACAAACGGCGTGCTTCGGCTTCGCTGACCGGGATTGGTTTATTTTTTGCCCCAAGGAACATAACAACCAATGGCATTAATTTAATCAATGAAAAAGTTTCATTGTTTAACACCATTTGAACAACGATATATCCAGGGAAAAACTTTTTTTCAGAAATAACACGCTTGCCACCTTTGATTTCTGCAACTTCACGTGTTGGAACCAATATTTCACCAAAATATGCGTTAAGACGACGCTTATCAATCTGTTCACGCAAATTACGCGCAACTTTGTCTTCACATCCAGTATGAACATTTACAACAAACCACTGCATTTTATCTTCCATTGTCGTACATCCTTTGGTGTTTTTATTTTAGAAAATCCAGTTTACAAGTGTGTTTAAAATACTATCTATAACAAAGAAAAAGAGAGCCGCCAATCCGGAAAAAACCAAAATCATAATCGTCGAACGAACAACAGTGTCACGTGATGGCCAAACAATTTTAAACCATTCGCTGCGTACAGATTTTATGTATTCAAATATTTTTTTCATAAAGCGTCCACTTTTTTTCAATGTTAAATATCAGTTATTGGCAGGGGCTAAAGGAATCGAACCCTTATCCGCGGTTTTGGAGACCGATATTCTACCGTTGAACTAAGCCCCTGTGAACCCCTTGTTTTTACGCGTAATAACCAATATTCTTGCCAAGGTTAGCACACCCCAGGCAAAAATCAAGCGAAAAGTATTATAAATATTTAATTATTTTTGCGCAAGTATTTTTTCATCCGCTTTCATTTCATTACAGCGAGATTTTGATATTTGATAAATATTTTTATTTCAAACATAAATTTTATCACTTTTTTACTTGCGCATGGGTTTATATTTTGTCTACAATCAATTTATAAAAGGGGGAGAAAACCTTTGCAAGAACGCATAGAACCGCCAATTTTGATATCCAGACTTATGACCTTTGTTATGGCAACGGCGTTGGTTGTGTTGGTTGTATTGGTTGTCACATTGGATAAAATGTTCCCGCTTAATCGGCCCCAAGTGTTCTTTTTGACCACCGAAAACATGGCGGATAAAGAATTAACATTGACTAAAATTCCAGAGGATTTAGCCAAATATCGGGTCGAATTTGTAAAAGATTATGTACGGCAAAGGAACGAAATTGTACCTGATTTGGCAATTATGCGTGCACGATGGTCGATGGGTGATGACGGTATTATAAAAACACGTTCAACCGATGCTGTGTTCGGTAAGTTCTTGCTGACCGATATGGTAAATATCGTAAATCAAGATTTAGATGAGGCTTTTAACATCACGTGCGATGTTGAATTTCATCAAAATTATCCGGTCGTGTTAAAGGTTGGAACAAATGATACATATACTGTGAAATTTGCATATAAGTGTCGCGATGGTTTCTTGGGTGATCAAGAATATATCCAAGAATTTGTTATTGATGTCACTTTGGAAACAACGGCACAAAATTCTATTCGGTGGGCTGAACGCATGGAAAACCCATTGGGCGTGCGGGTCAGTGGCTATGAAATTATAAAGGGAGATAAAGACCCGCTGAATTGGACCGAGGTAGAGTAATAAAAGAAACAAAGGAAGGAAACTATGTTAAAGTTGTTAAAAATAAATGGTTTGGTATGTTTGTTGGTGTTGTCGTCGATTAATGTTGCCACCGCCGCAATTCAAAAGGCGTGGGAAAACCCAACCGCAAACATGGCCGCAGGTAGCAGTAAGCCAGGTTATGCACAATTATCTTGGGCGCCAGGTTCGGTATTACCATTAAAATTGCGCAACGGTATGGTAACCATGGTGACATTACCAAATGGTGAACAAATCGCAGACGCGGTTGTCGGTGATCAATCCTTGTTCCAAATTGAAGCAACCCAAGGTGATAAAACTTTTTATATTACACCTATGTCGGGTAATGAATCTGATACAAATATGATTGTGACCGGACAATCAGGTAATAAATATATCTTTTATTTGACCAGTTCCGGACTTGTTAATGATGCAGAAATTTCTTATTCCCAGGTTGATGTTGTTTTGGACAATGGCGCAACTGTTGGAAATGCGGGCGCAACAACCGCCAGAACATCGGGTGGTATGAATTCTATATTCAAGAAATCCACACCAACAACAAGTACTGTGGGTGTTGATGGCGAAGATTACGCATGGATAAAATCTATGAAAATTGATCCGTCTGAATTTAGATTTGATTTAGATATATTTGTTCCAAACCCAGACGATTATGTTATTGCCCCAGAACGTGTGTGGCGCGACAAGGTATTTACATATATTGACTTTGGCGACAAAGTTATCGCAATGACACAACGTCCGGTTGTATCTTTGTTAATTGAAGGTGGTGAATCCCCTGTGGGATTTCGCACAGATGGACAAGACGGTCGTTTATTGATTGTAGAAGCCGTTGGTGATATGGTATTGCGCAGTGGTCAACGCATTGTATGTATCAAAAAACGCGAAAAACCGTTCTTGATTGCGGATACTGCCTCTGTTATGGCATTGGCCGAGGCAAATGTTGCACAAAGCATGATGTCCAACCAATCTTTGAATAATATCGCATACAGTGCAGATATGGCGGCAATTAATGATGCATCTTTGTATGGTTCAACACCAATGTATATCGGTGATACAAATAATCCAATGGGAACCGGGGTTTATATGCCGGCGGGTTATGGGGTTCCAATGATGCAAAATACCGGCACAATTGGTACGACCGGCAATGGTGTTTCCATGATTCCAACAAAACGTGAAACAGCCGGTGCATATTTACCACAATCAAATATTCCGTTGATTACATCTAATCAAGCCGGTGTTGCGGTTGAATTGGCATCCGATACTTCGGTAAAGGCTTTGGATGATTATTGGGCAGAATTGTTAAATAAATTTACAGGTGATTCTGGCAGCGGACTTTTGACACCATATCAAAACAGTGTGTTTTATGCGGTTGATTCAACCGGTGTTGGTGATTTGGGTACCGGTGCATCTTCGGCCACATTATATCGTTTACGTATTGGACCGATTGCTGATATTGATACCGCACAAACACTTTGCGACAAATTGATGAAGTTCCAAGTATCGGGATGTCGCGTGGTAAGAATTCAGTAATCTAAATTTGTGTATATAGGATAGAAAAATATGGCAAATAAAATAAAAGATAAATTAAGAGAAACATTAAACGCAACACCAAAGGCTGTTCGTTGGATACTTTTGATTGCGGCGTTTATTGTTGTGCTGGTTTTGTTGTTTTTGTTGTTGAGCAAACCAAAACAAGTCGCGGCACCAATTGAACCAAATCGTGATGTTCAATTGATTATCGAACCAAAAACTGCTAATTTTTCTGACACACAAATCGGGACCAAGGCAAAGCAGAAATTTACGGTCAAGGCGACATTTGCCGCAATTGTGGAATCTGTGACGGTAAAAGATTCTGTGGATGGTTTTTCAATCAAATCAACATGTTCAAATGCAAATATTAATAAAGATATTCCATGTGTGATTGATGCAACATTTGTCCCGGGTAGTACTGATAATGCTGGGGATGTGACTTTGGTTGTAAAATGGCACGACAAAGGCGAGGCACGCGATGTAAATCAAAAAACGGCGAATATTGTTATCCCAGTTAGTGCCAAAGCCGCCGTTGTTAAACCAGAACCAATTCCAGAACCAATCCCAGAACCAGTGATAATACCGGAACCAGAACCTGTTTTCGAACCTGAACCAGAACCGGAACCAATTATCGGTGCGGAAAAAAATATTTTTGACGAACCAGAAAAACCGATTGAATCGGTGGCACCACGCAAAAAGGCACCAGAAAAATGTTCTGATTTTGCGATGCCAGGATACAGTCCTTCGGGTGCACAAATTGGTTGGATAAAACCAAAAGATGGACGTTATGAATTTCATCCTTTTGCCGATAAAGATTGCAATAATCCAACCGGAATTTACAATCCAGACACCGGTATAATTACCAGTATTGATGGCAAAGGTAAAAAAATTGGAACAGATGCAGACCATTTAGGCGGAACGGTTGATGTAAATACTTTACCAAAATTAAAATCAAAACCGGGCGCGATTGGTAACCGCGCATCTGGGGCTGAAAGCAGCGAACCCGCCGGCATGGGAAATTTACGCGCAACAATGAAACCACGCGAAGATAAAGGATTGCTTAATTTTGTAAAAAATACTTTTGATAAAAAAGCTTTGGAAGGAACCGCCCCAGAAGGCGAAGCGGTTTATTCCAGTCGCCCATACGACAGAACATTTATATTGCGTCAATTTAAGCCTATTCCGGCAACAATTGTATCCGAAGTTCGTGCAGATCCATCGGTTTATGGATGCAATATAGAAACAGGAAAATGCGACGGCGGTACAGGTATTCCTGTGCGTGCGACGGTTGATAGAAATGTTTATTCAGATAATGGACGTACTGTTATTATACCAACTGGAACTTTGTTGATGGGATATTTGACTGGCGAATTGCCGGGGCCATATAAAACAATTGGTCGTATGAAGATTAAATGGTATCAATTTATTCGTCCAGATGGCGTTGAATTTAATTTTGCCAGCGACGGTCAATCGCCATACTCGGCCGATTCCCAGGGGCGCGTTGGTGTTCCAGGATACGGCAGCACTGATTATATTGAACAAATGGTTATGCCTTTGTTGACGGCGATGATTCCGGCGGCGGTGAATATGATTGCACCAATTGCGGATACTTTTGTAAATCAAATTGATTTGGATAATAATACGGTTGTTCAATCAGGAACTGTACGTTCTTCGGAACTGGCCAAGAACGAGGTTATTTCTGCATGGAACCAAGTTGCCCAGAAATTGATTGTTGATGCATTGGATAATACAGTTCCGCCATTTTCAATTGCGGCGGGAACACGTATAACGGTGTATTCACCGGTTGACTTAATTGCGACATGTGGCGATGATGCAGATGGCGAAAAAACCAATCCTAATGCTGGTAAAAAATGTGCATTTCATACATATGGTAGTGAAAGCCGGCGTAAATGGTCCGACATCCAAGAAAACAGTGGTTTGGAAATTAAAAACACTGATTCTTCTTGGACTGGTCAAACACGTGGATTTAATTTAGCGCAATATTGTGAACAGAAAAATAATGTGTGGACTGTGAAAAATGACGAAGCAACTTTGCAACGGATTGCGGCGGCGGGTTATGATTACAGAACTGTATTGGGATATTGTCAGGCGCAGAATTATCAAGCCAAAAACCAGGCTAAATACGATGCGTATTATCAAAATAAAACAACAAATGCCAAATATAGCAATACAGTTGAACAAGATGATTCTGGAAAAATCAATACAATATATTCTGATGAATTTAACAAAAATGTTTTAGGCTTAGAATATGAAAAAGATGATGAAGGTAATGATACCGGCATTATCAAAAATCCGTTTGAAAAACCGACAGCGATAGTTCCAGAACCCGTGGGCAGTTTGGATTGTGATGGTCAGGCCCCTGATCAATACGGATGCTGTCCAGGTGAAACATATACCGATATGGGCGACCAAGGATTCAATTGTTGCCCAGACGGTGGTGGCGATTGTTTCCCGCCGTTGGATATGAACTGACGGTGCGGAAATAAAAAAAGATGCACACATCATGTGATGTGTGCTTTTTTTTATAAAAGTGCAAAGGAAATAAGCATATTTGTCGATTCGAACGATAATAGGAAAAATTTGACAAACAATCCAGTTTTCGATTCGATAATCAACCGCGGGTTGTAATATTTGGCAAATACATTTATTTTCTTTTATAACAAAATATATAAAACAAAGGAGAAAAAAAATGAATGAACCACAACAAATCATAGCAAGTAATACGGAAAAATTTCACACCGCAGAACAAATGTGGTTTTGGTTTTTATATTCTAAATCTGTACGAACCGGATTTATACAAAATCACAACAACAGTGCAAAACGCGTTTGTGAATTATTGGATGTGGAAACATTGATTACTAAATTATATTTGTCGGGACAATTGACCGAAGAACAATTGGCGGTTATGAAAAAATTTGGTGATAAAAGACGCGCACCACACCAATATATTTGGGCGGAAAATCATGCGGCATATTTATGGCATGGTGCAATGAATACCTTGGAAAATGCAGCACGAAAAAAGGGTTGGATTGATTAAATTTACCTGGGGATTTCAAAATGGTTATTATTGGCTTTTCATGCACAACATCAAAAACACTTGTGCGATTGGTTTGCGGACGCCTTAAACATTGTGCCATTATTACAAAAAGCAAAAATAAATTCGTTTTGCATCAATTTGTAAGGCCATATAAAGTCACACAAATCGCCATCACAAAACGCGGTATTTCCAAACTGGCATCGTACGGTTGGATTTTTATTTACATGGATATACCGGTGTGCAATATAAATACGCATAAATGGACGTGTGTGAATTTTGTAAAAAGTGCGATTGGTATAAAAAATATATGGGTTCAAACACCAAATTCTTTGTATGCATATTTAAAAAAACCGACATAAAATTATGTCGGTTCCCTATTTTAATTCCATACCAGTTGATGCATCAAATTTTTGTTTTTTAACCTTTATTATTTTATTTTCGTATATTGGTGCGACCTGTTTTTTTACACCGTCTGTGCGCCAATATATTGCGCCGTCCGTCAAACGCACAGCATAAAGTGCATTATCCAAACCATTTATATACGCAACATTATCCAATACAATAAATGGCAATCGCGTAGATATCGGTGCACACCATTTTTTTACACCATTTGATTTGTTTATTTTACAAAAAGCATCACCCATACCACCAACAAAAATATAAGTTCCATCAATAACCAATGGTGATACAATATCCACAGTTGCCGCGCCACCCATCATGTTTGATTCACTGTACACATCCGTCATCCAAATAACATTGCGGGTCTTTGGCGCAATCTTTACCACATTACCAGTATTTAATCCGGCATAAACATAGCCACCATCGCATACAGGATGCGTTTCAACATCCACAGAATTTGGTGCCGGGAACCCAACAAAAATTTTGCGGTCGCCATCGCGAATCGTGTTTGTTGCGTCAATTGTATAATTACATTCCACAGCAACACGCGTCGGTGCAGTTTCAGGCAAATTTGGAACATCTGTATTTATAATGTTTTGTTTTGCCGATGGTTCAAATATTGCGGTACGCACGCCCGGCAAAATCGGGTCATGTTTGTCACACGCCGCAACAAAAACAATACAAGAAATCAACAAAACATATTTACGCATATAGCCCAACCTTTATTTCAAAGTTTGTGCCGTCCCAGAAATTTCACCAGGACAATCAGGGTCGTTCATTATTTTATCCAACCATTTATTTGCGTTATCATTGTCCCCAGCCGCCAAATATTTTTGTGCAATCGTCAACATCGCTGTGTAATAAAACGGTGATGATTTTGTATTCAATGGAGACAAGTATTTTTCCACATCCGCCGCCGTCATTGAATCACCACGCGCACCCACAACATGCAAACGCGCCAAATCGCGAAAATCGCGGGTATTTCCATGTTCTGCCAATTTTTCAAGTTTTGTAATATCCTTGTTTTTATCCAAAACATACGATTGGAACAATGCCAAATCTGCGTTTGCGCCCCGCCCCCGTTCGCCAATTGATGCCAACGCATTTACATCAGTGTTTTCCAGCGCAGTTTCATAATTCACCGCCATCGCCATTTGATGCGCACGATATGTCCGCACACCAATTTGATACCCCGCAACAACAATCAATAATGCCAATGCACCACCAATCAATTGCTTATAATATTTCTTAAAAAATGCGATTGTTTTTTCGTTGTTCACATCTTCCCAAACCTCACGATAAAGGGCATCTTGGGCATAATCTTCACGTGTTTTTTTGGTTGGAGTTGCCGGTTTAAGATTTTGTTTGCGATTTAACATATTTGCCATTTTTCTTCTCCTGGATATGTTGCTTGATAATTCATAATTTATGATATACTATAAAAGTTATGAAAAAGCAAATCAAGAATACTTTGCCGGCAACACAAAATACCAGCATCGTCGCCGCCCGCGGTGTCAGTGATGAAGCCGGTTTGGCGCAATATATTCAAAGTATTCAAAAATACCCTATTCTTTCCGCAGAACAAGAATATGAATATGCAACACAATGGACAAAACAACATGATTCGGTGGCGGCTGAAAAATTGGTGGCAAGTCATCTGCGTTTGGTCGTGTCGGTGGCGTATGATTTCAAAAACTATGGCGTGCCGGTTGCGGAACTTATCGCTTCGGGCAATATGGGTTTGATGCAGGCATTGCAAAAATTTGACCCAGAACGCGGTTTTCGGTTTTCTACATACGCTATGTTTTGGATAAAAGCGGAAATGTATGAAACGATTTTAAATAATTGGTCGATTGTAAAAATTGGGACTTCGGCAAATCAAAAGCGCGTGTTCTTTAACTTGGCGCGGGCAAAACGTGCATTGGGGATTATGGATAATAATTTAAACAATGAACAAACCAAACAAATTGCAGATTTTTTAAATGTCAGCGAAGGTGATGTTTCACGTATGTCAACCCGTATTGGTGCGCGTGATGTATCGTTAAATGCGCCGGCACATAATGATCCAGACGCACATGAAATCTTGGCAAATTTAAGCGATGATAAAGTCGGTATCGAAGACAGTATTGAACAATTAGAGTTCAAGAAAAAGGGATATGAATTATTGCGGAAACATTTGGCAAATTTACCTGAACGCGACCGCGAAATTTTGGTGGCGCGCCGGCTTACTGACCCGGTTGCAACCTTGGAATCATTATCACAAAAATATTCCATTTCGCGTGAACGCGTGCGACAAATTGAAGAACGCGCATACGCCAAACTACGTGATGCTATTTTGGCAGATGCCGGGGGGGAAAAATAAATGAAAAAAATCACAATGGCCGTCGCGGCATTTGTTATCGGTACAGTTGGAAATGCAAATGCTTTGCAATTTAATAGCGGACGCAGTGCGTTCAAATTTAATGCATCGGGCGCTGCCGGTATATTTGAACCAAAATTCAAAAAAACACTTTTCTTGGGCGATTTTGAATTGCGCGGACAGTATAACTATGCAATTGCACGCGGTCAAACATTGGGTTTGGTGTACGAGTGGGACGAAACCGCATTGGACGACCACGATTTTGCACACGATGCATTTGCACTTTGGGAATCACGTGATTTTGGTCGGTTAGAGGTTGGATATACTTCGTCTGTGGCAAATAAATTGGGTGTTGGTATTCCAGATGTTGGTGGATTACGCGTAAATCACAAACCTTTGTTTTATAAAAAGATTTTGCCACATGGTAATATTATACCGGACACAACTGTGACGACCGGGCATGATGCACCACGTGTGAATTTGGTGACAATGCCAACAAACGTGGGACAATATGGGTTATCGGTTGCGGCGTTTGGCGATGAATATGATTATGCGGTGGACGGCGGCGTGAAATTTAGATTTCCAAATGGAAAATTAAAATCTGCGGTATCATTGGGCGCATCATTTATGGACAAACCACATAATTACAGTTCTGTGTCGTATGCGCCTGATATAAATGCGGATTGGCGTGCCCAAGGATCGGTTGGTTATAATTTACAATATAACAGTTGGATTTGGGGAACATCTGTATTGGCGATATATGATAAAAACCCAATTGGCACCGCGGGCGACGGAATTTCAGCCGGCACAGGATTAAGTTATGATATTTTGAATTATTCTGTATCGGTTTCATATATGTATTCCCACACAGGTATATGGCATAATGATATGGAAAAATATCATGACCATACTGTTATTGACTCTGCACGATATAAATACAGTGAAAATTTAGAATTGTGGACATCGATTGGTCTTACAACCGAAACACCGTTTTTATCCACTGCGTTCAAGGTCAATTTTTAATAAAACACCACCCATGGGGGGTAAAACACGTTTAATGCAAAACACATAGGAAGAAAATGAAAAACACAGAAATCCACCTTGTTGTTCTTTGGGCAAATGCCAGATACGCCCAAGATGAAATCGTCGCTGATATTAAAACACATGTTGATATAATGGCGGCGTATGATGTTCATTGGTCTTGCGATTGTGTGGCCGATAATTTTACTCGTTTTTACGGTGTAAATTTGCCTAAAAATTCTGGTAAAGAACAAGAATGTGGAACCAGCGGATTTTTATTGTTGGTTGTGCGTGATAATAATCCAAAATACGAAATGACAGAAACATTACGTGGACATGAATATGTGAATATAAATATATTTTCATTAAAACAAAAATATCGTCAATGGACACGCGGCGGTCATAAAGTTCATACAACAAATTCTGTGGCTGAAACAAATCATGATTCTACATTATTGTTAGGATTAAATTATGAAGATTTGAAAAAATCTTTGCCGAAAAAATGGGATGGGAAAATCAAAACTATTCATCGTGATATAACCGGTGCACATGGTTGGACGGATTTACACGAATTATTTTATACTTTAAATGCAACAACAGATTATGTTGTGTTGCGTGGTTTTGAAGATTTAAAACAAACTCTTAACAGCCATGAACACGGTGATGTTGATATCATGGTCAAAGATTATGATGCAGCGCGATGGATTATTGGTGGCGAAAAGCACTTTCCTGAACATCGTCCACATTATTTGATATCTGTGGGCGATAAACTGGTTTATATTGATTTATGGAATATAAATAATAATTATCATGATAAAAAATGGGATTATAATATATTTAATACTACAGAATATTATGACAGTATTATTCGTGTCCCAAGTACAGAAAATTATTTTTATATGCTGATATATCATTGTTTAATAAATAAACAAATTATAGCATCTGATTATTATGATAAAATTTATGCTTTGTTTGTAAAATTAGGATTGCATAAAAAATATAATATCAAAAAATATACATCGCCTTTTGATTTATATTTCCAATTGTTATTAGATTTTATGAAAACCAATGGGTATGATTTTACACGACCACATGATATGTCTGTGTATTTTTCAAACAACCTTTGTAATTTTGATAAATATAAAAAATATTTAGAATCTAACTTTGATTTTACTGATATTCATACCGTTTATACAAATAGTATAAGTCGGGCGTATAATATGTTTGTATCTGGGTATGATGCGAATAAAAACCGCATGTTTATCAAAATCGGGGATATTTACGGTATATATGCCAATGAATACCGTATGGGTAAAATCTTGTACGATATGGATAATGTACATTTTATCCGTCCAATGTATTGGCGCGATTGTGCCGATGGTCATTTTGTCGCATATAAATGGACGGACGGTGACAATTTGTATGATTTATTGAATTCAAACAAATTGTCGGCAAAGGAAAAGAAAGTTTGTATAGATGATATATATGCAATATTTAAATGCCTGGATAAATCGCATGTTGTGCATCGTGATATTACATTAAACAATCTAATATGGACAAATGGTCATTTGAAATTGATTGATTTCCAATTGGCCGTAGATAGTTCAAAATATAAAGAATTGGAATTTTTATTGCGTAATCCTGGATTGTTGTGCGGATTGGGAACGCCTGAATTTCGTAAAAAAGAATTTCAATGGGATGACGCATATTCTTTGACAAAGGTATTGGAACATATTACCGCCGGCAAAAGTTATGGTGAAAAATACGATAAAATTTATAATGAAATAAAATCTTGTATCGGTCGCAATGTTATTCAATGCAAACCTAAACAAAATGGATTTAGGGTATATTACAAACATTTAACTGTTAAATTATTTGGTTTTCCAATTTATGATAGGCATGTATCAACCGATAAACATGTAAAAATCCGGTTATTTGGAATTCGTATTTTGAAATTTAAAGCAAAATAAAAATCCCGGTGTTTTTATAATCAAAAACACCGGTTCGGTATGCGTATTCAATTTGAAAAACAATTGAAAAAATGGTATAATTAAAGGCATCAAGGACTTGTTATGAAAATTATAGCATTTTTGGGTGTTTTATTTTTCTTGTCGGGTTGCAATACTATTTCAAACATCAAATCAACCGCCACAAACCCAGAAACAGAACAAACCGGCGACCCGGTATATGACAGTCAAAATGAAGTTCAATTATTATTACCATGGACTTGGTTTATTTGATAAAAAAACACCGGTAAATGCCGGTGTTTTTTTAATCTTTATTTGCGTGTTTACGCAGCCATGCATAATGCCGGAAAAACTCCATACCGACCCCCGCCGGATACCCCATTGATTTTGTTCCACTGGGGATATTTTTAAATACACCGCTTTTTGCGCCAACTTCGGCATCGTCACCAATATGAACGCCGTTTGACACACCAACCTGGCCTGCTAATAAAACACGATTTCCAACAACAGTGCCGCCCGCCAATCCGGTACCCGCCGCCAAAAAGCATTCTTGGCCGATAACAACACCATGTGCAATTTGGCACAGGTTATCTATTTTTGTCCCATCGCCCACAATCGTGTCGGTCATTGCACCGCGGTCAATACAAGTATTTGCCCCAACAGAAACCCTATCACCCAACACAACGCGTCCAACATGCGGAATAAATACATTGTGGCCATTTTGACGCGTATATCCAAAACCGTTTTTACCGATTACCGCATTGGCGTTTATCACACATTCAGCCCCAATTGTCGCATTTTCAATATGTGCGCCACCATATACCACCGTCCCGCGCCCCAATGTCACATTGCGACCGATATATGCCCCAGGATAAATTTTCACATCTGGTTCAATTACCGCGCCACGTTCAATTGTTGCATATTGCCCAACATAGTTTGTTTTGCGCGAACGAAAAAACACACCGCGTTCAACATGTGAATCAACATCAATGCCAAAACGCGCTTTTTCTTTATAAATTTCACCCAAAATTTTTACGATATTTCCGCGGGGGGAATCCGTCACCAAAAGTGTCGCGCCCGCCGGCGCATCTTTTATTTGTGCCGGTTGTAATAAAATAACCGTTGCCTTTGTATTTTTCAATACATCAATTGGCAAGATTTTAAATGCACTGCTGTTTTGTTCGGTGGAATAAAATGCCAGTTGGCCGGCCTTGGCATCTGCAATTGGGGCGACACCACGCACAATTGCCGCACGATCGCCACGCAATTCCAATCCAAATTTATCCGCCAATTCACCCGCAGTTGTTTTGGTGCCACGTGGCCCGAATAAAATTTCAATTATTTTCAACATTATGCATTTCCTTTATTTTGATTTATGTTTTAACCACATCATTTGACCGATACCAAATATATTAGACACAGTCCAATACAATACCAATCCAGCCGGCATCCATGCAAACATTATCGTGAATAAAATTGGCATCCATTTCATAGTCTTGGCCGTTTGCGCAGCAATATCATTTTTATCTGCATGTTTATTTGTATTTCCAGATTGTAAATATTGTTGCAACCACATTGTCGCACCCATCAAAATCGGTAATATAAAATATGGGTCCATTGTTGCCAAATCATTAATCCATAAAAAGTGCGCGTTACGCATTTGCACAGAAATCAATAACGCTTTATACAATGCAAAGAAAATCGGGATTTGAATCAACATTGGCAAACACCCCGACATCGGTGATGTTTTATGTGTTTGATATACGCGCATCATTTCCATTTGCATACGTTGTTTATCATTTGCATAAAGTTTTTGAATTTTTTGCAATTCTGGTTGCATTTTTTGCATCGCCAACATCGAAGTATATGATTTACGGGTCAATGGCCACATCAACATACGAATTAAAATCGTAAAGATTATTATCGCCAAACCATAATTCATAACAAATTTATGGATTGTGTTTATGCACCATAACATAGGCCGCGCCAAAAACCAAAACCAACCATAATCAACTGTTTCAATAATGCCATTTATTGTTGTATTTGCATCACGCAAAACATCTGCATCACGCGGGCCGGCAAAAACATTTGTTGTAATTGTTTGTGTTTTACCCCCCGCAACAGTGATTGGTGCAACATTTGTCGCGGCTTCGTATAAATCGCCCTGCTTTTTTATACGCATGGTTTGATCGGGCGAATCAACATGTGCAACCGTTTCCCAATATTGATTTGCAAAACCAACAAAACCATTTGTAGTAGAATATGCATACGATTTTTTATCCATTTTGTTCCAATCATTATGTTCTAAATCATTATTGACATAAACAACCGAACCTGTGTACACACCCGCAGAACTGTTTTTATCGGCACCGCGTAAAATGCGTGCATATGGCGCAAAAGAAAAATCCCGTTTAGAATTATTTTTAATTGTATCGGTAATTTTTATTAAATATCCATCAATTGTGACATCACGCGAAAATTCCAAACCATCATTATTGCGCCATGTCATTTTGTCGCCGGATTTTTTCCATACAGTTGTTGCCGTCGGTGCGGTCGTCCCAGATGGTGTCAATCCAACCTCTATAAATTCATCACCATCAATAAGTGTGACGGGGCCTTCATCTTTTGCCGACTTTGCAAAATTTTTCAAATCGATTTTTGAAATACGCAAACCAGTGACATTAAAAGAAATGTCTTTTGAATCAATTTTATTCATAGGTACTTTTGATATATCAACAGATACCGTCGATTCCATTGGTGCCTTATTTTGTGGTTGCTGTGGCGACATAAATAAACCAACAATCCACCACGCAACAAGAAACAAAAATGTCCACCATAGAAAAGTTCCAAACTTTGTTTTGCGCGGTGCGCCAGCATTTTGTTGGGCCGCCATCCACGCATTAAATCCAGAATTTGCATTATTATTTAAATATTGAACCATAGCTTTTACCTTTTTACTTTCTGCGAAATACAACATTGATTATATACAAAGCAACACCAATTACAATAAACATATCAGCAACATTAAACGCCGGCCAATGAAGCCCGCCAACATGTAAATCCAAGAAATCAATCACCGCGCCAAAACGAATCCTGTCAATTAAATTACCCAATGCGCCACCAATAATAAACGCCAAAGGCAACCGTTCCACCGTATTCGCACGACGCAACATATACCAAAACAACATTATGATAATTACCGCGGTCGCACCAACAATAATCCAAGGGGCGCCTTCGCCCAAGGTACGCAACATTGAAAATGATGCCCCAGGATTCCATGTGAATACAATATTAAACCAATCGGTGACATGCGACATTATGTATGGATACCCAACAATCGACCATGCATTACCCGCAACAGGCACCCCCCCAGTAATTAAATACAATAATATAGATTTTGTAATTTGGTCAAATAACACAACGCCTAAGACCAAGAATAAATATTTTAAAAAAGTTTTCATAAACCCAGGTCCTTTTTCTCTTTCGCAAAATATAGCAACAATATATATCAAAAGCAAATAAAAAACCACCCAAAGTTGGATGGTTTCTCTCTCCTCTTTGAAAACTGAAATTTTATTTTTCGCCAAGCGTTATATCATTATCTAACTTTTCATAATTATTCATGCGCAGGTCGGTCAATAAACTTTCTATCTTGTCATCATTGACCCCAAGGAATTCCAGCAATCCAAACCCCAGAAAGAAAGATGATTCAATTGTTTCTGGGAACGCTTGAAACACCCCAGAACGCAGTAATGCCTTGGAATCCGTTAAATTGCGGGCGCGCGCAAATATTTTGACACGTGGTGCAATTGTATGAATTGATAATATTGTTTTGTGCGCGGTTTCAAAGTTATCCAATGCCAAAACAACGGCGCGGGTTGTGCGCGGATTCAAACCAAACTCACGCAAAACAGACATGTTTGCAACATCGCCATATACCGCATTGAATCCATTTTCGCGACCTTCCATAATTGCATTTACATTCATGCCAATTGCAATGTATGGAATATTTTGTTCACGCAACAACTTTGCAATAATTTGACCAACACGACCAAAACCACATATTATCACAGTCGGTTGAACACCGGTACGTTTGACCGTTAAATTTTTGGCGTTAACCTGCATAATTTTGCCGGCACGACGCAATTTATCATACAAAGCCAAAAGCAAAGGTGTTGTCATAATCGACAATACAATAATCGCAATTAAAATTTCTTGGTCGTCTGCGGGAATTGTTGTAATGCCATTGTTGCGCATCATTTGCAACATCAACAAACCAAATTCGCCACCTTGGGCCAGCAACAATGAAATAAATGTGGATTCCGGGGCAGGATTTCGCCGTACGCGCGCGGTCATAAATATTGCAAAGAATTTTATAACCATCAATGCCGCCAGACCACCCAAAACCAAATACCATTTTGCATATAGTAAATCTAAATTTAATCCCATACCCAATACAATAAAGAATATCGCAAGGAATAATGTTGTATATGGACTTATTTCTGCGGTGATTTGATGACGATATATTGTTTCACTCATCAACATACCGCAAAGGAATCCACCAAGTCCAGATGGCAATCCGCACCAATCCAATACCACCGCCCAGAATATAATATTCAACATAATTACCAATAACATTAATTCTTTGGATTTTAATTTTGCCACCTGTTTCATCAATGGATTCATTATGCAACGCGAAACAATCAAAACACCAAATATCAATAGTAATGACAACACCAAAACATCAATCAATGTCGCGCCCAAATTAAATGATTTACCCGATAACACCGGCAACATCGCAAGTAATGGAATTGACAATAAATCTTGGAACAATAATACAGAAAATATTTGACGACCAACATTTGAATTTAACTGATTACGATCACCCAACAATTGCAAATCTTCCGAAGTCGAAGACATAGCAAGCAATAACGCAACCATGATTGCGCCCATAACCGTCCAACCAGTAAATTCAAATAAAAATGGAAACAACATAACCGCAACCAATAAAACCTGGGACGCACCAAATCCAAAGATTGTGTTGCGCATCGCCCACAGTCGTGAAAAACTTATTTCCAACCCAATTGTAAACCATAAAAACAAAATACCCAAATCACCCAAGATTTGCCATGTGCCGGTCAGTTCAAATAAATTTAACATATACGGCCCAGATAAAATCCCTGTAAATAAAAATGCCACCAATGCACCAATTTTTGCAGAACGAAACAAAAACACCAAACCACATGTTATGGCAAAAAACAGTAAAACTTCCAATGAAATCATTATTGGTTCCCTCTCTCCTCTGGATTACAAATCAACTATACAAAAACAGTAAAAGTTATGGCAACAATTTTTTTGCGATTTCACAAAATTTTTCTGGGGTTAAATTTTCCGCACGTTCTGTACCGGATAAATCAAACACATTCCAATCAACATCGGGCATTATTCCGCGTATCATCTTGCGACGCATACCAAATAATTTCGCAGTAATTTTTTCCACAGATTCAATTTTTCCCAACGCTTTTATTTTTTCGGTATTTGGAATTATTTGAACAACCGCCGATGTCACCTTTGGTGCCGGTGTGAAAGCAGTACGCGGAACATTAAATAAAATTTTTGCATCCGCAACCAAATTTACCAATACAGATACCCGTCCATACGCATTGCTCCCCGGGCGCGCCACTATGCGGTCGGCAACCTCACGCTGGAACATCAAAGTCAATGATTTAATTGGTTCACCATTTGCAATTTTATGAATCCATTGTATCAATAATTCTGTACCAACATTATATGGCAAATTCGAACAGATTGCATATTCATCAAATCCAAATTTAGAAAAATCTGTTTTTAATGCATCGCCAAAAACAACGGTTAATCGTCCATCGGCGGCATCTATTATTTGTGATAAAATCGGTTCGGTTGTTTTATCCATTTCAACCGCGATAACTTTGTGTGCCCCAGCCAATAGTAATGCACGTGTAAGTCCACCGGGACCAGGGCCAACCTCTATCACTGGAATCGTATCAATATTCGGTACCGCGCGTGCAATACGACAGGTTAAATTTAAATCAAACAAAAAGTTTTGACCGAACTTTTTTTTCGCAATCATATCGCATTCGCGCATCATTGTTGACACAGGTGGCAAAGAAGATATTTTATCCGTCATAATTTTTTACGCCCCTTTAAAGCCAATGTTAATGTGCCATCATCAATATAATCTAATTCCCCACCCAATGGCATACCGGACGCCAATTCCGTAAATGTCACATGCGCGTCATTACCAATCACAGACATTATATAATTTGCAGTGGTTTTTCCTTCGACTGTGTTTGGTAATGCAAAAATAATCTCGTTTATTTTTTCATCGTTTATGCGCGTGATTAAATTTTTGATATTCAAATCCGCCGGTGTTATACCCGCAACCCCAGACAACACACCACCAATAATATGATAACGACCATGAAACACAGACGATTTTTCAAAAACCAAAACATCGGTCATATCGCGCACTATGCATAAACATCCGTTTGCGCGTGATGTATCACGACAAAATTCGCATGTATCGCCGTCTGTTAAAACGCCACAATTTGGGCAAGGATGAATTGTTGTGGCAACATCGTTCAGCATTTCCGCCAATTGAGTTGCACGACCAGTTTTATCGGCAAGCAAAGCCAACACTATGCGTGTTGCCGCACGATTTCCAACCCTTGGTAAGCGCGCAAACATTTTAATCAATTTTTCTATTTTTGGATTCATAATAATAACATTGTATTAATGAAACACATAACTGTCAATACCGGCGGCGGTCGCCCTGTTTCGCAAACTTTGTGCCACATTTTCTGCCAAATTATTCACACGAACGCGATATAATCCGCCCGATGCAGGTTCTATTTCCGCATGCACGCCCAATGTTTTTTCAACATTTTTAACCTGACGCAGGGCAGCATCCCGCGATGAAAACGCGCCAAATTGGACACCCGCCGCACCATGTGCCAACTTTGTTTGACCCGATGCGTCATTTGTATATTTCGCCAATGGATTATTTTCTGTTATTGGCTTTGCCACATAATTTGATACCGGTGTTGGATTTGTGTTTACCATCACAGGTGTTGCGCCATTTTCCAACATTTTAAATCCACGATTTAATAAACTGGTTGCCACAGATGCGCGAATATCTTTGTTATCCGCACCCAACACCACCGCAATCAAATGATGACCGTCACGCGATGCAGTTGCAACAAGTGAATATTTTGATTTATTTGTAAAGCCAGTTTTCATACCATCGCATCCCGGGAAAGATGTCAACAACCGATTTCCATTTGTGTATGTTTGACCATTATAATTCCAATTTTTTATACCAAAATATTTCCAATATTGTGGAAAATGTTTATATACCGCAATGGACAATAATGCAATATCACGCGCAGTTGATAAATGATCATCATCTGGCAACCCCGATGAATTTTCAAAATTAGTATTCGACAAACCAATTTCCGTTGCAACCTGGGTCATGAGTGATGCGAAATTACCCTCTTTGCCACCTTTTAAATTTTCCGCCAAAACGCGCGCGACATCGTTTGCACTTTGTACCGCGACGGCCTTTATCGCGTCTTCGACCTTTATTTTAGAACCCGCGGGCAATCCTAATTTTACCGGTTCCGCGTTTGCAGCCGCATTTGATACAATTAAATAATCGTCCAGGTGCAAACGCCCATGTTCCAACGCGTTAAATGTTAAATACAATGTCATTATCTTGGTAAGACTCGCCGGGTAATTTGCAACATTTGCATTTTCAGAATACAACACACGACCAGAATCCATATCTGCAACCAACGCCGCACGATATGATGCCGCATTTGCAAAACCGCACATAAACAGCACAGGCAAAAGCAGTAAAATTTTTTTCATTTTTTTCATATGTTAAATGTTAGTAAAAAATAAATATACAGGTCAATAATTTAAATTCTACAATCCGCGAAGGCTGATTGTGCCATCATCAACGACGACGACATCACCAATTTTTATTCCAAAAATTTTTGCCGCCATTGTTTCGTCCCTGCGTCCAAATGTTTCTGTATCACAAATAGGAAAAACCCCGCGACACAGGCACAAATGATTAGCAACCGTTTCATCGTTGCATACCGCGACAATCGGCATATCTGGGCGACGACATGATATTTCGGTTGTTGCAATGCCGTCCCTGTCAAAAACAATTATTGCCGATGCGTTATTCAAATGCGCCATAGATGCCACCGAACGCGACCAATTATTTTCTGGAACATGTTCGACACGCGTCCAATCGTTTGGATTCGCAATTCCGTCCATGTCTGCGTATGTTAAAATTCGCGACATTGTTTGAATTGCATTGACAGGATTTATACCGATGGTGGTTTCTTCACTGGTCATCGTGGAATCCGCACGCAAATACGATGCATTTGCAACATCACTGATTTCTGCACGCGTTGGGAATTCACCATCAACAAGGGATGCCAACATTTGCGTTGCAACAATCACAGGCCGATTCATTTGACGACATAACCTTATGATATGGCGCGAAATCGCCGGTACTTGTTCATACGGCATTTCAACCGCCAAATCACCACGTGCAATCATTATACCGTCCGCCGCCGCAACTATATTATCAATATCATGAACCGCATGTGGGCGTTCTATTTTTGCAATGATTTTTATTTTATGCGAAGTGCGTGCATTAATAAAATCACGAACATAGTCAATATCCGCCGCACTTTGCACAAAAGATACAGCAACAAAGTCAGGTTTTTTGGTTATCGCGTATTCCAAATCAGCCTTGTCTTTATCGGTCAAAACACATGTATCTATAAATGTATCTGGTAAATTAAAACCGCGACGCGACCAAATTTCATTTCCGCGTATAACCGTCGCAATTATTTTTGTTGGTTCGGTTCGGTCAACACGCATTTCAAGTTTACCGTCATTTAATAAAATCCTGTCGCCGGCATGCAATGACGCAATAACATCTGGGTGTGGCAAACATACGCGCGAAGAATCGCCCGGGGTTTCATTACTGTCGAACACAAATCTTTGTCCAACGGTCAATTTATATTTATCTTCGGTTGCAAAATTTCCAATTCTGTGTTTTGGCCCCTGTAAGTCAACAATGACCGCCAAAGGTGTTTTTAATTCACGCGACACATCCCGAATCATATCAATCTTTTTACCCTGGGTCGCGCCGGTATCATGACTGAAATTTATGCGAAAAAGATTAACACCCGCACGCGCCATTTTCGTTATAATTGCATGACTTTCAGATTTTGGACCTAATGACGCTGTAATTTTAGTATATTTAAACATCAAAAAAACTCCCCCCCTGCTTTTTCTTGATTTTTGTCATAGATAATATATTATATTATTGCAAAATAAACAAGGGGAAAACAAACATGAAAAATGCAAATCATGGTGCTTTTGATAACCAACAATTATTATCTATTATTGAAAGAATTGAAAAATTAAACGAAGATACTGCGAATATTGCCGCTGATATCAAAGAAATTTATAGCGAGGCTAAATCCGCGGGATATGACCCAAAATATATTCGCCAAATGATTCGTTTGCGTAAATTGGATCCAGATGAATTGGACGAAGCCGACGAATTAACCAAAATGTATCGTGATGCATTGGGTATTTAATTCATGAAACAATTTACAAAACGTGTTGAAGATTTTACATGCGCACATTGTGGCGCAACGGTTTTGGGCAATGGATATACGAACCATTGCCCAAAATGTTTATGGTCACGACATGTTGATAACAACCCGGGCGACCGTCAAAGTGATTGTGGCGGCATGATGGAACCTGTATCGGTTGAACAGGGAAACGGAAAGTTTGTAATTACACATAAATGCCAAAAATGCGGAAAGGTTATTCGACAAAAAACATGTGATAACGATGATATAGACGCAATTATCGCATTGGGGACAAACCCAGACTTTATATTTGGAAAATAAACTGTTGCGCATTGTAAATCACGCCCTATAATGCGTATATGTATGAATTTATTCACAATCAAATTAAAAACAGATTCTTGTTCGTACCAATGTTATTGGCGTTTGGCGCGGCTGTGTATTTTATTATGCCAAATGAACCACATGTTTCATACCCATTTATTGCATTTGTCGCGGGTATGATTATTTTATTATTTGGCAAAATGAATTTTGTTTTGCGTGGCGCGATGCTGGTTCTGTGTGGGTTTTTGTATGCGGTTTGTTATACGCAAAATTTTGTATCAACCCCGATATTAAAATATTCTGTGCGTGATAAAATTATTACTGCACAAATTAAAGATATAGATATTGCGCCGGAAAAGATGCGCGTTTTATTATCTGTGCCGGCGGTGGACATTGGATTGTCGCGGGACGCAAACATACGATTGACCGTTCCAGACGATGAAAACATTTTGCGCATTGGCGATGTCATTCATGCAAAAGTTTCGCTGTTTCCGCCGGCATCAATGGAAGCCCCAGAATCTTTTGATTATGCGCGATGGGCATATTTTAACAATTTAACCGCCACAGGATTTATTGTTGATTATGAGGTTTTACAGCATAAAAACTCGGCCAGTATAAATGGATTGCGCAGCACTATTCATAACAAAGCAAATTCTTTTTTAACCGATGGTTTGGTTTTGGGATATAAAAACGCGGTGCCGAAAAGTGACAAGAAAATTTGGACAACCGCAGGTATCGGGCATATTTGGTCAATCAGCGGCTTTCACATGACATTGATTGGCGGTTGGTTGTTTGCTTTGTTTTATTTAATATTTCGCAGTATTGGTTTCATCACACGACGTGTGCCGGCGCGAATTATTGCAACAATTTGCGCATGGATTTTTCTTACGGGATATGTTTGTATATCTGGGTTTGGTGTTGCGACTTTGCGTGCGTTTTTGATGACATCATTATTATTTGTTGCGTTATTGGTTGGGCGTGCGGCAATATCAATGCGGAATATATGTATCGCATTTTTGATTCTGTTTTTCATTAATCCTCATTTTGTGACCCAGGCTGGCTTTCAATTATCTTTTGCCGCCATATTTGGATTGATTTGGTTTTTTGGTGATAAAAATTTTGGAACAAATAAAAGTATATTGATAAAAATTAAAAATGGTTTTTATGTGGCAATCATGACCGCAATTGTGGCAACTATATTTACCTTGCCTTTTATTGCAATGCATTTCAGTTCTGTACCATTATACAGTTTGCTTGGAAATTTGATATTATTACCGATTTTTTCTTTTGCGATTATGCCACTTGTTATACTTGGTACAATTTGCGCCATGTTTGGTGGCCATTTATTATTGAATTTAGCAATGTATATTTATAACTTTTCATTACATATTGCACAAAATATAGCGGATATGCCCAGTGCAAATTTAATAATGCCACATATTCCAAATACAGCCTTTGCAATTTTTATTATTGGATTATTATGTTTGATTTTTATAAGACCAGTTAAAGATTCTGCACTTTGGATTTATCGTTATGCAAATTACATTTTGTTTGGAATTTGTATTTTGATTGGAACCACAATTATTGCAGTACGACCACACCCAGTATTTTATATAACACCAGACCATGAATTGATTGGCATGGTATATGACGGCAAATTAGAATTTAATAAAGCACGCGCATCAAATCATTATTTTGCATTTAATGCGTTTCGTAAATTAAATGGCGAATCACCAGATGATACAAATACACGACGCAAATGCCCAGATGGAATTTGTATTTATGAATCAAAAAACTTTACAGTTGCATATATTCAAAAATTCAAACCTTTGCAAAAACATTTTGTAAATTTATGTCATGATAAAAATATAGATTTTATTGTGTCTTACTTTGACATATATGCACCACATTGTGCACATAAAATTTTGCGCGGCGGATTTGTAATTTATGAAAACGGCGCGATTCAGCATACACCGTTTAATCGTTGGTGGAATAATCCGCACGAATAAAATACAGACCACACGCCGGTGCGGTTGGACCCGCGGCGCGACGATCTTTGGCATTTAAAACATCATCAATATCGTATGGTTTACCAAGCCCAATTTCAATCAATGTTCCAACAATATTTCGTACCATGTGATGTAAAAATGAACGCGCAGAAAGTTCAAATATTATGTAATCCCCATCAAGTTTTATATCAAGTTTATCAAGTGTCTTTATCGGGCTTTTTGCTTGGCATTGACTTGCCCGAAAAGATGTAAAATCATGATTACCTATTAACTTTTTTGCAGCCACACGCATTGCATCAACATTTAACTTTTGTGGCACCCAATATACTTTGTTTTTTTCCAAAACCGGTCGTGCCGCGCGATTCAAAACAACGTATTTATAATGACGCGCAATACATGAAAAACGTGCAGAAAAATCTTCATCAACTTTTTCACACGACAATACCGCCACAGGTTCGTTCAATAAATAAAAATTCAATGCATTCATAACGGTAAATGGCGAATGTTCCACATCCAAATCAAAATGTGCCGTCATACGAATCGCATGAACACCCGCATCTGTGCGTCCCGCACCAAATATGGTTGGGCGCAAACCACAAAATTTTTCAATTGCGTCCATCATTATTGATTGCACAGATGGGCCATCTTGGTTTTCCTGCCAACCAATTAAATTTGTTCCGTCATATTCAAGTTCAACTTTATAACGCGCCATTTTTTACCCCAGATTTTTATTTTTGTTTCATGCATGCAATACAGCGTTCCAATTTTATTTGATTGTTTTTATCTGCCTCGTCTAATAAATCCTTGTATTGCTGACAGACCTGGCAAAAAATTCCAACACAGCCCAGACACCGGCACAATCCGTTATTGTTGTAATTTGATATAACAACATTAGACGCGTGTAATCCGCATAATGGATTTATAAAATTTGTCATTTTTTACCTTTGATTGCTATATAATGTTGTATTTATGCATTCATTGCAATTGCCACGTATCCAGCAAACTCTACCAGAACTGCATTTTCTTGATATACGTACAGAATGTACATTTGCACTGCATTCTTTGGTACATTCAGACTGATTACATTTTAAACAAGTGCATTTACCACGATTATTATAATCAGAAACAACAACATTTTGTTGCATATATTTACAATATTTTTCTTGGTCTGTTTGCTTTGGCATTTTAGCCTCTTTATTTATCTTTGTTGTTCTACTTTTTTACAATTTATGCACAGCATTTCACGCATGTCTTCATTTGTGCATGGATTTATTTCCAATACATGCCGCCACCCACATTTGGTTTTGTCTTCCTGATTTTTACATCCAACACAATTTAAACATGGACATTTACAGTTATAAGACGAGATAATAACACCGTCACCATTTACACCGCAAACAGCCGTTTTACCATAATCTTTCGCATCCATTTCGTTTCCTTTTATGCTTTTTATCCCTCTCCGCATAAATTTTTTATCTTTGTCCTTTGTCGTATATTTTATGTAATGTAAATTTCTTGCATGTATCAGTTGCCGACACATTACGCATTAAAAAATACAACCATTCCCATTGTGGCAAACATCCAGAACAAACCATTCGAGTTCTTGGATAGTGGTATTTTGTGCAGAAAAAGTGTTTGCAATAAAAACAAATTTGTTGTTTTTCCTTTGCCTGATTATCATGTTTGATAATTTTCCATTTATTTTGCATTTCTTATTCCCCAAATTTTATTTCTGCACCATGTAAACCATTTACAAAACTTTTCCAATCCATTGGGCGTTTACCCGCCGGTTGAATTTGTAAAATTTTCAATGTGTCGTTTTCGACTTTTGTTTCCAAAATTTTGACATCCACACCGTTTATTTTTGTGCGACCACAACCCAATGCGCGCACCAAATTATGAATTTCCATTGGCGACATTTTCCAATCGATTATTTCATCAGCACCAGTGAATTTATGACTGATAATTGGTGTACCACTTTGTGCAATTGGTTTATATTTTTCTGGGGACGCAAAAAATTCGTCCAGCATTTCAATTGCGATTTCATCAACTTTATTTTCCACAGTTTTATTTGTGTCGTTTATATCAATATCAAATTCACGACACATATAAATGTCCCCAGCATCCAAATCATGCACAATTTTCATCAGGCAAACCGCCGATTTTGTATCACCATTTTTTAACGCACTGCGTATTGGTGATGGGCCACGATATTTAGGTAATGCACTTGGGTGAATATTTATAAAATTTCCCCGGGCCAAAACATTATCAGGCAAAATCACGCCATACGACATTACAACAACAAAATCAGCCCCCGCATTATCAAATTCTTTAATTGAATTATGAACAGGCAAATTGTGGCTTTCCGCCCACAACTGCACAGGTGACGGTGTTAAAACATGCCTACGCCCTGCGGGTGCAGGCGCACGTGTGAACACCGATAAAACATCGTGTTTTTTGCGCAGAGATTCAAAAATCGGCACAACAAAATCGTTTGTCCCCATTAATATCAGTTTCATTTTTTATGCCTCCGCACTTTACGCATAACCATCTCTCTACGGGCACCCGACAAATAATCTATAAATAATTTCCCGTCCAGGTGATCTGTTTCATGTTGCACAATTCGCGCCGGCACGCCCGACATTTCCGCAGATTGTGTTTCGCCATTTTCGTCCGTCCATTGAACATTTATACTTTCGGGACGTGAAACATTTGCATATACAGGTAAATTATCGCCCCCAAGAACCGACAGGCAACCTTCTTCCATTACGACTGTTTTTTCACTGCGTGATGTAATCACCGGGTTTATCATTTTGAAAATTTTTTCATCGTCCGGTGTCATCATAACCAGAAACCTTTGTGTGATACCAACCTGGGGCGCGGCCAACCCCACGCCACTTTGTGCGCGCATCATATCAACCATTGTATCCAATGTTTCCAATAATTTGTCATCGATTTTTTCAACCGGCGTGCATTCTGTACGCAAAATTGGGTCACCACAAAGTTTCATTTGCAACATTTATAAAATCCTTTATAATTTGTTATATTCTTGATTTTAGCAAAGGATTTTCAAATGACAACCTATATTTTACCGCTTTTGATTATTATTGTAATTTTGCTTTTGGTGTTAATTTTCCGTAAGAACACTGTGGATTTATCGCCCCTGCGCGAAGATAACACAAGGCTCCGCGAACGGTTGGCAGAAAGGTTGGGGATGTTGAGTCAAAATGCTTTGGAATTGAAGAATATTAGTACGGACATCGCGAATTTCAAAGATATTTTAATGGGAAACAAACAGGCACGCGGAACATTTGGCGAACGCCAATTAGAAGATTTAGTGCGTGATATTATGCCCCCAGAAACATACGGATTTCAAACTGTGTTATCAACCGGTGTGCGCCCAGATTGCGTTATAAGATTACCTTATCCGCCGGGCGATATGATTATCGATAGTAAATTTCCGCTGGAAAGTTATAATCGTATTTTGAACGATAAAAATGATATTGGCGCAAAAAAACAATTTGAATTAGATGTGCGAAAACATATTGATGCAATCGCTGAAAAATATATTATTCCAGGGGTGACCGCAGAAAGTGCGATGATGTTTATTGCATCAGAATCTATATTCGAAGAATTACATACTGAATTTCCAAACACCATTGAATACGCGGCCCGTAAAAAAGTGTTTATTGTATCCCCAGCGACCCTGTGGGCAACATTGAATACGATTCGCGCGGTATTGGCCGACATAAAAATAAAACGCGTTGCCGGTCAAATAAAGAAAGAGTTAGATTTGTTATTGGGCGATCTGTCGCGACTTAGTGACCGCGCAGCAAAGGTTTCACAACATTTCAATTTGGCGCAAACAGATATCGAACAATTACAAACATCTGTATCAAAAATTTCGCCACGCGCCGAAAAATTGCGCGATATGGAGTTTGGAGAAGATTAAAATTTTATTTTATAAAATTTTAATCTTCCAAAGTTCAAATTTCAAAGTGCAAAGTTCAATTATTGTTATATAAAAAATGCCCGGGTGGGCATTTTTTTATTTAGGCAGGCCGGTTTTGCGGTTTATCCAAATTTCGGTATCTGCCATATTCATTATGTATTTGTCAGACGGACTGTCGCCATAGGCGCGCACAACATGTGGAATAATTTTATTCTTTTTTGCCCATCTGTCCAGCGCAACAACCTTGTCCGGCCCCCAGCACATAAATTTATACTTCCATGGTTTTTTCTTGTTCATTTGTGATGTAATAACCGCGTCAAATTTCATGTCGCACACCAATTTTGGAATCATATAATCTGGGCCAGCCGAAATCAAAATACAAATATTACCGGCGGCGTGTTCTTTGGCAACCTGAGCCTTTGCCCAGCCAAATCTTTTTAATTTATGTTCGCGAATTGCAATTGGGGCGAATTTTTCCACCATTTTAGGGGTCGTAAAACAACGCATAACTTCACGCGACCATTTGCTGCGCTGATTTATGTAATACCCAATTAAACCGACCAAAAACACCGGCAAAAACAGCCATGGGCGGCACGAGTGCCGAAAACAATATCGCCCAAACGCCAAATTCGAATCAGATGCAGATAATGTGCCATCAAAATCAAAAACAACAACATTTGCTTTTTTAAACATTTTATTCCCCTGTTAAAATTATGTTAGTGAGATTTTGAAACTCTTGCAATATTTTTATAAAAAAAAAACAGGCGTTTTACGCCACCATTTCTCTATTTTTAATATCGACCGATACATCCTAAATATGAATTTCCGGTCGATTCCAAAATGTTTATAAATTTACCTTGGTTGGAACCGGAAAACAAAGCCAGAATCGTCCCAGCATCGGTTGCCAACATATCGGCCACCGTTGCAATTGATGAATTCATTTTTTTGAAAAATCCACTTGTTGGATAAATTTCCGCCGCCAATAACTGGTTCACGCCTTTGGAATTGGCATTTTTGTCCGATGTGATTACCATCAATTGACATTCTGGGGAAATTATCATTTTGTCAACAACAACCGCACCTGCGCCTAATAATTCGCCCCACCAACCGGTTGAACCGCAAAACACAGGATAATATACCACACTTTCCGGATTTTCGTTCATTATGGCATCCAAATCCAGATTATCCGTTATAACCGATGGCATCGTGCCTACGGCGCCATTTATAACCTTGCGCGCCAACTGATATTCAGCATCATCTGTGGTTTTTCGTGGCCAATAAAGAATCGGAAACTTTGTCATCACGATACATAGTATACCAGATTCGGGTGGCATAAAAAAGGGGGTTGATGCAAATAAATTACTTGATTTTTATTTTTTTGCAGATTTCCAGATTTTTTTTGCACCATCCCATAAAATATTCAGGTCTTTTTTCGCGGTTTGATAGTATTTGTCGGATATTGTGATATTAAACAGCGATTTTATCAATGCCGGTATCATATTCATAAACATTGTCATAAATATACCCAGCAATATTATGGTGATAAGCGATGTGTTCGCCGTTGTATTCATAAGGCCGTCTATTAATAATTTCGAATCGTTTTGGGCAATTGCCGCATGGATAGTGGTGGTGTCGCCAGTATTTCCAAACACAGTATTTAATACCATAATTGAAAAAGTTAAAAATATCCCCGTCATTGCTAATCCCAAAGTGCCACTTATAACATCATCTATGATTTGTTGAAAATTGCGTTTGCCATTTGGAAATAATTTCCATCCGCCAAACAACCAACTTAATAAAGTCAATGGCAACAAAATGAAATCTATTGCCAATTTTATAAATATTTCCAAGAAATATAATGGTATTGGCAATAATGCCGTAAAATACAATACCAATACTAATAATCCGGTTGCCAACAAAGGAATATTTGGAAAGATTGGTATATCCAGAATTATTTTATGCATGTAATCATTATTGAACGCCATATTTAACATTGTCCAACCAATTGTCATACCCAATCCTGTCATTTGATGCACATTTGCAATTTGACATGTAAGGTTATGACGGAATCTTGGTGAAAACGCATTGATAGATGATTGTTGATAATCAGCCTCTATACTGGTGCGATCCGCTATTGCGGTTGCGATTATACAATCGGCATAATTTTCACGAGAATCAATATCGGATATTGAATAATTCAAAGATAAACCAATGTCAAACATTGGTTCAATAACAATATTTGATATCATCCGCGGTAATGGTACCGCCAATAATGCACATACAAATAAAACCTTTATCAAATGTGAACCAAATTTTCCGCCAATAGACCAAGGATTTGCCACGCCGTCACCATCGGTTATATCGGCAACATCTTTTTTTGGTCCAATATAAATTTGTGTAATTTGCCACGCGAACCAAATCGCAGTTAATGCAATCGCCACAGGTATTATTACATTGCCCAAATACTTGTATGTAATTGGCAACAACATAGACATTTCACCAATGATATTTGAAAAAACTTGGCACGACCAACATGATGAAAAAAACGACAACGCATCAACAATATTTACGGGTGAAACACTGCGATAAATTGAAAATCCAATTATGCCCACACCCGCACCAATCGCACCAATTGCCAACGGTGTAATTGCCCCCGCCGTCAAAGGCAGAAAAGATACAAATGTTATCCAAAATTTTTTTAACCAATTCATATTTTAATTATAGCATAACTTTATCAAAATGTTCTATAATTACAATAACAAATATTAAACATGAAATTTATAAAAAATTTTTTATGTGGATTGTTCTTGGTATTTGGTGCTTTTGCGCCGAATACGGCTTGTGCATCGATTATTGATGCGTTGGATATTTCTGGGTTGGTTCCAATTGTTTTAGATTCTTTTATGTATGTTGCAAATGGAACATATGCATATTTTGTTGGTGATGGTAATGGTATAGTTTATGTTTTGGTTTGGGGATTTTTTATATTTTATATTGCTTCGTATTTAATCAAACTTTATGTACCGAAATTTTGGCTTACCACTTTTGGATTTAAACCTGGGGACAGTATCAATAACACCGGTGGTATAAAAATTATAGAAAATCTTTTAAAACCATCGGTACGCGCTTTGGTTGCGGTTATTGTATTATTACCTTTGCATCCAGATAAAATGGCAAAATATTTAATAAATCCTTTTTTAAGTTTTGGGTCGATTTATACTTCTGCAATTATACAACAATCAACTGATTTAACATCAACAGAAATTCAGGGACGCGAAATACATTGTCCAGAAAATTTGTTAAATCAAGGTTGGTTGGATGCAGAATCTTGCAATTATTTAATTCAACCTGTGCATGTTTTGTCGGGCGCAAATAATGCTATTGTCAAACGCGGTTTTCAATATATATCAAATGGATTTCAAAGTTTGGCAACATTTATGATTCGCGATGGTCATGGGTTTATGGATATCATCAGTGGTATATTATTGGTTGTCACATTTACAGGGTGTAATATATTTATGGCATTATTAATTATCCAGGCAATATTTAATTTTGGCATGGCTTTGATTTTATATCCGTTTAATGTGGTTGCATGGGTTGCAAAAAAGAACGATGGTTGGTTTGATATTTGGCCGGCTTTTTCCGGGATTATTGATGCATTAAAACAAATCATTATAACGATGATTGCATGTGCTTTTATATTATGTGTAAACATGGCGTTGATACACGCATTGTTTCAATGGAATAATAACGCATTTACAAATGGGGGCGGCGGGTTTGGTGGACATTCTGTATTATGGTTGTCGTGTATACTAACTTTCTTTTTGATGAATAAATTATTTGAAATTACACGCGAAAAACTTACTGAATATGTTGGAAACAACGGAACAGAGTTATACAACAAAGTTAAAAAGGATGCAAAAACAGGATTTGGAATTGCAAAGGCAATTCCTGGAAAAGTAAAAGACATCAAACAATATGTAAAAGGCAAATAATGAATAGTTTGGGATACGCTTTTATTGATAATGCCGTACAATGCTGGTCTTGTCCGGTGTTTGACCGCCTGTTTTTGGTTGTGTCCCAGGCCGCCGCCGCAGTATATAATGATTTTGTTGTAATATGCACTATATTGTTCTGTATTATTTTTGGGTTTTATATATTTGGTGTTGTATGGAAAAATTTAACCGGTAAATTTGCCGATGGATTCAAAGATGGTTGGTTTAAAAATTCGGTATGGACAATTATAAAAAATTCTTTATTTGCATTGGCATTTTTAGGTATGGGTGTTATGGTACCGCGTTTTGTCAGTATGGTAACATTTGAACCGGTCGCATATTTAACACAAACATACTCTGTGGCGATGTTGAAACAAACCCCAGACCATATTGATGACCAAGTGTTATATAAACCTGTGGAAATTAGTGAGGCAGATAGTGGTATGTTTCGTCCGCAATTACGCGATGCAATTATTGATACAGCCAAAGTCACAATTACCATGTTTCAAAATTATATGAAACTTGGGGTTGCGATGTTGGATACTGCGTTTTCTTGGCCTAAAATTTTTAATATTGGTATAATTATAAAACATTTCATTCTTGCGATTATTGGTCTGTATTTGTTTATAACATTTTTCAAGATGTTCTTTAAATTTTTATGTTATTTCGCAGATGTTATTGTTGCAATGGCGATGTTTGCGTTTTTCTTTCCTTTATCTTTGGTGACCGCATCGTTTCAAGATATCAAAGATGGCGATATGCCTGATTGGTTGGCGTGGGCAAAAAAATTAGGTAAAGATGTCGGTGTTGATCAAATTAAAAATGTAATCAGTGCAATTGTGTCGCTGGGGGCGGCGGTGATTACTTATACTGTTATTTTGGTTATACTTATGCGATTCTTTGTTGATAACACAGGTGATAGTTTCGATGCATTATTGAATGCAATCAACAGTGGCCAGGTTTTTGAATTTGATTTGGATTCTTCGGGACTTCACGATTTAACCATAGCCAGCGTTGTTGTTTTGGTGTATGTATTAGAATTTATTTATGACAATATCCCAAAAGTGACCAATATGATTTTGGGTATATTCAATGTATCTGCAAGTAAAAATCCAGTTGGAGAAAAATTGGGCGACAGTATAATGCAATTAACAAAAGATACTTTTAATGGCGGTAAAAAATTATTTAAAATGGTTAAGAAAAATGCGGAATAAATAAAAAAATGTTAAAAGCTAAAATTATTGCTCTTATCATAAAAATTGTGTTCGTGCTGATTGCACTGGGGTTGGGTATTTGGTATTTATCTTCGTCAATTGGTGGGGCGGCTTTGACATATACTTCAGTTGACAGTTTTATGTATGCAATTGGCGCAAGTGACGGCATTGAAAATGTTGGCAATATGTTTTTGGGTAAACATGTCGTTGATTTGTTAAATATGTTGGGTCAAGCATCCGAAATGTTTTGGATTGCAATCGTTAAAAATCTATGGATTTTGATGGGCGCAGGATTTGCAATTTATATGTTTTTATCCGCGGCAAAATATCTGTGGGATAAAATGAAAAAAAATGCATCGTATTCAACGGCTGTTAACAATCTGGATTTTATGACATGGTTTAATCCAGTATGGAAATTAGGCGCACGTATTTTATTTGCAGGTGCCGCAATCGGTGTGTTGGGTATGGGCGGGACAGAATCATTGCGAACTGTGGCCGATATTTTAATCTCGCCAATATTGTATATTGGATCAGCATTGTCTATGGCGGCAACCGGTGTCAATACGGCGGCGGATTGTACCGCAATTATGGGGTCGGCAACATTATCTGGGGCAATGGCACCGGTTGGCGGTTCATTTATGTGCGTTTTGGGCAATTTATATTCTGTTATGTTGGCGGGTGCCGCTGGGGGATTTGCATTGATGAACTATGCATGGATGGGCATGGGCGGTGGTATGATGACATGGATTGCCGGATTAGTATTGGTAATTGCATTTTTAATTGTTGGGTTTGATTTATTCTTTCAAATATTTTCTGTATTATTTCAGGTCGTTTTCGTTATCATATTTTTACCATTTTTAATTGCAGCATTGGCATACGAAACCGTTTGGAAGGTTGCCAAAGGATTATTCAGCAAAGCATTGGGTATTGTCGTCAAAGCGGCGGTATCAATTATATCTATATCTTTGAAAATTGTTATGTTGTTTTCCATTGTTTATTTCTGTGCAGACGAAATGTTTCCGGGCCCGGTTGATGGGTATACCGCAATTTTGCCACCACTATTTGAAACACAAATAACACATAACACAACACCAGCAACAGAATCTGTGATGCATGCGTTTTCTGTATGCGAAGCGCAATCTAAGAATGCCGACGGTTTGGTTGATGACGATACATTCAAAGATTGCTTTATGGTTCAAAAAGCACAAATAGAAGAACAACATCCGGGTGCATTTGACTTTTTGAAAAACGGTTGGTCATTTTTGGTGACAATGTTTGGTTTATTCTTGTTATACTATTATGTGTTGAATCCAAAAATCGATAAATTAATACCGGCGGGAAAGGTCAAATTACCCATCCCCGGCGAAAAGGCTGATGTTGGCACAGGCGAAGAATTTGATATTGGTAAATGGACACATGATTTAGGTCAAAAAACATGGCATGCACCACAAAAATGGATTTCAGCCGCAGTGTCGAAAAAACAAAGCAAAAAGAGTTAATACAACATGATAAAAATGCGTGATTTATTTCGAAAGATTTTGATTGCAATATGCGCACTGTTTATTGTGTTGCCTTGTTTCGCCGATACAGAGTCAGGAATCGACGATTACAGTATGTGGGCCACAGAAAACAATCGTCAATTAGTCACCGGAACAATGACCAAAGAATTAACTAACTTTGGCCCAGAAAATGTAAATGTCAGTGAAAGTTTCGTGCCAATCGAAGCAAAGTTGGGTTTGGCATTTATGGGTGGTATGGCAAAAATTGGTATGGCTTTGGACAGTTCTTTGACCCGGTTTGCAATTATATTTATGTTGTTGGCATACGCTTTTTGGGTTGCGTTCGAAGGGTATAATTTAATCAACAGTGGCGCCGATGCCAAAGCCACAATAAAAGATATTATTGTCAAAGGCGTTATTATTTCTGCGTGGATAATGATATTGGATTTTGGGATTGCGCGCGCATTCACGATGATAATGATACCGATTGTATCGTTTGGAACATTTATATCAACAACTATTTGGAATAATATTACAAGCACCGCCGGATTTTCTTTGCCAGATAATTGCGCGGCAATCAAAGAATATGCGGCAAATAATATTTCACCATATTTGGTAAATGTTCAAGGTGCCGATGTGACCAAATCAACATTAAATGGGTTAAACATCACAACTGAATCTGCGGCGGGGTTGTTATGTGTTCCTTCACAAATGTCTGCATTTTTTGTGACGGTCATAAAAATCGGTTGGAATTGGGTTGTATCCAGTGTTGGTGTTGGATTGTTTGGTGCGGTTTTGGGATTGGTTATTGTATATTTGGGACTTAAAAGTATTTGGAAATATCTGTTTGCTGCGTTGGGCGTGATTGCAGATTTGTTTTTGGGTTTGTTGATGTTGCCATTTACAGCAATTGCCGAAACAACAGCCAAAACAAATTACAAAGGTGTTGCAGGCGATATATTTAATTCTTTCTTGGAAATATTCAAAGCCGAAAATTTAAAAACCCAAATCAACCGTTTTATAAATGCAACTTTGTATTTTATATTATTGTCTGTGGCGATTGGTGTATCTGTATCTTTATTAGCATACACAATAAATCCAATGAACGGACAAATTTCATCAAATATGAATATGGACGGTTTGGGTGGTGTAATCGTTTTAATTATGGTTTTGTTGCTTGTTTGTTATATGGCTGATAAAGCAACAGATTTAGCAACAAAATGGGGTGGAAAAATTGACACCAGTGTTGGCGATACGTTTAAAAAAGATATTGAAAAATTATGGAGTTTGTTCAAGAAATACGCCAAAGTGCCTGGATTAAACGGTGCCGACAGTCCAAACAGTAATGGCAACGGCGATTTTTCATCTGGGGACGGCAACAATAGCAATGGTGGCGGTGATGATTCAAACAATAAAAATTTAAAGGCTGATATCGCTTTGATTGGTATGCAAAAAACAGGTAAATATACTTTGTTGTCTGTATTATCACCAACACAAATTGTTGTCGCAAATGACCAATATTCATCCAGACCTGTGCGTTTCGGTTTCTTACGCATAAATGGTGTTCGTCGGGTTTTGGCGTATTTACCACCATTAACCGCCGGTGCCAGTCTCAGTGTGGCATACAATAATAAATTTTTAAAACACGCAGAAAAAGCAAGATTGATTTTACATATCATAGATGCAAATGAACCTGATTGGTACGCGAATTATAAAGATATTCGTGACGAATTGGGATATTACGGTAATGGATTGACAGCAAAAACAGAAATAGTCGTGATAACAAAAAAAGATGCAATTACAGATGCAGAATTCAACACTAAATTAAATGCATTTAGAGCAGCGTTTGGTAGTAATACTATTCCAACCATAGTTCCAGTAAGCGCACAGACACGCGAAGGCATTGATGATTTGATTGATGCGATTAAACGCAAGTTTTAAAAAAATAATTTATATTATTTCCACAAAATCTTTGGCAATTTTTTTGATACCACGCGCGCCAAATGCGATGGTAAGTATGCCGGTTCCTTCTTCGATAATAACACCGGTGCCATATTCACTGTGGCGCGCTTGGCGTCCAACCAATGTTTTACGTGGCGCAACAAATTGTTTTTTTACAAATTTTTGGTTCGCGTATGTTAGAGTGCGCGGTTTATTGTCGCCAAAATTTAAATATTTATTATCAATTTCACTGATAAAACGACTTGGCGCGTTATATTGACGGTTACCATACATTAAACGCGATATAGCATTTGTTATAATCGCCATTTTTTTTGCGCGAGTTAACGCCACATATGCAAGTCTGCGTTCTTCTTCAATAGATGCCTCTTGAATTGATTTTTCGTTTGGAAAAATTCCTTCTTCGGCAGCCGGTAAAAATACATTATCAAATTCCAAACCTTTGGCGGCATGTATCGTCATTATATTGACCGCATTATTATTTGATACATCGGGTTCATCATTATCATCGGTCATCATCAATGCCGCCTGTTCTAAAAAATCATTTAATGAATCGTATTTTGATACAACACCGGTTATCAATTCACGAATATTACTTAACCTATCGGTGGCATCGGCATCTTTGGAATCTTGCCACATTTTTATATACCCCGAATCATCTAATAATTTTTGCACAGCGTTTTGTGGTGCCATATTTTCCCAATCAAAATCAAAACACGATAAAAATTTATCGGCAGATTCTTTTTGTTTTCCTTTGAACACGCATGCACGCAATCCCGCCATTAGATTTTCACCGCATCCGCGTATTTTAGCAATTGCAGCAGGGCCAAATCCGCGACTCGGTTTTCCAATTATACGCAAGAAAGACATATCATCAAATGGATGAACAAGTAATCGAATATACGCAATTGCATCACGAATTTCCATACGGTCATAGAACTTTGTCGCACCAATAAGTCTGTATGGAATTTGACGGCGCGCAAATTCTTCTTCGAATAAACGCGATAATCCCCCAGACCGAATTAAAATTGCTTTATTACTGAATTCTTGACCATCATGCACAATTGCATCGGCGATAAATTTAGCCTCGTCTAAATCAGTGGGTAATGTGAACACATAAACTTTTTCACCATCGTCATTTGCATTGACCGTTTTTAAATCTTTACCCAATCTTCCTGTATTATGCCGTATAAGTGAGTTTGCCGCACCAAGGATGTTTCCTGTACTGCGGTAATTTGTTTCTAATCGAATTATTTCAGCACCATGAAAATTCTTTTCAAAATTCAAAATATTTTTTATTTCCGCACCACGCCAAGAATAAATAGATTGGTCGTCATCACCAACACAACAAATGTTTGGATTTTCAATGTCTTTGGTTAAAAATGAGAGTAATTGCATTTGTGCGGCATTGGTGTCTTGAAATTCATCAACCAAAATATATTTAAATTGTTTTTTATAATGTTCCAAAATTGCCGGATTTTTTTCAAATAAATGTAAAACATGCAAAATAATATCACCAAAATCAACCGCCCCAAGTCGTGATAATTCTGTATTATATGCCGCAAAAATTCGGTCGTTACGTTCAATGTTTGACAAACCTTTGTCTTTTATTCTGGAAAATTCTTCGATGTAATCTGCGGGCTTTTTCGTGGTTGTTATATTCAAATCAACCAATACTTTTTTAACAACAGATTTTTGGTCATCTTCGCCATAAATTAAAAAATCCGGTCGCAATCCCGCCGCCGCATAATTAGAACGCAAAATACGCAGACATATAGAGTGAAATGTACCACACCAAATATCACGCGCATAAAAATTCCCATCGCCCATTGCATCAATACGATTTTTCATTTCATTTGCGGCTTTGTTCGTAAAGGTCAATGCCAAAATTTGCCAAGGATTTGCTAATTTTTGTGCTAAAATATAACCAATACGCGTTGTCAACACCCGCGTTTTACCGGTTCCAGCACCAGCCAAAACCAATAAAGGCCCTTCGGTTTTTTTTACCGCTTTTATTTGGGCATCGTTAAGATTTTCTAGATTTAATTGCACAGGTTTATTATAATACAAAAAAATTAAGTATCTCAATCATATTTTGTGGGGTAAAATTATGGCAAGAATAATCTGTTTTGATATTGAAACAACCGGGTTTGAATGGACGCGTGGCGACCGTTGCATTGAAATTGGTGCGGTTGAATTGATTGATGGAAAACTTACTGAAAATACTTTCCACGAATATATAAATCCAGAGGGAAAAATTATTCCCCCAGAAACATATATGGTTCATAAAATTTCAAACGCTTTCTTGGAAGACAAGCCAAAAATGAGTGAGATTGCACCAAAATTTTTAGAATTTATTCAGGACAGTCCTGTTGTTGCACATAACGGATTTGATTTCGACTTTCCTTTTTTGAATTTCGAATTGGCAAAATTGGGTTTACGCCAAATTTCACGTGACCAACAAATGGATTCTATTGTAATTGCACGCAATCGCGTTTTTGGGCCAAAGGCATATACTTTGGACGCATTGGCAAAATGGTTTGGTGTGCCACTTACCGCACGCGCGGATGCGCATGGGGCTTTAATCGACGCAGAGATTTTGGCCAAAGTGTTTTTAGAATTGGAAAACACTGCGCCGGCACCCGATATTCAAGAGGTTTTGGCAAAACAGCACGAAGCTTTGTTAAAACATCCAAAAATTGGTGCAAATTTTCCAAAAAGACATTTCCCAGCGCATGCCGATGAATTGGATAATCACAACGAATTTATGAAAACTATTATTGGTGAATAAAATATTTATTATTGGCACCCGTTGGGTTCTGTATTATTGCCACCACCCGTTGGTGATGAACCCGTTGCACATGTTGTGCATGTTCCGTATTCATTGCGATATTGATTTGAAACATTACATTGTGCCAAACATGTTCCATTCCACGAAGTATATCCGTCACCACATTTGCATTGAGTATTCACACATCCACCGATAGTGCGATTTGTGCCTGTGTTATTACTACATGATTTGTCGTAAACAGAATTTTCTGGACACAGCAACGATTGATAGAATATTTCAGAAATACCTTCGATACATTTTGTTGGATGTTCTGCATCACATGGGACTGTATTCGCCGGACATTGTAGTGTACCACTGATATTATCTTGCAATACCCAATCGATTGCATTGGATTCGCCGGCTGTGCACATATTTGCAAATACAGCATAAGCACAAGTCAGCGCAACATTACGACATGCCCCGGTCATGACACCTTTGATACTGGAAACCGATGCCACCGAAGACCAAGAATTAACCTGGGTCACCTGTTGATTATAACATGATGCGACATCGGTCATACAACTGGACGCATAATCCGAAATTATTTGTTGTTGCGCAGATTTTATATTCACCATTGCACGTTGAATATAATTCACAACGACATCGTTATATGGATTATATTTTTCCCCAGATAAATTGTATGTATATTGTTGGCATTTATCCAATACCGCCCGACATAAACCACCATCTTTGACAGTTGCACCCGTTCCAATTTTGGTAAGCAAGTATTTAATTATGCATGAACCGTCATTGTTATTATTTGCTTTACATTCATTTTCATTTATTGTGACCGATAACGCCGAAGATAATTTATTACTGTCAATTAAACCATTATTAAACTTTTCCATAAAATCGGTAATGTTTGTAATATCTTGGCCTAATACGACTTTGCCGTTTTCATCAATATATTTTTTGGTTGGATCCAGACATTTTGTATAATCAGCCCCGCAAACCATTTCATCGGTCATACAGGAATCCAATGCCGCAATACAACCCTTGGCATCGTATTGATTTTTATTTTGCAATACGGCAAGACGCGCCTTTTGAAGCATTAAACCCGCACTGCGCACATTAGATTGCAGTGTTTCGTTCATTTTTTTCAAACCTTGCTCGTACGCGATACAATCCTTATCAATTGCCAAATCGTAATTGCCAGTAATTTGATTTGATGTTGCGCCAACATCGATACAATTATTTAAAATTGTTTTACAACGTTTTTTCGCAGCGTTATAAAGCGCAGTACCACGTTTGCTGGAAATAGAATCACTTTCGCCGTTCAAAAAATCCAGACTGAACATATCTGCACTATTGTCGTCAAAATTAAGATTTAAATCCAAACCAAAATCAGTATCGCCTGTGGTGGTCGTGCGTGTTGTTGGGTCTTTGATTAACGCTTCAATTCTTGATAACATTGTACGTGTTTCAGACGTATCTTTGTTATCATCAAGTTCGGCTTCGGCCTCTGTTTCAGTCATAATTGCACGAATTTCATCGGCAGACAAACCAACATAACGAATACGTTGCGCAACCTGGTTTAATTCATCGTTTGCGTTTGTAACCGCATTTTGAACACTGGCATATTTGGAAAGGTTTGCGGAACAACTGCACCGTTTTTGATTTGTATCTACGACCGCACAAAACTGGTCCATGCATTCGTTATATTGTTCTTGGCATGATTTATTTAAATTTGCGGTTTGTTCCAGTAAATCCTTGGCATCGGCGACATCTTGGGCGGAAACTTTTTTGGCCTTGTTTGTGGTTGTTGCGGCACGATTTGCGATGACACGTTCTTTATTTTCAACACGCGCATTTTCATCCGGGACGCTATTGTCGGTCATATGCGTTGATTGATTGCGTTGACGAACCGCCGCCGCATTTTTACGCAGATTTTCCAATGTACGACTGACCACTGCAACATTTCCAATATTACGGGAATTATCACCACCACGCATAACTGCGGCACGTGGCGCAACACTTTGTTCACGTGATATTATTTTTTCAGTTCGATTTGTTGTATTTGTTGCAGAACGATTTGTATTGCCGCGTACGGTGGATGCGGTACGCGCACTTTCATTAACATCACTTTTAACAAGCGAACGCGAACCCGCCGCCAAAACAGCATCGGGCGCAAAAAGCATCAACGTTAAAAAACATAAAAAAATGTTCCTCATGTTTATGTAATTATATCACAAACAGAGGCTATAAAAAAGTGCAAAGTGCAAATGATGATGCCACAAATGCACTTTGAACATAAAAAAACCGGCAAACGCCGGTTTTTTTCGAATAATTTTCATCATTATTTTGCTTCGTCCGCAGGGATAACAGAAACCGTTTTACGATCATTTAAACCGCGTTTAAATTTCACGATACCTGCAATCTTGGCGAACAATGTGTGGTCTTTACCCATACCAACATTTAACCCAGGATGAACGGCGGTACCACGTTGGCGAATAATGATATTCCCAGGGATAACACGCGCACCACCAGATTTTTTGACGCCCAATCTGCGTCCAGCAGAGTCGCGTCCGTTCGAAGTAGCGGAACCAGCTTTCTTATGTGCCATAATTCACTCCTTTGTCGGGATTTAACCCTTGATTTCCTTAATCTTCAATACAGTGATGTATTGACGATGACCACGTGTGCGACGATAGTTTTGACGACGTTTCTTTTTGAAAACCAAAACCTTGTCATCGCGTTTTTGTTCAACAACGGTTGCGATAATGCGCGCACCCGCGATATATGGATTGCCGATTTTGTCGCCAATCATCAAGACTTTATCAAATTCAACGTCACCAGATGCGTTCAATTTTTCAACCTTGATAACATCGCCAGATTGCACACGATATTGTTTGCCACCGGTTTGAAAGATTGCAAAATTAGCCATTTTTTAACCTTTACGCTTTGTGTTCTTGTTCTGTTTTCGACACAAAATGTCTAAAACTTTATGCAAAGATTACCATTTTTTGACACATTGTCAAGCGTTTTGTCGAAAAATTTATGCATTTGTCTTTGCAAACGCAAAGCAAACGCAAAGCCGCATCAATAATTCACAAATTATATTTTGTTTATCACAAGACAAACAAATCAAAACAAAAAAACGCCCGATTTTCATCGGGCATTTTGCTTTCAAGTGATTTCTTTTAGTTAGATGTGTAATTTGACTTGTTAAAGCCGCGTAAGCAACCCTGGCTTGCGTCATCTTCGTCATTGTTTGCACCACAACCCAGCGCACGCAACAAGCAAGATTCACGAACATCTATGGATTTTGCCCTGGAATCTGGACTAAGTGCGACATCAATACTCACAGCCCCGGCACCAGTGCCATACAAGATTTCTTGCAATGTCACAACATTGCGACATGTATTTGCGTTATTGCCATCACGATCAGCGGAATAATTACACTGATCTTTATCAGCGACATCAATGATTGCATCAAATTGTGCAATTGGTGATTTGCAAATCATTGGTTCATAGCAATGTGGAACATTTGCAACCTGGGAACAATATGTTTTGATACGCGCCGTTGACCAGTTTTCTTCGTCCACATTTTCGTTATAGCAATCCCAGATTTCACTTATGCATTCATTAAAGTTTGCGTATGCGGTGATTGCTTCGCTTGTGATTTTACTTTCTTCTTCGTTATAGAAATCCATACGTTTTTGGCGCAATGCCTGTTCGGCCGCAATTTTTTGATAATTGATGTTTTGCGCAGTATTCTTTAATGCCGCACCATATGTATCGCATGCCGCATTTGCATCCAACAGATATTTTTGCATAATACTGCGACGTGCATCAGCAACCGGCCCACGCAAAGATGCGTATGGATCGCCACTTGTGCTTGTATATCCAAAGCAAGAAGCCGTTGAAGAAGCGATTGTTCCGGTTGAACCGCGTTCACTCAATTCCACTTCACCGTCACTGGATACCGCAATTTTGCTGTTATAGTTAAATGGACAATTCGATGATGCACTGTTTGCGCACATTGTTGCGGTTGTTGTTCCGCCGGTTGAATTATTAATCCGTATGGTTGGCGGTGTTCCACAAGCCTCGTAAATACCGTTAAAGCAAGAATCCAAAACACGACCACAAACATTATTATGTGCATATTGGAACAATTCATATCCCCATTTGTTCGCAAGTGTATCCAAGGCAGCCTGGGAAGTATCAACGTTTTCATTAATACCAGACAATCCATTTACAACCCCAGAAACCAAAGTGTAATTCGAAACCAAATCGGTCGTACTGTTTTCGTATTGTTTTGCCAAATCTTTGGCGTTTGCCCACGCCTTTAACGAAGCCAATATATCCGAAGACGAACCGTCAATCTTGTCAATATTAAAACCAAAATCATTACCGTCGGCACCATCCCGACAATATTTTGGTTCTACGGTATTACTGCATTCATTTGTGTCATATAACATATGTGATTGGCACCAACTTTTCATATATGCATCCGCAGTAATAGTATTTCCCTTGGAATCTTTGGTTGTTCCAGCAACAGTCTTGGCATCTTTATAAGACACGCAATTCATAACCTTTTCAGCATCGGTTAATTTGAAAGCCTCGCTTACATCTTTACCTTTGGTTGAAACCAACAAAGCCAATTGACCAGACAAACTGATAAGTTCTTCATTTGCCTTTTCCAATGCTGTTTCAGCCTCTAAGAAATTGGTTGCACGACCCGCGCAAGACCAACGTCCCTTGGCATCACTGCGTGCGGTGCATATTTCATCCATACATGTATAATAACTTTCCAAGCAATTACTGTATGCATCGGCAGAAATCAAACCAGTTGTAGAATCGATAATATTCGAATAATTTCCCGTATACAATTTTGCGGTTAAATTCGTGATAGTAGAAGAATTAGAATTTGCAGACGCACGCAATGCAGAGCCAATCAAACTGACCCGCGCCGGTGCAGTTGCAGTACGTGCAACAACACGACCTGTATTACGGGCAGAAATACCGCGCATTGTTGAATTATTATTAGAACGCGCCGCCACAGAACGTGTTGCCGCCGTCACATCACGAACGACACCATCATTGTTGCGAACACTGATACTGCGGGTTTTAACATTACGATTATTAGGTACGGTTGTACGCGATTGCGCCGCCGTATTTACAACTGTGCGTGATTGTGCCGGACGCGCAACGGTACTGCGTGCGGGGGTCGTTTTACGTACCGACGCGGCCCGCGCAGGATTTATGCGTGAAGCACCGGCGTTTGTTGCGGGTGCAATAGGATCACCATAGGCACGCATATCCAAAAATACCGACCAAATAAGAAACGAACTTACCAACAATATCGCAGTGCACATGATATTGTTGCATACTTCCTTCACTTTCTGTGTTTTCATAGAGCTCTCCTAAAACAGCATATTTCTGCCGTTTTTTAATGATTAAACCTTCACTTAGAATTATTATAGCATTTTTATTTTAATCGTGTAAAGCGTAAAAAAACACCGGTCTATGACCGATGTTTTTTTTATAAAAATTATAAATTTTATTTTGCAATTTCTTTTAATGATTTGCCCGTTTCAACGGCATCGTTTTTAACAGCGGTTGCCGTATCTTTGATTTCTTTGGCTGCGGCTTTGGCATCAGCCTTTACTTTTGCTTTTTTATCCGCAAAGGCTTTTTTTGTTTCACCCTTTGACGCTTTCTTTTCTGCAACAGCATTTTTTACAGTTTGAACTTTTTCTGTCACAGCGTTTGTTGCCGCATCTTTATTTTCCAAAATCAATTCTTTGTTATCAGCAACAGATTTTTTAACAAACTTTGCGCATTTTTTAGACAAAGATTTTACATTTTCGCTTAAACATTGTGTTAATGTTTTTTCACCCAATGCAATTTCCGGGCATATTGATGTAATTTCATCTGTATTACATGCCTCACCCAAAGTTGTTGGTTCGGCTTGTTTTGAAAACAGGTTGCTGAACCAACCGGCATTTGCGGTTGACGCAGACATCACACATACCAATCCAAATAAAACTATTTTTTTCATGATTCTTCCTTTTGGTTAAAATTTGTTCCCCTATGAATCTATCATAGGACTTTATTGAAAGCGCGGTCAATCAAAATTATTTTGGCATATAAAAACTCTCCATTTCTGGAGAGTTTTTTTGTTCACGCGCAAAATTATTTTTTGCGTGGGAATTTGACCGCCGCCTGGGCCGCCGCCAAACGTGCGATTGGCACACGGAACGGACTGCATGATACTGAATTAAATCCACATTGATGGAAGAACGAAATAGATTCAGGATCGCCACCATGTTCACCACAAACCCCAAGGTGGATTTTGTCACCCTTGGTCTTGCGTGCCTTGGCCACAGCATCCTTAATCAACAAGCCAACGCCCAATTGGTCAACAGATGCAAATGGGTCCGCAACATAAACACCACGCGCACGATATTCGTCCAGGATTTTACCAGTGTCATCACGCGACATACCCAATGTTGTTTGTGTTAAATCGTTTGTTCCAAATTCAAAGAATTCGCAACTTTGTGCAATTTCGTCAGCCAAAACCGCGGCACGTGGCAATTCAATCATTGAACCAACTGTGTAATCTACACTGTCGCCGATTTCTGCGAACAAAGCCGCCGCGGTTGCATCGATAACTGTTTTAACAATATCGACTTCTTTTTTAGAACCAACCAAAGGCACTTCGATTTCTGGGAATACTTTGACACCCGCTTTTTTGCATTCAATTGCCGCAGACAAAATTGCGCGTGTTTGCATTTCGCAGATTTCAGGATATGTAATTGCCAAGCGGCAACCACGATGACCCAACATTGGATTGGATTCACGCAAAGCCTCGCTACGCGCCTTTACAAATTCCAAAGATTTTCCAATATGGT